>NZ_BAAHXT010000004.1:0-329916 GCF_054657935.1 Spirochaeta dissipatitropha | reverse complement strand
ACAATGAGAGTATCACTGTTAACCAGTGAAATCTCAATTCAGGAGGTCAGAATATGACCAAGTATCGTGAGATCTTAAGATTGAATAGTCTTAAGATTAGTCAGAGGCAAATTGCCCTTAGTTGTGGGTGTTCCCGGAACACTGTCGCCAAAGTGCTACTGAAGGCGTCCGAAATGGCCATTTCATGGCCTTTGAAGGATGATCCAACAGACGGTGAAATACGAAAGCTTCTTTTTCCAAAAGACGCCGCTTCTACGAGTTCCTTAAGAAAGCCTCCGGATCTGGAGTATATCCACAAGGAAATGGCGAAGCATGGAGTAACACTCAAACTCCTATGGACTGAATACTGTGAAGAATGTCGTCTACAGCAGACGATGCCCTTCATGTATTCTCAATTCTGCAAACAGTACCAGGATTATGCACAACACAAACGTGCTTCAATGCATATACCGAGAAAACCGGGAGAGCAAATTGAGGTTGATTGGGCAGGTAAAACAGCATCCATTTATCACCGTGATTCTAAAAAACCACTTCCTGCCTGGCTTTTCGTTGGTGTGCTATCTTTCAGCCAGTATGCTTTTGTTGAGGCATTTCCTAATAGGGACACTGAAAGCTGGATCACGGCACATGTGCATATGTTTACGTATTTCTCAGGTGTCACGCGAATAATAATCCCTGATAATTTGCGGACAGGGGTGAGTAAAACTGATCGCTATTCTCCAACAATAAACCGTGCATATCAGGAGATGGCGGAATTCTATAACACCGCCATAGTTCCTGCCAGAATCAGAAAGCCAAAGGATAAGCCTAATGTTGAAGGTACTGTTAGTTTGGTCTCCCAGCAGATTCTTGCTGCGTTACGAAACAGGCCATTCTTCTCCTTTACGGAGTTGAACAGGGCGATTCGGGAAAAGCTTGAGGAACTGAATGATAGACCATTCCAGAAGAAAATGGGCAGCAGGCGATCGACTTTTCTTGGGCAGGAAAAGTCTTTGCTTATGCCAATACCTGCTGCACCATTCGAACTGGCTACCTGGAAGCAAGCCACGGTTCAATTCAATTATCACATAAGTGTCGAGAAAAATCAGTATTCGGTACCCTATGAGTATATCAAACACAAGGTTGATGTTCGCATAACCCGAAATATCATCGAGGTATTTTACAATCACATAAGGATTTGCTCGCATCCACGGATAACCGGCCATATAGGCCATTTCAGTACAGTTGAATCACATATGCCGCCGAATCATCAAAAGTAATTAAGCTGGAATGCTGACAGATTCATTTCCTGGGCAGAAAAAATCGGACCACATACTAGTGCAACGGTTAAGGCGATTCTGCAAACTCACAAAATTGAACAGCAGGGTTACAAGAGCTGCTTTGGATTGCTGAAACTGGCGGATAAATACTCGGTGGCACGATTAGAAGCAGCGTGCTTAAAAGCTCTGACATATACTCCAAGACCTGGGTACAAAAGTGTGAAAACAATCTTATCCACTGGTCAGGACAAAATTCAGAATCACCAGCATGCAGAATCGAAACCCAGTGAATTCGGCCTATCTCGTAGTGCTTCATATTACAGGAGGGAGAATCAATGACTCATGAAGCTACAATTAACAAACTAATCGAGATGAGACTTTCAACGATGGCTGATGCATTTCGAGCACAGGTGTGTGATACCTCGTATGAATCCATGAGTTTTGGAGAGCGATTTGGATTGATGGTCGATCAGGAATTCCGGATACGAAAAAACAAACGATTAAGCCTTCTGATACACAATGCCACCTTTGAGCAGCCAACGGCACATATCGCGGATATTAATTACACTCCCAGGCGGAAACTCGATAAAGATCTTATATCCCAGTTAGCAGGATGTGAATATATTCATGAGCAACTCAATGTCATCATTCTATCCGTATCGGGAATGGGAAAAACCTACTTGGCCTGTGCACTTGGAATTGCTGCCTGTCAACAATCATTCACGGTTAAGTATATTCGACTCCCAGAATTGCTCACTGAACTTGCTGTTGCCAGAGGACAGGGTATTTTCCAGAAAACTCTCGCTCAATACAAAAAAGTCAGTCTCTTGATTCTGGATGAATGGATGCTTGTTTCATTACAGGAACATGAAGCTCGAGACCTACTGGAAATTGTAAACGCACGTCATAAACGAGCATCTACGATCTTTTGTTCTCAGTTTGAACCGGCAGGGTGGCATGGGAAAATTGGTGAACCTACAATTGCCGATGCTATTCTGGATCGTATTGTCCACGATTCTTACTCTCTGTACATCAAGTCAGCAGATGCTGAGTTTTCTATGCGAGAATTGTATGGTATTCGGCAATAGGTTAAATTAGAACTGTATGAGCATGGCTCCAATATTCCGGAGCCATGGCTCAAAAATTTCAGATAGGCGGCTCACCGGATTCCGGAACGGTGGCTTTTTTAAATCGGTATATGCATCTTTAATATCCATAAAACAATTATACACAATTTTTTCACCTGTCCATATATATATTGATAGATTTTATAACCAATTCAAACCAAATGGCACATAACGTTTTGCGAATATATGAAGCCTACCCCGAAGTGGTAGATTTGGCGAAGCATGGAGCGAAGCGGAACATATATTCGCTGTTAGGTGTAGTACTCGATAGTGTTCTGTAATTTTACTAAGTACAAGGATGTACTTAGTAATACTGTTTGATTTATGTTTCTACCCATTCAACCATCTTTTCCTTACCCTTTTTTGTTAAAGACCAGAATAATGACATGCCACCCCTTGTCGTCTTAGAATATCTTGTACTAACCAAACCTATTTTCGTCAAATGAATTTTTACCTTTTGAAATGATTCATCCTTTATGGTAAATGATCCACTATCTTTGATGTCGGTTTTATCAACTACCAATGATGATATAATTTTTTTTACTGTATAATCATTAGGGTGTTCTAAAAGACGAGGTGCAATACCACAGAATATTACCTTATATGAAATAGCTGCGTTTTCATTATAATTACTATAGTGAATACCGTATCCACTTCCACTTTGAACTCGTCTTTTCCCGTATATATCTATTGATTTCTCGATTTCTTCTTCGAGATCAAATTCAATTTCACTGTTTCCCTCAGTAGAAGATCCTGCTATTTTAGCTAGTTGATGGATTTCTTTTATTACTTTGTCATTGTTTCCTACTGAAGCTCTTATCCAACCATCAAGATCATTATTTCTTTCAATTTCTGGTATATTCTCATGAATAGCCAATTTGACTTCTGGTAATGAACCAGCAAAGCTTACAATTTGAGTCTTAACTAATTCCAAAAACTCTCCAAGCAACTCGTTATTTTCAGATTCAAATAGCTCATCTCTATTTATCCCGGTTTCAAGTTTTGATTCTATATATTCATCTTTTAAGACAATTGAAAAAATTGGAAAGTTTTCTTTACCTAAAGCGTATTCATATTCTAGCTGTGTATAACTTTTCCCAGTTTCAGGATCAATACTACCATACCTTTTCCCTAAAATAAGTAGGTATATATCAGAATCATCAATCCATTCTTTAATTGTTTCAAGTTGTGATTTTCCTGCTTTGAAAAGTTCCATACCCGCAGGTATATGGCCAGCTTTCAAAATTGCTTCTACAGCTGCATTTCTTTCTTCTATAAGATCCTTATAAGTTGATGATATAAAAACTTGGTATTTTTTGCTCATTTTTTTCTTCTCCGAGCCATGGATGGCGAGGTTTTATATAAATGGAATCGAGTATTACACCTAACGTTCCGCGAGTAGCCGAAGTTGCCGAAGCGTAGCGTAGGCAATTTGGGAGAGGGCGGTACTCCGCCCGAACCGGCTACACGCTGTTATCGGCTGTACCGCGCCCTTTTGGTTCCAGTTTCTTAAAATCCCCGCGCCCCACCGCCGAAGCACAGGACGTGCGTAGGCGGTTTTATCGTCATAAACTACTATCCTCTGATATTGTAATTCCATCAAAGAAGTAGTTGATTATATATTTCTCAAAATCATTCCAAAATGAATATGATAGAAGCTGATTTTTTCCGATATTGTGCATGTCTTTTATAAATTTATGAATTGTATTTTCAGGATTCTTGAAGTTATAAATACTATTCTTCTCCATTTTTTTTGAAAGCATTCTTGGTAAGCCGTATTCTTCTAGCTGGTAAACTAATGGTGGCATGAATGCGTGTGTTGTTTTGAATAAAAATGGAGAGATATCAACGCCATTATTTAATATAATTTTTTGAAGTTCGTTTAAGTCGTTAACAAGAGAAGAAAGCTTAAAGGTAACGTTTCGCTCCAATTTAAAAAAATCATTTATCCCAACACCAATTTCATCTAATTCATAAAGCATTTCAGGAACACTTCTTTCCCAATTAGTACTTAAAGTTTTCACAAAGCTGACAAATCTTTTGTATTGAATATCCCATCCGCCTGGATTTAATCCAATAAATTGATACAATAACCTATCCCACGAATTAACATCCCCCGAGTTAAGATATGCTAATCCATTCCAGTCTGATGAATTATATTTTAGAGAAGATGCTATTTTTAGTAATAATTCTGAATTTATATTTTGCAATACATTAGCTTTTTTCAAACTATTGTATTTGTCTATTCCTAATATTTCCGCCATCTCTTGGTGAAATGTTTTAGCCTTAGTGGCCTGTTCATCGTTTATATAATCATTATATTCACCTTCATTTATATCATTGACCAAATCATCGGGAAAAGGTAGTTCGAGATTTGTTTTCTCATCCACTGGTGGTTTTTCTAAAATATATACTTTACCAATAAAATGCTTAAACATTCTTCCGCCACGTCCAATAATATTTTTGTACGTAAAATCATTTAGATTATATTGACCGTTCTTATTTCGCCAGATAATTACATTTTCTGCAGAAGTATTTACACCTTCAATTATGGATGAAGTAGAAACGATATTATTTAAGCCATCTTTTTCTTCGAATAATTTTATTTGTATTTGACTTAATGAACGGTGCATTTGGCCATTATGGATACCTGTACTCTTGCCAACAACATTCGTAAGCAACCAGTTGGGATCATAATTAATTGATAGCCAGTTTTGAAACATTCCTAATAATGGTGTTGGCTGCTGGTCAAAGTTCTCTTGAATTAAATTACATACATTATCTATTTGCGTATAAGTCCCAGCATAGATCAAGCTTTTTGTACCATTGTTTTCTTTAAGAATTTTAATTAGAGCATTACTTTTTTTGGTTAAATCTCGCCCAATATCTGGAAACAAGTCATGCTTTTCCAGAAACACAGTGTTGCAATTTAATAATTCCTTAAATATCATATCTTTTGTAAAAGCGTTATCTGATATTTTAGATATGTTAGGTGCTAAATAATACCGTTGTTTTGCTTTCTTCCCTAAATGAATAATCGCTTTCATTAAAATTGACGATCGGTCTATAGAATCAAAGATGGAACTAGCTTTATAAAATTCATCTATTATTAGTAAATCTATTGTCTTAAATCTATTAATATAATGAATTGCTCGCTCCTGTGGGAATATAAGTATATTTTTTTCTGAAAGTTCTACATCTGTTGTAGTTATGATTTTGTACTCATCTGAAAACTTTTTATACAGTCTACGTCTTGTTTCATCGGTCAATGCGATAGTTGGAACTATCAGTACAACATTGTTAGGCTTTTTTAGCTGAATATATGCATCGATAACAAAACTTTTGCCGAAGCTTGTCGGAGCACTGACAGCGATATTTTTTTCTTCAATAAGATCTTTTAATAAGGAAGACTGTTCTCTGTGTAATGTAGCCATTTGTTTGCCAACATTTACTTTATAGGCTTCATGTATATATTTTTCTTGCCAAGATGCTGTATCAATATCAATATAAGGATAAAGTCCGGTATCTCTTATTAGATGATTTACTAAGGGTGTATATTCAATATTTTCATTCTTATGTAAATCCAATAACTTGATTAACTCATTTCTGGCTTCTTGTTTGTTATTGGAGTTAAATAAATCATTTATAATTTGGCATTTTTCAAAGATTTCCATGTAAATGTTTATCCTTCTCTAAAAACTCTTGCTTTACTTAAAAACCGATTAATAATTGGAAGTTTTTCAGGAACAGGAAATAGGACTAAGTGAAACTGGACTTCGTCATATTTATAGACATCGTTCTTTAATTTAGATACCTGTTTTTTAAAATATGAAATTGCTCGCTCTTTATGATAATCAATGATTCCGTTTTTATATTCGTCTGAATACTCTTTGCAATCTTTTGTAAATTTACATTCATGCAAAATTAGAATTGGAATATGCAATTTCTGTTTTAAATGATCTATCGACTCTGTATTTTGTAATGCTTTTTTTATTTGTTCTCTTAGAAGATAATCAATCTGCAATTTCTCAATATCATTTACGTTAATTATAATACTATTCTCTTTCCTTAACTTATCAGTCTTTAAAGAGTTCCCGACAGATTCAATTATTGTTGTTAATCTAGCATCTTCAATACTATTGTAAAATTTTGCTTCGCCGAACCAGATTGAAAAATTGTTATCTTCTATGACAATATGTACGCTATCGGCTCCTTTTGCATTATCCTGATTATTCTGTTTATAGAATATTTTTGGAACGACTGGTAATGCTTTATAAAAATTCTTCATTACTCCATAAAGAAAAATTTCTGCAAGCTCGCTTCCTTTTCCAATTTCATCTTTTTCAGCATCTGACAACCGGAGCTTTTTTGCAGATTCAACTAATTCACTATAAGCACTATTTACTAAATTATTTCTTTCATCTGCACTTAATGCTGTTTGAGCAATATTATCCCAAATAAATTTATCAAATTTCTCAGACCGCCATTCCCCATCCTCATAATCATTTAGAATACTCAGGATAGATTTATTAGAATTAGGATTAATTTCTGATTTAAGATCTAAACCCATCAGTGAATCATTTAAGACAATTTCAAAATTCAATCCATTACTTCTCACAATAATAATTCCTTAAAAAATCGTATTTGCCCGGCATAAGCTCCGGGTTCTTCTATTTAACAAGCTGACCGACATTACTCACAACCCTGTATTCTAAATCATCAAACTCATTAAAATGAGCTTCACCGCATTTTATTTTCATCTTCTCTTCTTCACGAAGTTTTGACAGATCAACCTGTGGTGTGCCGGTATCCTTTGTTTCAGCTACAAAGTAAATCTTCTTGTCATCTTCAAAAACCAGTGCCCAATCCGGGTTGTAATTCCCAATCGGCGTCGGGATTTTAAACCAATTGGGGAGTTTGAAGTAGAATTTTATCTGGTCACTATTTTCACAATCCTGTGCGAATTTGCTTTCCACTCCTGAATCCAAAGGAACAAACTCTTCGTAAATTGTTTTTTTTGTATCTGTCACTTTGAATGAAAAATCATTGAGATATACTTCCAGTTCTTGTGCTTCAAACAAAGCCATTTCGTATTCAGAACCGCCGATTTTCTGGTATTTGATACCGTCAATCATCAAATCATATAATGTTCGTTTGATAACTAGGGTCGAGAGGTCTAAAAACAGTTGTGGGTTGATTAAAATATCTTTTATCCGATCAGATTTACTTAAGATTCCTTCGATAGTGGAGCGGGTCAATTCTGTTTCGCTTTGGATATAACCCAGCACATCGGGTATTTTCCAGGAATAACCGCCATAAGTTTCCACTTTGCTTCCAGCATACATTGTTCCCACGCCTTCATCGGTCATATCTATTTGTACTTTGGTAGAACGAATGGAAGGGGCTTTTATTTCGGGTAAATCTCTTACGGCTTTTGCTGCTAAAGTGATTAACTCATCTGTCTTATAGTCAACCCTGTAAGTTGTTTTCTTTTTAAGTTGTTCCCATATCTCAAGGAATTTTGGGTCAGCTTCAAATCCTTTCCGGTATTTTATTGCAGTTCTTTCTCTCTTGTTTTTAATGCGTCCTTTAAACTCAACACCACAATCATCTTCGATCTCTTGTTGTAGAGCTTTGGCAAAATCGTCATACGATTCATTGGCTATGACGGTCAAACGATTGATATTCTGGTCATAAATCCGTGAACCGGTCTGGTCAACGGCTAAGCGTAAACCTCTGCCAATTTCCTGACGTTTTTTTATTTCGGACTTGGTCTCATTCAAAGTACATATTTGAAAAACATTGGGATTGTCCCAACCTTCACGCAAGGCAGAATGAGAAAAAATGAAGCGCAGTGAATTATCCAGTCCTAACAGTTTCTCTTTATCTTTCATTATCAGACTGTACGTATCATCATCGGCAATAGTTTCACCTGACGTGTCTTTAAAAACACCCTTTTTATCTTGTGAAAAATAGCCATTGTGGGTTTCGACAGCCGTAAATTTATCCAGTTCACCAAAAGCCGGTTTTGTAATATAGTCATTGTATATTTCTTCAAACCATTCGGCATATTTGCCATTGACCGGGTTTCCGGCAGAATCATAGGAACGGTAATTGGCAACTTTATCTATGAAGAACAGGGACAGAACTTTTATGCCAAGTTTGTTCAACCGTTTTTCTTTCTTCAAGTGTTCTTCTACGGTCTTTTTGATCTGGAATTTCATGACTTCATCAGTTAAACCGCCCTGACTGTCGCCCTTATAAAGCAGGTTTCCATTTGATAATGAAATACACTGGTTTACAGCATCAATCTCTTCGATTATATATCCATCAGCATAAATTTCTCTTTCATTGGAAAGTTTATATAGATCATCACCTACTTTGACAGTGAGAGATTTCTTTCGAACGCCACCATTTTCATTGCTGTTTATTGAAACTTTGGCAGTTACTTTGGTTTTTGTCGCTGTAATGGATTCAACCGAAACAAAAGCATCATTGTAGGCATCTTCTTCAATAATCGAATCAACTTCAATCTGTTTTACCAGCCCCAGATCATAAGCTTTTACCGGATTAAGGCTGTAGGTTAGGTTATATTGGTTTTTATGCGTTGCCGAATAACGAAGGGTACAAAGAGCTTTCAGGTTTTCGATGGCTGCTTTTCTTTTCTCGGTCTCCATATTTTGCGGCTCATCAACAATCACGATCGGGTGGGTTGCCTGAATAAACTCAACAGGTTTCTGTCCGTTTAGTTTATCGTTGGATTTATTGATAATGTTTTCATCCTTGGCGAAGGAATCAATGTTGATGACCAAAACTTCAATATTACTGGTCGTTGCAAACCCCCGTAATGTTGAAACCTTGGTACTGTCATAGACCTGAAAGTTTACAGGGATATTATCGTATAATGTTTGAAAATGCTCATGTGTTATTTCAAGGTTTTTTAACACACCTTCCCGAATGGCGATCGAAGGAACGACAATCACAAATTTTTTGAAATCATACTGCTTGTTTAGTTCATAAATGGTTCGAAGATACACATAGGTTTTACCAGTTCCGGTTTCCATTTCAACGGAAAAATGCATACCATCAAGCTTGTCCGAAATAGGAACATCATTACTTGCCTGTATGGTTTGCAGATTTTCAAGGATTTGCTCTTCCGATAGAATCAGATTATTACCTACGCCATTGATTAGATTTAAAGAGCCTTCTTCTTTAAGATTGAATTCCATAATGGAGTCTCCCAAAGGTTGACCTTCAAATAAATCAGTAACAGATTTTATGGCTTCGTGTTGGTAAAGCAGATTGGATTCAAACGTTAATTTCATACAATTTCCTATATCGTTTTAAATTCAATGCCTGCGTCTTTCATTTGCAGCACCGTATTGGTTTTTAGCTGGTCGTTGCTTTTGAACAATTTGTCCAGAGCAATGACTTTATTAGGTTTTGAAGCAATTACTAATTCGATGATTTTTTGATTGGCTTTTTCAAGCATCAGGACCATTTCATTTTCGTTAATACTAAAGAACCCATCTTTCTTTTCGATTTTACTATTCAGGTCTTTTCCGCTTTTTAGTAGGAGTTCATACGCCATATTTTCGATGGTGGCTGTTTCTGAAACTGGGTCTATAAACAATTTCATTTGTTCGGCTAATGCTTTTGCATCTTTACCTGTAATTTGCTGCCATTGTTTGAAGTTGCTATTTTCTAATTTTAAAACTTTAAATCCTAAATCTTGTATCTTTAATTGTTCTATTCGGGTTTGAAGATTTTCGATTTCTGTTTTGGTTTCTTCTGTAGGTAGTTCGCCCTGCAATTTTTTGATTTTAGCTTCTATATTTTTAATTTCAGTCTTTATTTCTTCTTGTAGTTTCTTGCCTGCTCTGCGAATTCGTTCTTTTGAAATTTCTGCTATTGTTTTATATCCTGCTTTGTAGGCCTCACTTTTTTCTTCGCATAATTCGGCGAGCTGAACACAAATATATTCTCGATTACCCCCATCTTCCGTATTTAACTCCATTACTGCTTCTGCTGTAGATCCTGATCCAGAAAAGAAGTCCAGTATAATTTCATCATTCGCACCCATTTGCATAAGTCTTTTAACCAGGGCAACTGATTTTGGTGTTTCAAAAACGGCTATTCCATCAAATAATTCTTTAATCTTATTCTTTGCAGTTTCAGTTGTTCCAACATCGGCAGCAAATAAAATCGTTTCTGGCGTCAAGCCCCGTTCTTTAGCATCTAAGTAAGTTTTAACTCTCGGAACGCCATTCCCATCTTTACCAAACCAAATACGATTATCTTTAATAGCCTCATTCATTACTTCTTGAGTATATAACCAACATCTACCACTTTCTAGTTTATGTACTTTCCCATTTGGAGCTGTGAGATCATAAAATTGAGATGATGTACCATGACCTGCCTGAGCTGTTGCAGGATCAGATTTCCATAAACCTCTATAGTCATTATCTGGATTTTTATAATTGGATAATGCTTTATCCGTCATCGGAGTTTGATTAATTGGTCGAACTCCTTCAACCTGAAATTTTGAGTAGCAAAGTAAGTAATCATGTCTAACTGAAACGACTTTCCTATTTTCACGATTTGTTCTTTTCTCCCATAAGAATGATGCAATGAAATTCTCCTCTCCAAAAATCTCATTCATCAAAAGACGCAGATTGTGCACTTCGTTATCATCAATAGAAATAAATATTACACCATCTTGGCGTAGCAGGTTTTTAGCTAAATACAATCTTGGCATCATCATGTTGAGCCAATTACTGTGATATTGTCCGTTTTCCTTACTGTTTTTGCGGAACATTCCATCTTTGGTTAAATAACCTTCTTCGTCTTTGTCCCCGACTCGTTTTTCATAGTCAGCTTTGCTTTCAGAGAACTTGTCGGGATAAATAAAGGAATCATTCCCGGTGTTGTAAGGCGGGTCAATATAAATCATTTTCACCTTGCCGAAGTAGCTTTTTTGCAGTACTTTCAGCACTTCAAGGTTTTCGCCTTCAATGAAGATATTTTGTGTTTCATTAAAATTTATACTTTCTTCTTTTGCTGGTATTAATGTTTTAGTTGTAGGGGTTTGCAGTACTTTGAAAGCGTCACTTTTTCCTGCCCAGTTTAATATATAGCGTTCATTAGAGAAATTTATATTTTCACCAAGAGTGGCTTTGAGTTTTTCCCAGTCTACTTTTCCTTCGCTGAATGCTTCGGGTAGTATCTTGCGTAAGGCGTTAATTTTTTCTTGTTCGGGGGTTAGGCTTGTTCCGTTCATAATTTCTCTTCCTTATTCTTTAGTTTCCGTCATATATTCCCTGGTAAGTGATTTTACAGAAATTTCTCTTAGTCAATTTAACAGAATAATCTCTTTTTCATTAAACCAGTTGTTAGAGATAGCAAAATTATTAACTGCTCTTGGATCCTTCGTATAAGCAACAATTGCTAAACTTTCTTCTGCCCGGCTACAACCGACATAAAAAAGCCTGCGTGTCCTATCAAGAGTAGTCTCTTTGCCATCAGCAATATTTTTGGTATCAGCTGCTGACAATTCTTTTGCTCCCAGTAGTTTTTCATAACTAAACAAAAATCCACGAGCTTCTTCATCATCAAGCACAATCATTACTCTGGGGAATTCCAATCCTTTTACCCCTTGATGTGTGCCAAAAGAAGATTTATCACTAATATATTCAGAGTATCGCTCCAGCTGATGGAATGGCGTTTTCAATACTTGTTCCCAAGCCTCTATCGTTTTATTGGTTATGTCGTCTTCATCTTCAACTTCAATATCTTTCCTGCTAATTATAATAGATAATATATCCGGGATCTTGAATAAATCATTTTCAGAAATATTTTTAATTACATCAAAAAGAGTTGGATCTTTATCAAAATTGGCTCCCCATAATTTGATAAATTTTTTTACCGCTTCATCTGCTTCTCTAATGTTTTCAACTTGGTTTTTTGAGCTTCTTAATCGCTCCTTATCCATTAAAGGGGAGAATTCCTTTATGATATTCGCAACTTCGAATTCATTCTTCTCACGCATCATATAGTATAAAGGCAATACTTGATTCTTTAGGAAAGGAATACCTGGCATTGTTCCATCAAGAAGACCTGTTGAATCACTACTGGCATTGTATAAAGGTTCAAAGAATTCAAAAAAACCACCCCTTTTTGCAGCCATATGATGTTCCAATGTCAAGCTTTTTACATGTTCTCGAATGTTACTCCAATTTTCATCGCCTGTAATTGTGCTCATTTTTGTTCCAACTGTATCCTCGATATCTTTTTTAATAATATATTTGTTTGTATCAACAATAAACATACGAACATAACCATCATATTTTTTATAGGGTTCCTGCATTTGAGTATCTACATCAGCACGGATTTTATTAATTAAGGTTACTATTCTTGGAGGGCATCTATAATTTATTATTTTCGCTGGGGTTTCCCAATCTTTTGGTATATTTACATCAAGATCTATTTTCCCGTCAGTGTAGATGCGTTGCATTGTATCGCCAAACAAACCTAAGGTAAAACTTGAACCTTGTTTTAATTGAACTTCAAAAAAAGATTCAATTAACTCCTTTTTTGTGTCTTGACTTTCATCAATTAACAATATCGGATATTTCCTAACAAGTATCATCTGCATTAGGTTCTTATTAATTAGGAATTCAGAAGTAATTTTTAAAATTTCAGAATGGTTTAGTGAATCATGCGAATTGTTAGAACCATTTGGATTATATGTGAATTTTCTAATTAAATCTAATCGGTCTAATCTATTCTGTTTAGATTTTATTTTGGCTATTCTATCAATTGAGGCTTTTGTCCCAGAACGCCCCTTTGATTCTTGCTCTTCAATCTCACTAATCTCATTTTTAAGATTGGTCCTTAACCATTCCCTTATATCTATTTGATACGGCTTAATTAATTCCCATGAAAAACTATGGATAGTCGAGACAACAAAAGCCGGATCATATTCTAAACGTCTTTTGATTTCTTCACTAGCAGCATTTGTGTATGTTATAATCGCAACTTTTTGGCCATTAATCTGTAATAAATTTCTGTTTTCACTTTTAAACTTTTTCAAAACTTGTACTAAAGATCTTGTTTTTCCGGAACCTGCACCAGCAAACAGAAAGAAGCTTTTAGGATTTTCAAGATCCAGACATGAATAGATAATTTTCTCTTCTTTATTTAAAGCATCCAACGGGATAATCATTTAGACTTCTCCTCTGCTTCACTATTCAGTATATAGTCGTAATCTTTGTTTCGCAGTATATTCTCCAACCAAATAATACCCTCTTCAATATATTTGGGTGAATTTATTGAGTCTTTTTCAAGATATAATAATTCCAGTGCCATTTCAGCCTTTTTGCCTTTTTCCAAAGCATCAAACATTTTTGTAGAAGCTTTTATTGCATCATCTTCGGTTAATGCCAAATGCATTTTTTTCATTAATCCAGTTGAGCTTTCCAAGTTTTCAAATAGTGTTAAATTACTAAATACCAAAGCATCTTCAAAAGTGTATGGAAAAACCTCTTCATCCTTTTTGTCTTTGTAATCTATATTTATAGGACATTGATAGGCTATTCGTAACAATTGATTATCTGATATTTTTTTTGCTTCAGAAAGCTCATATAGCTTAACTATATTATTTTCTTTAGGAATCCAATCTTTTAGCGTAGTATTTCCTGATCGGTAAGTAACATCTCGTTTTGGTTGTATTTTACTTGTTGTACTTTCATTTATAGAATCAATATCGGTTATAATCAAAGTAATTAATCCCAAATCTTCAATGAGAGGTTTTAGTCTATGCGCATGACTACCGCCAATTTCTAATATAGTTATATAACGAGAATTCAGAAATTCATGTTTGCTTATGAAGTGAGGTATCAGCATCCGTTCTGCAGGGCCCTCTACTAAAATAACAGCGTCAGCAAAAAATAGATCACAATGAGTTGTTTTCAAATATCTCTTAGCAAATTTAGAGGTTGTAGTTTCTTCACCAAAAGTTTTTGATAAATTAACAACTGTACTACTAGGGACATCAAATTTCTCAGTTGCAGACTTTCTTCTAAAATATCGCAAACAAGAAAAATCAGTTTCGTGGGCAATATGGCTAGAGTGTGTGCTAACTATTAGCTGTGTGGAAAGCTTATCAGAATTTCTTAGATTATCATGATTACGTAAGACTTTATAAGCTTTTCTTATAAAAACTTGCTGCACTTGTGCATGAAGATGTGCTTCCGGTTCTTCAATTAAAACAATATGAAGTGGTTCGGTGATTTTTTCTTCTATTTCTGATTTTTTAGAAGCTTTACCAATTTTCATCCAATCATCACGGAATCTTATGAGTTTAAAAACCATAGAAATTAAATTCTGATAGCCCAAACCATTAAATTTTTCTGGCAAAGAAATTGGCTCTAGTCCACCATTTTTTTCTAAAACATTGAATTGTACTGCTGATTCATGATTTAGTCCATCAAGCATTTTTAATTCACTAGACAAAGTAATGTGTGGATCACTAAAACCAGGGTAGCCTAAACCTTCAAGTTCAGTTATCGCTACGGAAAAACTGCTCTTCAATTTATCATCAAAGACTTCTCGAGCACTCTCTAATGCTGTTAATGCTTCAAGATCCTCAGGCGTTGGTAATTCTGTCGGATTAAGGTGTTTATCATAATATGCCCTTAATTGAGATGATAGTGTTGATACAACACCACCAGAATATTCAGTAGTATTAGCATCAGTAAAACCTCGTTGTGCATTAATAATATCTATTTTAAACAAATCAAAAAACGGATCTCCACCTATAGACATGGCTGTATCTGATAAAATCTGAGGTTTAGCTACACCATCTTCAGGATTTATACATAATTTTGGATCAAGCAAATATGCATTTATCGCAAAATACTGACTTAGTTTTTTTTCAATAAAATTAGATAATGAATTTGGCCAAAGTCTTAGATTCTTTTTTGTACTCTCTTTTGTTTCCGTGGCTGCACTATATGATTGGATAAAATCTTTATATAGATTTTCAATATTTTTAGGCTCTAATATTAAACGTACACCTAATTCTCCGGCTTCCCATGAAAGGGTAGGAATAAGATGACTTACATAATGAATTTCTGTTGGCTTAACATTTATCCAAACATCCACAGTTGGTAGATAAGGATACCATTGATTTACTTCAAAATTTAATTCTTCCTCCTCTTTAGCTTGAATCCAATTTTGACCGATTTTGTTTATATTTTTCCAATGGGACAGAGTAAAATCTGTTGTAGATATATCTGTTCTTCTTTCTTTTTTCAAAAAAAGAATTAGTGCATCTATTGCAGAGGTTTTTCCACTGTTATTTGCTCCAACAAAAACAGTTTCTTTTGATCCTAGTTCAATACGACAGGATTTAAGTTTTCTAAAGTTTTGAATTTCAAAATATGCTATCTTCATTTCAACCTCTTTTTCTTAGCCCGGCATGGACGCCGGGCTTCTTGGGGCGCGGGGATTTTAAGATCTTCCGCTATTCCATTCTATCTTCTTCTTTCTGTCTTGGCGCGGTATTGCCGATAACTCCGCCATACCCGCAGAATTACGTGTATAATTACCTTGTACACTTTCATATTGCGTGTAATGTTTTGCAGTCAGCTGAAAAACGAATGTGTACATGGGTCTTTGGCGCTGCTCTTTACATTGGCTTAGCATAATGTGTTCCCTGTAAGATTACAAATTATCCGATCGAAAAAATCAAACGTATTATAAGTTTCAGCAATTTCCTTTCATTAAACGCATATATCACAGTGCCCCTTCACATTTCCAGCTCATCAAAGGGGCTGCGAATATTGCTTATGGTTGCTGAGGAGACATGGGTGTAGATTTCGGTTGTTTTGCTGCTGCTGTGACCAAGCAGTTCCTGGATAATCCGTAGGTCTGTTCCTTTTTCCAGTAAATGGGTTGCATAACTGTGACGCAGGGTGTGGACTGTTGCTTTTTTCTGGATTCCTGCCCGCTTGCAGGCAGCATGGAATACCGCTTGAATGCTGCGAACGGTATACTTCCCTCCCTTCTGACCTTCAAACAGCCATGTTTTTGGTTGATATTCACTCAGGTATTGTTGCAGCAACAGAAGGAACCGTGGAGATAGCGATACCATTCTGTCCTTCTTTCCTTTTGATTGACTAATGCGAATCATATTCCGATCTGTATCCAGTTCGGATATTTTCAGATTAACCGCTTCGCTGACCCGTAATCCACCGGAATAGATCAGACTGATTACCGTTTTGTGTTTCGTGTTAGCAATGTTTCGCAATATTCCGGCAACTTCCTGTTCAGAGAGTATGCTGGGCAATCTTTTTTCTCGTCGAGGTCTCAGTGAGACATCCGGCATGCTGCTTTTACATACTGTTTGTACGTAGAACTTGACGGCATTGACTGCCAGTTGCTGATACGCGCTGCTGAATCGTTCATTTGCTGCAATAGAGTCAAAGTAAGCAAGAATCTGATCGGTTGTCGGAGTCCCTTCGGTTTCTGTAAATATTAGAAATTGCCGGATATGAAACAAATAACTTTTTATGGTGTTCGGACTGTATCGTTTCCGACGCAGATGCCTCAAACATTCCTCTACATGCGGACTATTATCTTTCTTTTTGTCTTTTGATTTACTCCTGGCTTTTTCTCCGGATTCAGGGAATTGTACATGAGCTATGGAATTAAAATGTTCGGATAATCCGTTACGGGTTATATTTTCTTGAGGAACAGTCCATTGCCTTGTATCAGGCAGATACTGCCTGCCAGGTAGCTTTCGAACAGCCGCTACAAGTTCTTCACTGTAGGAAAAAGATATTACATACAATCCGTTGTTGTCGGAGACCTGTAAGACTGGTCTGGTTTTACTTGCAGTAATGATTCACCTCCTCCCCTTGGCTGGAAGGATAATTCAAAACCACTGGTGTATCAAATTTTCATTACACAACTTTCTTTCAGCCCTCCCCCTCACACCTGCCGGGTCGATTCCGGGAGAGCCGGAAGTTTTGCTTCCGGCGCGCGCCCCGTTGACGGCCTACTATTGATAGTCACGAATCAGTTTATATCTTTATTATGACTTTGCGGGTTCATATCTACGCGGGTCCGCGGGAGGTATTCGGGGTGTTCCTGCTGCAGGTAGGAGATGAGTTCTTCGCGAATGAGTACGCGCAGGTCCCAGGTGCGGGGTGAGTTGGAGGCGCTGATCAGGGAGCGCAGGATCATGGTGGTGGGGGTGCTGTCTACGACCTGGATTACGTCGACCTGTCCGTCCCAGAGTTCAGTGCCGGCGAGGATTTCGCTTTGTTTGCGGCGCAGGAGGTCGACGGGGGTGCGGTAGTCGACGTGCAGGGTGACGGAGCCGAGGATGTCGGAGCTGGTGCGGGTCCAGTTCTGGAATGGTTGATCCACGAAGTAGTTTATGGGCACGACGAGGCGGCGTTTGTCCCAGATTCGGACTACAACGTAGGTCAGGGTTATTTCTTCTATCCAACCCCACTCGTTTTCTATTACTACGGCATCATCGAGGCGGATTGGCTGGGTTATGGCGATCATAATTCCGGCGACGACGTTGCCGAGGCTTTTCTGGGCGGCGACACCGAGTATGAGTCCGGCGATCCCGGCGGATGCGAGCAGGGAGCTGCCGATCTGCTGGACTCCGTCGAAGGTCATGAGGGCGGTGGATACGGCAATGAGGATAATCAGGGCGATTATGATGCGTTCGAATACCTTGACCTGGGTGGTGACTTTGCGGGCCGAGAGGTTGTCGGGGACGTTGGTGTTGAATCGACGGAGCATGAGGTAGCTGCCGGCATGCACGAGTACGGCGGCCAGAATTGCGGTCAGGAGTATCATGAGCAGGCTGAGCACGTGGCGGATGAGTTCGAGTATTTCAGGCTCGAGGTTGAACAGGGACAGCGAGAACCAGATTACGGCACTGAGCAGGAGACGGCGGCTTGGGGGGCCGCTGCGGCGCAGGAAGATGCGCATGGTGTCGCGTTCCCGGCGGTCTGCCTGGCGCTTGAGCAGGTGGAAAACCAGGGCGTGGATGAGCCAGCAGACTACGAGCAGTGCGGTGAGAATGAGAACGGCAGAGAGATAGAGAATTCCCTGTATTGTGCTAATAAGGTTCATGCAGTGAATTCTACACGCTGTGAGCCCGGTCTGCAAGCCGGGCGGTACCGGTGGCAGATTATGGGCCAGATTGTCTGCGGTCGTGGCGTCGGGCGGCGGCCTTCATCAGAATCAGTAGGAGGAGATAAATTGCCAGGAAGGAGATGATCCAGCCGGGGCTGCTGAGGCGTTTCATGAGACCGAGGCTGTCAAGCCAGCCGGTTTCCTGCTGCTGCCAGGCGGATGCTATGTTGGCGGCAAGATCGGGGTTGCCGGATGAGAGAATGATTATTCCTGCCCCGCTCTGCGGACGGATGCGGACGCTTGTGCTTATGCCTGGCCAGTTATTACCGTCATGGCCGATTACGGGGTCACGGCTGGTGAATGGCCGGTACTGCATGACGCCGAGGCCGTAGCCGTTCAGACCGGCTATTTTTACCTGATTTCTGAACATTTCTCTGCGGAGTTCGGAGCCAATGAGCTGATCGAGGGCGGCGCCTGGCTGCAGGGACGCCAGAAATGCGGTGAGGTCATCTGTTCCTGCATAGAGTGAAGATGCCGAAGCTGCGGCGAAGGTTCGGTGCGGATGTATGCTGCCATCGGGGGCAAAATGGAGCGCGAGCGGCGGGACGGGCTGCCTGGATTCGAGTTCTGCAAGTTCAGCATGTCCTACGGATTCTGTGGAATCGTTGTTCTCATACCTGAAACGGGCATTGTGCATTCCCAGGGGCTGCAGTATTTCACGGCGCATGTAGGAATCGAAGTCTTCCCCGCTTAGTGTCTCTATTATAAGTTCAAGCAGGGCATAACCTCCGCCGGAATACTGCCAGTTGCTGCCGGGTCTACGTCCAATTTCTATGACAGCCGAGGAACCCTCTTTGGCGTCATCTGCGTGGATGAGTGATTCCCGAAGGCTCTGTGTGTTTTCGTCTGTAAAACCAAGGTAGCCGAGATTGTCAGTCAGTCCGGCTGTGTGACTCAGGAGCATGCGGAGGCTTATGTCATCCGGGCTGTAGTGTTCCGGTTCCAGTGAGCGCGGCAGGAATTGTGGTGGAATGAGATGCAGGACGGGGCCGTCGAGATCAATTTCCCCGTTGGCTTGCTGATTCGTTTGTTGGTCAGTTTGTTGGTCGGCGACAAGTTTCAGAGCTCCGATTGCTGTAAGCCATTTGCTGATAGAGGCTGTCTGGAACAGGGTCTGGCCGTCTATAATTTCTACTGGCTCTGTTTGAAGCGTTGATTCAGGAGCGCGGGAGAAATGTAGTTCGCTGTCTGGCCGCCAGTCCTGTACAATGACCATGGCCAGATTCCCCTCATGATGCTCGAGTTCCGGCTCGGACACGGGTATGCGGGCTGCTGTTATTATAAACAGTGTTATCGAGGCGATAAGCAGCAGGATCGCTGAGCAGAATTTTTTACAGATGTTCTGAAAACGCTTGTTCATTGATTTCCTTGACCCGTGATTCATGATGGTAGACAATAGCAATATGTATAGCATCTCCGAGGAAAAAACCAGGATCGTTCAGAACCTTTTCCGGTTTCTGCTCGTTGCTGGCGCTATTGCCTATGTACCGAGTATGATTGCCGCTGTTTATCAGCGCCTGTACATGATCGCTTTTGTCGATACTGCTATATACGTCGTCATTTTCGTCGCTTATTTTAATAAAAAAATGTCTGCTGAACACAAGATACTGCTGCTGGTGGTTAGCAGTTATCTTGTTGGTCTGACTGTCCTACTGGCAACCGGACCGGATGGTGCTGGCTATATCTGGTTTATTTCTGCAATTGTGCTTTCCGCCCTCTTCAGCCGGCGTCGAATGGTCACCGCAATACTTCTGTTATCCACAATCAGTATGCTGTTGTATGCGCTGGCTATACATTTTGCACTGCTTGATCATGGCTATAATTCTCTGTCGGTTTTGATAATAGCATCAAACCTGCTGTTGATTTCTCTGGTTCTGGTCTATCTGATTGTACATATGCTTGAAAGTATAAGCGGAGCGCTCAGGATTCAGAGTCAGCTTGCTGAGGAGCTTAAATCCCGATTGGTCGAAAGCCAGGGAATTCAGGCTGTGCTTTCAGATGCTCTGGAAAAACAGAGTGACCTGCTTCAGGAACTACATCATCGTGTACAGAATAATCTACAGCTAATGAGCAGTCTGGTACACCTGCAGATTGAACAGGAAAATTTTTCCGTACAGGATATTCTGCAGCAGCTCCATGCTGTTACTGCTGTCAACGATATATTTCTGGAAAACCCCGAGTCATCCAGTGTGGACTTAGAGCGATTGATCAGATCCGTTATTTTTTACAGTATCCAGAACAGCAGCAGCTTTTCCTGTGCGCTGGTCGGAAATACAGGTGGGCTGAAGGCGAATACCCAGGATGCCTGTGTTATTGCAGTTGGACTGTCCATGATGCTGAAGGAATTCAGTGGCTTCTGCAGCCGTTGTAATGCGAAGATACTCGCAGCGGATCGCAGTATTATTATATTTGCTGACAGTCGTCATGTTTCAGAGACAGATGATCTCAAGTCGGCATTGCAGAGAGCTGTCAACAATCTGCTTGAGAATACGGTTATACAGACATTCTTCACTACAGTGGAGATCATTCCTTGTGAAAGTCAGAACGGGATTCTACTGCATGTCGATCGATATACCGAGTAATTCTTCCCGTCAGGCTTCCAGTTGGGCAATTCGCTTGCGCGCTTCAAGCAGTTCAGCTTCGGCTTTCTCAGCCCGCTGTTTCTGCTGCTCGACTTCAACATGCAGATTTCCCAGAAAAAGCTGTAGATGACGGTTTCGTAGCTGCGCGCCTACCCGTAACTGAAGTTCCTCACCCCAATAGGGTTTGGTAATATAATCTGATCCTTTGGCGTTGAAAGCTTGACGCAGGGTTTCCTTGTCAGTCTTTGCAGTCAGAAAAATAATTGGCACATCCACATAGGCCGCACGAGAACGGATTTTCTCGGTAAGGGTAATGCCATCCATGGCGGGCATCATAATGTCCATGAGTATAATATCGAAGGTTGTGTCCTCTATCATGCTCAAGGCATCAGCCGGTGAATCAGTCTGATAAATATCAAGTTTCCAGCTGGAGAAAAAAGCGGCAGCAATTTCGGAATTCTGACGGTCATCGTCTACAATAAGCATTGTAGCCGGCAGTTCTTTGGGATCAACGTTATTATACATGCTGGCTCCTTTCTGTGAGTACCTGTCAGGAAAAGTCTACATCAGTTTGAGGCCAATTTCCAGCGATTTCCGCTTAAATTCTTCCGGCCAGACCGATGCCTGGACTTCACCTATGTGAATCTTGCGCAAAAGAAACATACAGAGCCTGGACTGGCCAATTCCACCACCGAGTGTCTGAGGAAATTCATTATTCAGCAGTCGTCTGTGCCAGTAAAGATCCTTGCGTGATTCGGTTCCGGTTAATACAAGCTGACGCATGAGGGTCTCCTGATCTACACGGATGCCCATTGAGGAGAGTTCGAGTGCGGTTTCGCGCACTGGATCCCAGACTACTATGTCCCCGTTCAGTCCCTTGCGTCCGACAGCACATTCAGTGGTCCAGTCATCATAGTCCGGTGCGCGGGAACCATGAGGTACACCATCTGCAAGTTCAGCTCCGATTCCGATTACGAAGATAGCACCGTATTCTTTCGCAAGCTCATGTTCACGCTGTTCGGGACTGAGTTCAGGATAACGTTTCTGTGCGTCTTCAGCATGTATAAAAGTTATTTCAGGAGGAAGACAGGGGACGATTTCCGGATACTGCTCATGAATGACGAATTCGGTTCGTGTAATAGTATGGTAAATTCGTCTGACGGTGTGCTTCAGCTTCTCCAGGTTCCGCTGACTGGGGTCGATTACCATTTCCCAGTCCCATTGATCAACGTAGATCGAATGTGTTGCATCTACAATATCGTCCGGCCGGATTGCATTCATGTCGGTGTAGATTCCTGTTCCGCATGAATAACCGTAATCTGCCAGGGCCATCCGCTTCCATTTGGCCAGTGACTGAACAATTTCAACCTGGCTGTTTTCCAGGGCTGCAACCGGAAAACTCACCGGGCGCTCTACCCCGTTCAGGTCATCATTAATGCCTGATCCGACTGGCACGAACAATGGAGATGTCACGCGGAACAGCCGCAATTCGGCAGATAGACTGCGCTCAAAATAATCCTTGATCAGTTTAATTGCTCTCTCTGTCTGCTGTACATCCAGAATCGATTTGTAGTCTGCTGGTAAGGTGTTCATATAAAATGATTATAGCAGAGTTTTCAGCCCAGGGGAAGAATCCTGACAATTCTGAGAAAGACAGCATAGGGAGAATCGGTTTCACTTTTGTTCCGAAGTCTTTGTATCAGCTGTGGATCATTCACGAGCTCGAGAACCAATCGGCTTCCCTTATATTGAGCGTCAGGAGCAGCCATTGCCGTATAGCTATATGCTGTGGCTACAGCGATACCCTGCAGTTCGAGATTTCTGCGTGTCTGAGTATCCGAAAGAATAATCATAATGTAATCATCTGAAATTACTACCGGACTCAGCATGGCTATATTCGGACTGCCGTCTTCATTGACAGTTGCGATACTGGCAGATGGTATACTGCTGCCGAGCGAACCTTGCAGTTGCGTTTTTGTCAGTGTAGAATCCGGAAAATAGTGAACCATAGATGCTGCACTGATTGAATCTGTTCCTGCACTGATTGATTCCTGATAATTTCTTACATCATTGTTCAGGATGGATTGATTCTCACCGCTAAAAGTTAACAGATAAACTAGAATACTCAAAACAAGCAATGCTGGCGGAATCATATACAACAATAATCTTCTACTCATATTTTTCTCCAGAAAAAAAAAGCTCAATTCAATAGTAATTAATTCAGCTGTGGATATCCACTTCCGCCGAGTGCTGCCGCGGCAGCATGTATGCCCTTCCAGTCCAGGCAACGGCTATTCACGATATCCTCTTCATCAGAGGGTTGGAGTGAGCGCAGATACTGTTCGTTTGCGCTGAAATAATCAGTGAAATACTTGATTGTGTCTTCGTTCAGCTCGATTCGGTGATAGTTTACCAGGCTCCGGGCCAGTGCATGGAGTATCTCTGACTGTTTGCTTCGAAGCTCACGAACGAGAGACAGTCCCCATCCGATTTTTGTTGCAGAAGTCAGCCCCTGTTCGAGCTGTGACAAATCAGGCGCATTACTGCGTTCCAGGGCTGAGGCTATACTCCATCGGTAAATAGGAATGGTTCCCTCCAGAATCTGCATAAGGGCATATCCGGATTGAACCAGTTCATCTGCTTCATAATTACCTTCATCAAGAACTTCCAGAACCGGTGCCACACGCCTGGCAAGCTCTCTCTGCTGTTTGCGATCCAGGGTAATTTCGCTGCTTACCAGGGAAATACCTGCCCTGTCCCGCCGCCGTAGCCGCTGTCCCTCTCTAAGGATAACCGGCCCGCGTCCTGTCCCGAGTTTTTTTTCGAGTTGTTTTCTGGCTTCCGTATATCGTGTCTGGGCCCTGTTCATGTCTTCTTCGGCTTTGCTGAGATGCCTGTCGGCACGTTCAAGTTCACGAAGTCTGTTCATGGTTTTCCGCAGGAAGGCAATATCTTTGGCACTGTTTTTTTTCCGCATCGAAGGTTTCAATTCCTTCAGGGACTCTTCAATTTCATTCAACCAGACCTGCGGACTGTGAATTGCATGTACCGCCGCTGCGAAGCGTTTCATGCTGCGCCGACTCCTGAGATGTTCACCGAGATCCCAGAGTCTGGCGTTCCGCCTATTGACGGCTGCTCTGACAGCCCTGCGGCTGCGTTCGAGTTGTTCACCACGTTCACTGATTATACGTGCTCCATGGTATTTAAGCGTAATTCTCGGAAATTTCCGACCAGCCAGAAGTTCAAATACAAGGGTTGCGATCTCAATGGTATCGCTCAGGGTAAGAATAGATGGATCACTGTATTCCAGTGCACGTTGACCGCGGAACAGAAAGCCTTCGGTCCTCGGTTGACCGTCGCGTTTGCTGACGACCTTTCCGTTCATCCTGTCATACAGAATTCGGGACAGCTCGGGACTGGCTTCTGCTACTGTAGCACATGCCGTCCTGAGTTCCGGGAGTACAGACTCTGCTGTTTCCTGACAGAGAATTTTTAATCCCTGCCGTCTGTAGATTTCTACATTCCGGGCGGACTTTCCGAGCTTTTTGCTGCCGGTCAAGAGCTCTACCGCATGCTCAACCGCTTCAGGTCCCGCGTCAGGATTATTCAGTATATAGCGGGATGTTATCGCCGGGCGGTATTCTGGTTCATAAAAACTGATCATGCTATTGCGGCAGGCTGCAACCATATCTGGAAGACTGCTCATTGAACTCTGTAATGCGGATTCAGCCTTAAGGAGATCGCGGCCCCGGGTGAGATTATATACAAACCGGGTAGCAACCGAAACAATACCTGTTACCAGGGTATAGCCGCCAAAATAAAAGAAAAGATTTTCCGGTGGGCGGTGACCAAAACCTAGAATATAGCCTGCCTGTAATGCGAGATATGTCACCGGACCTGCAGTCCAGGCGAGCTGAACGAATGTGCGGCCCCATTGCTCCTGCCGGGAAGCATGACTGACACGATGAATAAAGCGGTTACTGAGCTGTCTATAGTTGCCTGGAAGCCGGAAATAGTTCTTTTGCATACTACAATAAGGTACATGCTTCTGGAGGCACTTGACAACCGTCGTGCTTTGGGCAAATTTAGGAAAAATCCCTCAGGAGAAGTATTTATGTCACATCAAGCTCGTTACGATGTTGAAGACAGGCCCCCTTTACAGGTGTGGATCCCCTTGAGCTTTCAGCATGTCTTTGCCATGTTCGGCGCGACCGTATTGGTTCCGCTGCTTACCGGTCTGGACCCTGCAATTGCTCTGTTCACCTCAGGCTTTGGTACCCTGCTCTACATTCTGGTTACCAAAGCACAGGTTCCGGCATACCTTGGCTCCAGCTTTGCGTTCATTCCCCCAATTGTTGCAGTAGCTGCCAGTTTCGGTATTGAGTATGCACTCGGTGCAGGTTTCTTCGTTGGTTTATTCTACATACTGATTGCTGGAATAATCCGGGCATTTGGCCGCACGTGGCTGGATCGACTGCTTCCACCGGTTGTTATTGGTTCCATTATCATGGTAATCGGCCTCAGTCTGGCACCTGTTGCTATGAACATGTCCATGTACCCCTTTGCTGATCCTGCTAACGGTTATCAGTGGCACTACTTCCTGGTTGCAGCCGTCACACTTGGAATCGGTGTCCTCTGCAGTATCTTTCTGAAAGGCTTTTTCACAGTCGTTCCTGTATTGATTGCAATTGTCGGTGGATACGTTTTCGCACTGATATTCGGTCTGTTTCTTCCTGAACTGGCCTTGATTGATCTCAGCTCAGTCGGAGAAGCCGCCTGGTTCGGCCTGCCGACTTTTACCGCTCCAAAGTTTGCACTTATTCCGACCATCACCTTCCTGCTGGTTTCTCTGGCAACAATTGCAGAGCACCTTGGGGATACCCTTGTAATGGGAACTGTTGCAGGCCGTGACTTCTACAAGAATCCAGGTGTCCACAGAACCCTGATCGGTGATGGTATTGCAACCTCTTTTGCATCACTATTCGGCGGTCCTCCGAACACCACCTATGGTGAGAACATTGGAGTTATGGCTATTACCCGAGTTTATTCTGTTCCTGTTATCGCCGGAGCTGCTGGTATTGCTGTTTTTCTCAGCTTTTTCAGCAAGTTCGGAGCGCTCATACAGACAATTCCAAGTCCAGTCATGGGTGGCATCAGCGCGATGCTCTTCGGAATAATTGCATCTGCCGGTATCCGGACGGTTGTAGAAAGCGGTGTGGATTATGCTCACAAGCGCAATCTGGTACTGACATCAATTATTCTGGTAATTGGTATCGGCGGCGGCAAGCTGCTTTTCCCTCTGCCATTCCTCGAAGGCGTTACTTTTGATCTCTCAGGTGTTGCTCTGGCTACCCTCGTGGGAATTATTGTAAACCTTCTGCTTCCACGGGATCAGATTGATCCAGAGGACGAAGATGAGCATATATTGACTGAAGAGCAGCGTCGTCTTTAGTTAATTTTTTATCGATAACGCTTGACACATATTGCAGAAAGCAGTATTATTTACATGATTTTCAGGGCAGGGTGAGCTTCGTGTTACGAGGCAATTCCTGACCGGCGGTTATAGCCCGCGACTCCCTTCTCCAGGGGACTGAACTGGTGGAACTCCAGTGCCGACGGTATAGTCCGGATGAAAGAAAATCGCACGCGTCGTGCATATCCATCCTAGCCCTAGCCCTGATATCTGCCATGCCCTTGGTGGATTATCAGGGTTTTTTTGAGGCTTTGATTGTAGCGCCCTGGGAACAGCACGACCCAGGAGGTCCAGTTATGGACACCATGTTTATGGAGCAGGCTCTTCGGCTGGCTGAAAACGGCCGGGGGCATGTATCACCCAACCCGCTGGTGGGGGCAGTAATTGTCCGAGACGGCGAAATTATCGGCAGTGGATACCATGCAGAGTACGGCGGCCCTCATGCCGAAGCGAATGCTATCGAGAATACACTCGCTAATGGTCACAGTTTAGAGGGAGCAGTTCTGTACTGTAGCCTTGAACCCTGCTCTTTCTGTTCACCGCACAAGCATAATCCACCATGCACACGCAGTATAATCGAACAGGGATTCTCACGGGTAGTAATTGCTATTGCAGATCCAAACCCGCTTGTCAGCGGAAATGGTATTACTGCTCTCCGTGATGCTGGTATCGAGACAATTGTCGGGGTATTGGCGGAGGAAGCACTCAATCAGAATGAAGCCTATATCCTCTCCATGCGGCTTCAGCGTCCGTATCTCCATCTGAAGTGGGCGCAGACCCTGGATGGTTTCATATCCACTGAAAGCGGTGATTCAAAATGGATCAGTTCCCGTGAAGCTCGTGAAGAGGTTCATCGTATCCGCAAATCTTGTGATGCAGTACTTATAGGCAGCGGAACGGCCGAGGCTGATAATCCTCAGCTTACAATCCGCCTTGGCGGAGCAGCAAGCAGGGCAAGTGCCGGATTACATGAACTACATACAGACAACGAAAATGTTAAACAACCGCTCCGTGTAATTCTTGACAGCAATGCAGATCTGAGGATCGACAGTCGACTGGTCAAGGATGCTCATCGCATACCGACCAGAGTTTACTGCAGCACAGATGCCGACGAAACCCGCTGTCGGAACCTCGAGAAAAACGTCGTCACCGTACGACGTATTGAAACAGATTCCAGTACAGGACTGTCTCTCGAAAAGATAATGGATGATTTGTATGCAGACGGTATTCACAGCATACTCGTAGAGGGCGGTGCCTTGATTCACAGTGCTTTCCTTTCCGCAGGGCTTTATGACAGATTGACTGTTTTCACAGAACCAATTCTCCTGGGAAGTGGCAGACGGCCAAGCAGCGGTATTCCAGCAGCCAGAACCATTGCCAGCGCACTCAGAATGACGGACCAACACTACCAGGCTTACGGTACTACAATGTCGGTTTCATCATTGAATCCCGAGTCCGCTGCGCATCTACGGAAAATACTCATCAATACTGCTTCATCAGGCGGAGAAAAATGTGAGGCACTTATGGAGGCAGCATGTTCACAGGCTTAGTACAGGAACTTGGTGAAATCCGTTCAGTGAGTTTTGAAGGTGAATCTGCCCGAATGAGACTCAGCTGCAGCAGTATTCTTCCTGAACTGGAACCTGGTGCCTCGGTGGCCGTAAACGGTGTCTGTCAGACCGTCACGATTCTACACAGCGACGGCTTCGAGTTTGATACATTGGCAGAGACTCTGAAAAAGACCACCCTTGGCAACTTGAGAAGCGGAGATAAGGTTAACCTTGAGTGTAGTCTGACTCCCTCAACTCCAATGGGAGGTCACTTTGTACAGGGTCACGTAAACGGTACAGCCCGGATACAGGATCTCGAAATGCGCGGAAGGAATGTATACCTCCGCCTGGCTATGGATAAAAACCTGCTTCGCCACTGCATTCCCGAAGGCTCAATAGCCGTGGACGGCATCAGCCTGACTATTGCAGAACTTCAGGAAGACGGACTGAGTATTAATATAATACCGCATACCATGCAGCACAGCAGCCTGAAAAACAAGCGCCCTGGGGATGCTGTGAATATCGAGACGGATATGCTTATCCGGGCGGTTGACCGGCTGCTTGGCTTTGGTACTGCTCATGAAAAAGGAACTGCAATAAGCGAATCAAGGCTGCAGGAACTCGGCTTTCACCTAAAAGGATAAAAAAATGAATAGTAATACAAATACAGACCGGAAACATAATGAAGCGCTAATACAGAGGATCGAACAGGCGCTCGCAGTTCTGCGTAGCGGAGGAATCATTCTGGTTACAGATGACTTTGACCGGGAAAACGAGGGCGACTTTATCTCTCTTGCCTCGGAAACAGGTGCGGATACGGTAAACTTTATGATTACAGAGGGACGCGGACTTGTCTGCCAGGCGATAACAGCAGAACGTGCTGAAGAACTGGACCTTCCACTGATGGTACAGAAGAATAACGCAGTTCATGAGACAAACTTCACCGTCAGCATTGATTACCTCCACGGAACCACCACCGGGATCAGCTGTGCGGACAGAGCAGCTACTATTCAGGCCATGTGCAGCCCGGATACAAAACCGGAAGATTTCGGACGGCCTGGTCATATGTTTCCGCTCATTGCACATCCGGGAGGGCTTTCAGCCCGCAGAGGACACACCGAAGCGGCAGTATGTCTGGCAGAACTGACCGGTGCATACCCCTCAGGAATTATCTGCGAGGTGCTGAACCCCGACGGTAGTATGGCACGTGGCCCTGAACTTCAGGAAATAGCCGATGAACATGGCATGCCATTTCTCAGCATAGAAGAAATTACTCAATATCTGGAAATCTCTGCAGGACTTGAAAAATCCGCAGAACACAATGCACAGGAGGCATTATGCAAACGATAGAAATAGCCGGAAAACTTACGGCACAGGGTCTGAAAACAGCAATTGTAGCTGGAAGATTCAACAGTCTTATAACAGAACAGCTTGTCAGTGGCGCACTTGACTGTTTGATCCGTCATGGTGCTGTTGACAGCGATCAAACTGTAGTAAGGGTGCCAGGGGCATTCGAGATTCCCCTTATTGCCCGCGATCTTGCCGCCAGCAAGCGCTATGATGCGGTAATCTGCCTTGGAGCTGTAATCCGGGGTTCCACACCTCATTTTGATTTTGTTGCCAATGAAGCTGCCAAGGGTATTGCTCAGGCAAGTATGGAGACCGGTGTTCCGGTAATCTTTGGTGTTATAACCACCAACGACATTGAACAGGCCCTGGAACGTGCCGGAACAAAAGCCGGAAACAAGGGCTGGGATGCTGCCATGACGGCTATAGAGATGGCTGAATTGAAAAAAGCCATCGCGCAGGCTCATAGCTGAGACTGTTTACCCACAGGATGGAATGATCTCCGGGATTCCCCGGACTGCTGAGCCTGGGTGTTGACTCAGAAGCTCAGCAGCATTTCATTCTGGTTAAGTCGTTCGACTGTTTCTGCAAATATTGAGGGTGCAAACGGTCTGCCCAGAAAATAACCCTGAAAACATCTAATTCCGATTTTAAACAACTGACGGAATTCATACTCGGTTTCCACCCCTTCAGCTACAATAACCCAGCCCATTCTTTTTGCAAGATCACATACGCTGCTTATTATGGCATGATCTTTTTCATGATCCGCCAGGCGCGAAATGAATGAACGGTCAATCTTGATTTCATGCAGAGGAAAGCGACTCAGATAACTCAGCGATGAAAAACCTGTACCGAAATCATCCAGGGAAATCCTGACGCCGATTTCACATAAGCGCTCCATAAGATTCCTGGCTGTGTTAGGGTTGTCAAATATACTGGTCTCGGTAATCTCACAGATTATATCAGAGCCCTTCAAACCCCGGTTTATTATCATATTCTCGATTACTTCATAAATATCATTATTGGAAAGCTGTCTGGCAGAGATATTCACAGCAAGTGGAATTGATGCCGCAGCATGAGTCCCCCACTCGCCTTTCTGTCTTTCTACTTCATAGAGCACCCATTTTCCCATTGGCTCAATCAATCCTGTTTCTTCAGCCAGCGGTATAAATCGATCTGGAGGAACTTCTCCTTTCTCGGGGTGATGCCAGCGCATAAGAACTTCAGCTTCAATGGACGAGACAACGGCATGCCGCTCATTAATCTCGCTGACATAGTATTTGGGTTGATATACCAGTGAAAACTGTTTACCGATGTTCTCGAGTGCATGTGCCTCAATTGCGCGAATAATACTGTGCTGAAGATCAGCTTTGGCAATAACCTGTTCAAGCAACTGCTCATGAAACACCAGAGATGAAATACGCTGTTCAAATGCCGCGCCAAGTGCTACGTCGGCATGACGCAACAGGGTTGAACGGTTGACTCCGTGATCAGGGTAGAATGAGATACCGGTAGTTCCATCGAGGTTGACCTTGATGTTGGAAAAGAAAAAGGGCTCGCGTAGTTGGTTGTAGACCATGTTAAGCTTTTTCTGAAAATGCTGATGATCCTCAATACGCAGCATAAATACGAATTCTGAATCACGGGTATGAAAAACCTGGTCTTCGTCTTCCAGAAGCTGAAGAAAGCGACTTCCAAGCTCATAAAGTATCCATTCAGAGACACTAGGCTGTGCAGTGCGCTGCAGGGTTTCGATTGTTTTATCGAGCTGTAGAATAAAAATGGCGAGCTTATGCTCATCTCTTGAAGAATTATACATGTCCAGAGCTGCCTTCATCTCGGTTTTAAGTCGGTAATGAGTAGGCAAACCGGTTTTTTCATGCAGGGACAGTATACGCTCGAGCTCATGCCGGCGGTGCGTCGTACGTTCAAGCTGATGCTCAAGTTCAATCTTCTGCATGCGGACACTGTCAAGTTCGGTTTTCAGACTATCGATCTGCAGCTGTTGTCGAGTTATAAGTATATCAGGGCTGTTCGATTCATTCACATTTAGATTGTACTAGCTAAACTCGATTTAATCAAAATATACGTGTATACTTTTTGCAATGATTGTAAAAAATCCCTGGAATGCACCGGTTTTTCACTATTCCGAGTTAAGCTCGACTATGGATATTGCCAGGTCTATGGTTAAAAAAGGTACTCCTCACGGCACAGCCCTGCTCTGCGATTATCAAAGCAGAGGAAGAGGGAGAGGACCGGGACGTACATGGCATACAAAACCAGGTGATGCAATGCTGGCAACCATAATTCTGGATTCCGCAAAAATCCCGGAAAAACCGGCTGCATCCCTTTATTCTGCTCATATCTGCTCTCGGGTATTAAATAGATACCTGACCAACCTGAAAGTTCAGCCGGGTCTCAACATAGAGATCAAATGGCCGAATGATCTTATGCTGAAAGGGCGAAAATTAGGCGGAATCCTGTGTGAAATGGTAGGCAGTCAATGGCTGCTCTGCGGCATTGGAATAAATATTTCTTCTGTTCCGGATATTGCAAACACTGACAATCTGCAGGAAGAATTAAGACGACCCGCGACATGCCTGGCAGATGCTGGTGTGTCTGTCTCCGCGGGAACTCTTCTTCAGGATATTCTGCTTTCCTTCTTCAAAGGGGAGACCGAAGATTCAGACAGCATTATCAGCAGAATTAACTCAATGCTGTTCTGTCGAGGCTGCAGCGCTGAAGCCGTTTTCCCGGATAAAACGAGGGAAAAAGGTGTTTTTGCCGGAATTGACAGAAACGGTGCAGCGCTGCTCGAAACAGAAAGCGGAATTAAAACAATTTCAAATGCAGACCTGAGCTATGTATCCTGATTAATAAGAATTTCTATAAAATCATCATACTCAAGATTTACAGGATTGTTTTTTACTGATGCTGCATCGGCAATGCGCTGGTAATCAGAAGAAACAAGCCCGTATTCCGAGAGTCGAGGCAGTGCAAAATCATTTTTCCAGTGCTGTATGTATTCCAGCAGGAAATCAAGATTCTGCTGGATATTATTATCCCCTTCTCTGCTATGCTCGCGGCAACAAGCGTATACAGTCCCCTCAGCCGCTTTTTCAAGAATACAGCCTACTTCAGCGTATTTTTTCAGGGCGATCTCATAGTTATCAGGATTTTTCTGCATGAGCTGAATATTTTTTTCCAGACAGGGATACAGCAGCCTGCCGCACACAAGCCCGTGAGGAATATCGCAGAATCCGCCGATTACGCCAGCCAGCCCATGAACTACTCCAAGTCCGCTGTTAGCAAGACAGACGCCCGAAAGGTAAGATGCGTACAGCATTGACTGCCGTGCTTCTATGTTGTCGGGTTCCCCTCCTGCGCAGATCGGTAAGGAAGCAGCCGCATGTTCAAGACCGGATCTTGCCAGAGCGTCATTAATTGCGCTTGCCTTTATCGATGTATATGCCTCAAACAGCTGGGTAAAAGCATCCAGGCCGCAGGCTGCAGTTATGGGCAGTGGACAGGAAAGACTGAGCTCGGCATCAAGTATTGCTACATCGGGAATATACCTTTGGTGCCGCAGAGATTTCTTGAAACCATTATGACCGACCTGGCTGATTACCGCATTCATAGTGGCCTCACTGCCAGTCCCGGCAGTAGTAGGAACCGCAATCAAGGGCAGTCTCTGTCCTGATGGTTTCTTGCTGCCGACTCCTTCCAGATAGTCTATAACTGAACCTTCTGAACAAAGCATGGCCGCAAGGGCTTTCCCGGCATCAAGCACACTACCCCCACCTATAGCCAGCACAAGATCAATTCCGGTATCCCGGTAGTCTTCAACAGCGCCATCAATCAACTCGACCGAGGGTTCACAGGTTATTTCCTGCTCGACAATCTCAATATGGGCATCAGTCAGGATATCTATAACTTTTCTCCAGTGCCGGCTTTTACGCAATGAATCACCACCTCTGACGATGAGAATACGGCGGCAGGGCACAGATCCGGGGAAAATACTGCTGATTACCGTCAGGAGTTTTGCGATGGTTCCTGGACCACTGTACACTACAGGGTTCATGTTAAAAGAGAATGAGACTGTACTTGTTGACATGAACATATCCTAAGCCGAGTTTCGAAATCTGTACAGTATGGCGTTCAGAATATTGACTTTTCATTCTGAATGCACGAGAAATAAACTGTGGATGAACAAAATATCAAACAAAGCGACTCCGTACCTCTCGTAGAGATTGTGCGTCATGATCCGCGGAGTCTTCAGTACATGTCCTCACGAGGATTTGTTGTCATTGCCTGCAGAAAAGGCAGTGACAAGGAACGAAGGATTCCTATCCGTTCGTTACTGCTGAACAATCCCAAGTTTTTCCAGGCTAAGTCAGGATATGAGTATTTTGTTGATCCGGACACAGCCGCAGAGATATACAAAATGTACCCTAAAACCCAGTCAGATAGCAGGATTTCTATAGACAAGGGTTCTAACTTAAAAGAAGAGAGACCCATCAAGCGCATCCAGAATTTTGGTTCTGATTATGAAGAAATTATTGAGCTTCAGCCTGTAGAACGCATTAACCGGCTGAGAGAACACCGGGATCGCCTCGCTTCACTCATGGTGAATCCTGCTGCTGATCCCGAAACAGCCAATGGATTTCTGGTGGATGCAACCGCGCAGGCAGCAATGATCAACAAGGCCACTATCCAGGAAGCTCTGAGAATGGGAAATTCCGAGGCTAAACGGCACTCCAGACTCCTGGTAACGGCTACAGAAGAGATGATGGATGCAACACAAGCCCTGCTGGATAGTGATCTGTACAAGGAAGATCTTATTAACCAGATGATCCAGCAGTCAAAAGGCACAGTGGTGCAGCATATGACCAGGGTGTTTCTGATGGGCTTCTCATTTCTGATCTACTATAACCGTGAATATTCCAGAACCAGTCTTGCCAATAGAATACGAGCCCGATTCGGAACAAGATACCGCCATTATTATACCCAGCTTTTACCCCATATTAATCCGGATGAAATCACGCTTGAACGTGTTTTTCACGGTGGCATGAGAAGTCTCAGCTCTGACGAAATACGGAAATTTGCTATGGGTTATCTGATTCATGACATAGGAAAACTCGAGGACATTGAATATCACGAGGGTGAAGAAGGTTATGATCGAGAAAAGGTCGTCCGTCATGTCAAGCTTGGATACAAAGCCGTCATGGAAAAAACGATCTATCCCACTGAAGCAGCCCTGATTACCGGATATCATCATGAATACTATGGAGATCCCGGAGGATACGGCTATTTCCGTGAACTGCTGGCCAAGTACAAGGAAATGAGGCCTGACGCTCAGATACAGAACATTATGTCCTATGAAATGGAACCTCTGATCGATTATGAAGTTCTGGCGTTCTTTCCTGCAAAGATGCTGGAAATAATCGATGTATATGATTCCCTTACCGATCCGAACAGACTATATAGATCTCCCTTAAGCGCCAGGGAAACCCTTAAGGTTCTCAGGGAAGAATTTGTAGAGAATAAATTGAAGGTGGATCCAATACTGCTTGATCTGTTCGAGCAGTTCATGATTGAACGTGGTATTATATAAATTACTGTTTGACTTTGAACCCTTACAGGACAATAATCTTTAGCATGAAGCTTATAAATGACACCAAAGAGAAAAGCAGGATAATTGGAAACCTGAATTCTATCTTTCTGTTCCGATACCTGAATGACCAGGCACTGCAGACCCTTGGCGAATTCATCGAGGTCTTCCAGACAGAACCTGGTGAAACTATTGTTGAAGAAGGCACTAAAAGCCCGTATATGTACATTGTACTGGATGGAAACGTAAATGTTTTTGCCGGAGAGGAAGACAAGGAGGTGTATCTCTGTTGTCTTGGCCAGGGGGAAGTCTTTGGCGAAGCAGGTGTGTTTCTGAAAATGCGCCGCACGGCATCTGTCCGCTCCGCAGATGAAGCACTAATTCTACGTCTGCACCGAGATCAGTTTGTATTGTTCGTACGAAAAATGCCCCGTGCAGCCAATACAGTTCTTCTTATCATGGTCCACAGCCTTCTGAGAAAATTACGTGATACCAATCAGGAATTAGCCTTCGAAAGAAAACTGGATTCAGGACAGGATGACATTGACTCAATGATTGCCGGGTTTCTGAATAATGAAGATGAGTTAGCCGAGAGTTAACAGCAGCAGCCTGGAGTGTAATATCCGCATCTGCTCCAGGCTGTTGAAATTCCGGATCACAGAAGATGCAGATAAATCCCGATAAAAAAACAGGCACTGCCACCGACAACAAAAAGATGCCAGATAGCATGGTAATACGGTATCTTTTTGGCTGCATAAACCAGTGTTCCTGAGGTATAGGTTAAGCCACCGGCGATCGCCCAGTACAGAAAATCCTGTGGTATTGCGTTTTTTACACTTTCCCATATCAGAACAATCATCCAACCCATGGCAACGTAGAATATTACATGCAGTGCACCGTATTTACCCCAGAATGCCAGTGTGAACAATATTCCGATAAAAGTCAGAATCCAGACTGCAGCAAGTACGGTATGCGAGGCTCTGGTTCCAATAGAGAGCATGACGGGTGTATAGGTTCCGGCAATCAGAAAATAGATTGTGGCATGGTCCAGGATTCGCATGACACGCTTCACGATTGGTCCCTGCACCAGATGATACATGCTGCTGGAAAAATACAGGAATAGCATCGTAAGGCCGAATATAATTCCACCTGTTGTCATTGCATGATTTCCCTGAGGAATCGTTTTGATGATAATTGCTGCGAGGGCGATCAGACTCAGGCAAGCGCCAAACAGATGGGTTAATCCATTTGCAAGCTCCGAGCTGCTGTCTTCGTAATGATGGAGGGTTATATGCTCCATAAACCAGTTTCTGAAATTCTCTCTCCTACTCATGTGCTCATAATAATCACAGAAATGTTTTGGTCAAGAACGAAAGAAAAAATAATACGGATTGCGTATTAAAAATGAAAGCCCGGCTGTCAGGCCGGGCTTTCATCAAGACATTATCTGTCAGCGAAATCAGTGTGCAAAGAAAACTGCCATAACTGCAAACACGTCTACAATCCAGAGCATGGGAGGAATTTCACGGAACTTGCCGCGGAAAACCTTGATGATTGTATAGCTCAGAAATCCCCACACAATACCCTGGGTAATGTTGAAGGTCAGAGGAATGAGCAGCATAGCCAGGAATGCAGGGATAGATTCTTCGAAATTGTCCCATTTAATGCTGAGGACAGGATGAATCATGAACAGACCAACCAGAACGAGTACTGGAGCTGTTGCAACTGAAGGAATAAAGCCAACCAGTGGAGCGAGGAAAATGAAGGGCAGGAAAAGCAGACCGGTAACAACTGCTGTCAAACCGGTACGACCACCCTCTTCTACCCCGGCTGCTGATTCGATATACGTGGTTCCGGAGCTGGTACCGAAAATACCGGAAATAGTTGTAGCGATTGCATCAACAAGCAGGGCACGTCCAACATTTTTCGGCTGTTTGGTTTCTTCGTCCATGAATCCACCGACTTCAGCAACTCCGACAAAGGTCGAGATACTATCGAACATATCGGTGAACAGCAGGGTGAAGACCGGCATAATAACACCGAGACTCAGAGCACCTACAACGTCCATCGCAAGGAATAATTCCAGGCTTGGCATTGCAAATATTGCTTCAGGAACGAATACAATACCTTCAACCCAACCCAGGAGGGTCGCGATTACTGCAAGGACAGATACAGTCAGAATTCCATAAATAAGGGCGCCGTTAACTTTCTTTATTACCAGAATGGAGGTGAGCATAAGTCCGATAACAAAAAGGCCAGTACCGATGTTCATTCCTCCGAATGCAACCAGGGTTGCGGGATTACCAACAACAAAACCAGCATTCTTGAGACCGATAAAGGACAGAAAGAGCCCGATACCTGCTGCTACCGAATATCGCAAGGTAGGAGGAATTGCAGCCACAATCATTTCCCGGACCTTAAAAAGGGAAAGCAGAATGAAAACCAGACCGGAAATAAATACTGCACCAAGTGCTGTTTCCCATTCCAGCGGTCCGTAAATTACCAGGTTGTAGGTGAAAAAGGCATTAATACCCATTCCAGGTGCCAGGGCAAAAGGCAGATTGGTAAATAAACCCATGAGAATCGATGCTATGGCCGAAACCATGACAGTAGCGAACAGTACACCAGCGAATGGCATGCCATCAATATTAGACAGCATATCGGGGTTTACAAAAATAATGTAAGCCATTGTCAGGAAGGTAGCTATACCCGCCCGGATTTCGGTTTTCACCGTTGTTTTGTGTTCCTTTAACTGGAACAGGTTTTCCAACATACAAAACTCCTTATACCGCAAGATTGATTCATATTTAGCATATTTATGCAAAGCTCGACAAGCCAGCCGACATTATCGTATGAAGGGATTGCATGCAGGGACTATTCGTGACGGATCTCCAGCAGCTGCACATCAAGCGGTTCGAGCAGATCTTCAAGAAGCTTTTGCTCAATCTCCTCAAGTTTCATTATCACGGTAGCGCTGTTTTGATCCTCACCGGGAAAGGTTCCAAGGGAAACTATATTTCCTCCAGCCTGGGCGATGGCTCCTGTAATATCAGCTATTACTCCCTTCTTCTCCTTGACGAGGAGACTGACCCTCATACCTTCACGGCGTGTACCGAAAAGTTCAATAAAAATGCGGAATATATCACTTTCAGTAATAATACCGATAAGAGATTCTTGCCTCATTACCGGTAAACCGCCGATATTATTATCGATCATAATTCTTGCGGCTTCTTCGACCAGTGTATGTTCGCTGATGGTGATTACATCTTCTGTCATAACCTCGGAAACAGTCAGGCGATTCAATAGCTCATTCATTTCATATACATTCAGAATGGTTGCCGGTGAAGGTGCCGCATAAAGAAGATCCTTTTCACTGATTATTCCAGCGAGATTTCCATGCCGACTGAGAACAGGCAAGCGGTGAAACTTGTTATTTCTCATAAGTGCCTGAGCATCTGTTACCGGCGTGTTCCATGTCACAGTGATTGGGTCCCGGGTCATTATCCTTGAAACTGTCATATCTCACAGTATTGATCTTTTTTCTTCATAATTCAATCACAAGCAGACCATTTTCCGACACTTGCAGGCGCTTTTCTTTTTCTAGGCTACTGGCCGAGAAAATACTTGACATCGGCCGCTGACCGACTTACTATTTCGCTAATCAGCCATCGGTTGAAAATCAATATGGAGGTTTAAAATGACAGAAATTATGGGCCATTGGCCCGGAAGAATCTTTCTACTTTTTTTACTTGCAACGATCATTCTCATGTCTGTTGCAATCTCGATGGGTGTTACAGAAATCCCCGAGGGATCCGATCCTGTTCTGCTCTTCGGCTGGATGACAATGCCGCTGGTAATTGGAATCCTGTTTGTACTGGCATGGCTTGCTGCCTACCTCGTCTATTTCTTTAAATTCTGGCCATACCGCTAAAAAAAGCGAATAAAGGAGACTGATTAAATGTTAGATATTGTTGCGCTCAGCGTATTTGGCCTCGTAATTATTTTTATGGCGGCCTATGGATACAAGGTATCAGCCAAGACAGCTGAAGACTACATGCTCGCCGGTCGTTCAATCGGTGTTGTAGTTATGTTCTTTTTTGTGCTCTTCGCTATTTCTTCAAGCTGGACCTTCTATGGTTTTCCCGGAATGCTGTACCTGCATGGCCCTGGCTATGTATTTTTCATCTGGGGTTCTGTTGCCGGTTTTGCCGGACTCTACATGTTTCTCGGCCCTAAACTCTGGGCACTTTCAAAGCTGAATCGTTTTCTGTCACCAATTGAAGTGCTGGCGGAACGCTATGAGTCGAAGAACCTCCGCATAATCCTTTCGGTCACCATGCTGGCTTTCATTATTCCTTACGTTGGTATTCAACCCCTTGGTGTCGGACGTGGATTTGAAGCCCTCACCGGCATGCCGCTTTGGGTTGGTGCTACCTACACCGTTGTTCTGCTGCTGGTTCTTGTACTGCTTGGCGGAATGAGAATCGTTGCCTGGGTCAATATATTCCTTGGTGCGGTTTACGTTACAGCCCTGCTTGGCTCCTTGATATGGGTAGTTGCCGTACTTTTCCCGAACGGAGGCCTGGCAGAAGCAGCTCAGCAGGTACTTGTCAGCAGTCCGGAAAAACTTGCTACACCTGGTCCAATGGGTGAATACGGTTCCGTTCTCATGATTGGAACATTCGTTGTTGGTCTGCTGGCTTTCAGCTGGCCTCACGTAGTTATCGGTGGTATGACTGCCCGTGACAAGAATCTTTTTAAATGGCTGCCGCTTCTGATCTTCACATTCGGTGGACTTTTCTTCTATATTATTCCCTTTATCTGGGGATCAATTATTGCTCCTGCAGCAATGCCTGGCATTACCGACGCCGGTGCAGCTGACCAGATTGTACAGACCATTATTATTGATGCACTTCCCCGATGGTTTGCTGTCTTTGTTCTCATGGGCGTTGTAGCTGCCGCAGTCAGTACTGCAGCCGTACAGCTCATGACCACCAGTATTATTGTAGCAAGGGATCTCGTACAGGGAATTTTCAAGCCGGATGCAACCGATAAACAGGTTACAGCAGCTGCTAGATGGGCTGTTATTGGCATTGTCATTCTCAGTCTCAGTGTTACACTTGCGGTAATGCTTGGTATCGGAGATGAAGCAATGGCTCTGTACCTCACCGACGTAAGTGTTCCAGGATTCGCACAATGGGCTCCGGCACTTGTGGGCGGTCTGCTCTGGAGACGGGCCAACAAACAGGGTGCGGTAGCCGGAACATCCGCCGGGGTTATATACCTGATTCTCGGCCTGCTTATAACAGGTGCTGATGGTGGACGTTTTCTGCTGTTCAACCTTCATCCTGTAATTCCAACACTGATTCTTAATCTTCTCGTATTTATTGTAGTGAGTCTTGTTACTCCTCCCCCACGTGAAGAGATTCAGGAAATATTTTTTGACGAAGTCGATGAGTTCCTTCGCTCGGAAAGTTCAAATCGATAAGGAGTTCTTTTATGGGAGAAAACTGGAGAAGCCTATTTATTCCAGATGCTGGAACCGCGGACATGCTGGCTTATCCTTCTGCCCTGATTGAGGGACGTATTGCCGGAAAGTATATGCTTTCCGGTGAGTCCCTGCCGAATACTGTCGTTGTGCTTGCTTACAAGCGCAACGGCATTCTGGCCGGAGCTGAAGTAGAAGTTAACAAAGAAATTGCGGCCAAAAATGATATAGATGTTGCAATCATGGCCCGCAGCGGACGTGGTGGTCCGAAGCCTGTAGACACCCTCAGTTTACAGGATCTGCTGAAGGAATCATCACGAAAGTTCAAGGCTGTTGAGGCCGAGCCGGATGATCCTGCGGTATTACTGTATACCAGCGGAACCACCGGGAAACCAAAAGGGGTTACACTGACCCACCGGAATTTCGCTACTCAATGCAGAAACGCAGAAGAAATTCTGCCTACCGATGACAAGGACCGCATTGTACTTGTACTTCCCTTGTATCATGTATATGGACTTGCCAACGGTGTGGTTACTGCAGTTAACGGCGGTTCAGCTATGGTAGTTGTTCCACAATACACACCGTCAGTACTGCTTGAAACAATTTCAAAAACCAAAGCGACGGTTTTGATTGCAGTACCTACCATGTACATGCATCTGCTTCAGATTGCCAAGGTCAGGAAAGCAAGCATACCTCAGTCACTCAAGACATGTGTGTCCGGCGGTGCTCCGCTTCCGCTGGCAACCCTGCAGGAATTTGAAGAGGCTTTTGGAACCGTAATTGCCGAGGGTTATGGACTGACAGAAAGTACATCTGCTGTCTGTCTTAACAAATCCGGGGAGAATTTCAAGCCCGGTTCGATCGGTGTACCTGCACCAGGCATAAAAATGCTTGTTGTGGACGATGACGGGAAAGAGGTTCCGGATGGTACTGAAGGTGAAATAATTATTTATGGAGATGTAATTTCACCCGGTTATTGGGAAAATCCTGAAGAAACAGCTGAATCAATAAGAGATGGCTGGTTATATACCGGTGACCTTGGATACAAGGATGCTGACGGATTCTTTTTTATTACCGACAGGAAGAAAGATCTGATTATACGCGGCGGATTCAATATCAGCCCAAGAGAAATAGAAGAGGTTCTGTTCGGACACCCTGGCATCAGGGAAGCTGCCGTCGCATCTGTACACGACAAGCGTGACCGCGAAATGGTCAAGGCCTTTGTAGTCCCTCAGGATGATGTGCAGCTGACTGAACAACAAGTACTCGAATACTGCAGGGCTAACCTCGCTGAATACAAGATGCCGAAACGAGTTGAATTCATGTCTGCTCTTCCCAAAAATGCTACCGGCAAGGTTCTCAGAAAAGAGCTCAGGGGTGAAACTACAGATGACCGACTCATTCATGAGCACAAACAGGAGGGAGAAAAATAATCATGGCAGATATACAAACCCTCGGAGCCATGCTTGAGCATGCAGCTAAAAAATATAAAAAGAAACAGGCTATTTTGTTTGAAGGCCGTGAATTCAGTTATCGAGAGCTGGATGAAAACGCCAACAAGGTTGCCAATGGATTATCAAAACTAGGCATCAAGAAAGGTGATCGGGTTGCAATGATGCTTCCGAATTCACCGGACTTCCTGTTCTGTTTTTTCGGAATCCAGAAACTGGCAGCGGTAGCTGTTCCCTTTAATACTATGTATAAGGGAAGAGAGATCGCTCATATTCTGAATGATTGCCAGGCCCGTATTATTATTACATTGAGTAATTTTGCAAACCTTATCAATGAAATACGGCCGGAGACACCGCACCTTGAACATATTGTTTTAACTGGCAACAGAACTCTGGTGTTTGTCGGACCTGAATCTACTGTAAGCCTTCAGATGGTTGTCGGAAAGGAAACCTTTCAGAGTAACGAAGAGGCATTTTCAAAGGTCGGTAATCTTATAGTCAAGGTACTCAAGGACTATGGTGTAGACTGCTTTTATAAACATCGTGGAGGTATTCGAGCCGGTGGCAAAAAGATAGCCAATGTTCTGGTAACTGAAATAGAAAATCTTATAATGATTAATGCTATCTGTTTTGTAGGACCGATTCCTCTGGATACCTTCTTCAAGGTAATTTGGGTACCGCCGGAGATCAAGGACAAGGCTGTTGAACCCCTCACCAGTATCCTTGAGGAAACCGGGAAGAAAGTCAGCCCGGAAGAAATAAAGGACGCATTTATTTCAGCAGTAGAATCTGAATTTGGTGTTAACATCACCCCCGGTACGCTGAAGCGCGACGAACTGTTCGGTTATGAAAAAGCCCGGGCAGTTGCAACAAAGACACTTTAAAACAGAGTTTTCTGTTCATACACCCCACGCTTGACCTATCGGCTAACTTCGGTAATGATTGCGATGGGGTGTTTTTTATATGCTTAGTTCTGTATTGGAGCTATTAGTCAGGTTCTGGCCATTTTTAACAGCCAGCTTCTGGTTTATATTTCTCCTGTCCACGTCTGTTCATGCGCTTCTGTATAAACGCGATTCACGCGCAGCGATCGGCTGGATCGGCTTGATCTGGCTGGTTCCCATTGTTGGAAGCATATTGTACATACTGCTTGGAATAAACAGAATAAAAAGGCGGGTCAGCGGAACCCGCGGTGATGAAAACACCAGGATTACCTCAGGACCACATCAGATTTCTATTGATGATTTCCGGGAAGTGCTCGATTATAATCAGCGTCACCTTGTATCTCTATCCAGACTTGGAGAAAGACTCAGCGGACAGCAACTGTTCACAGGAAATACTGTCAAACCTTTGTATAATGGGGATCAGGCTTATCCAGCAATGCTGGCAGCTATAGAATCTGCTGAAATTTCCATTTCACTGACAAGCTATATTTTTGATAATGATGCAGCTGGGAAGCGATTTGCCGATGCACTGGCAGCTGCACATAATCGAGGAGTCCAGGTTCGTGTCCTGATCGATTCAGTGGGCTCACGCTATACAATACCACCGATAACACACCGGCTCAGAAACCTCGGAGTACGCTGTGCACAATTTATGCCCAGCTTCTTTCCATGGACAACTCCATACATGAATCTGCGTAGTCATAGAAAAATTCTGCTTGTAGATGGTTTATCCGGCTTTACTGGCGGCATGAACATACGTCAAGGCTGTATAAGCGGATCTGAAAGCGGCCATAGCACACGGGATATTCACTTTTCTGTTACAGGACCAGTAGTGCAGCACCTTCAGGCTACTTTTGCTGAGGACTGGGAATTTACTACAAAAGAAAAGCTCAGTGGAACTGACTGGTTTCCACCTCAACATCCACAGGGTGATGTATTCTGCCGTGCTATTCCGGACGGACCTGATCATAACTTTGACCGGATGAGATTATGTTTCCTGGGGGCCCTCTCTACTGCTCAGAGATCTGTAAGAATTATGACCCCCTACTTTCTTCCGGACAGTGCGCTAATAAGCGCATTGAACACCTGTGCGATGCGTGGTGTTCAGGTGGATATAGTACTTCCCGAAAACAATAATCTAAAAATGGTAGCATGGGCTGCTCAGGCTCAATTATGGCAGATCCTGGAATGGGGCTGCAGGGTCTGGTACTCTCCGCCTCCATTTGACCATAGCAAAGTGCTCACAGTCGATAGTACCTGGTCCCTGATAGGTTCAGCAAACTGGGATCCACGAAGTCTGCGCTTGAATTTCGAGTTGGGTCTGGAATGCTACAGTTCGGTACTGGCAGAAGAACTGAATGAATATGTCGATTCACGTATTGTGGAATCAAGATCTATATCTGCAGATGAACTGAACAGTAGGCCTATAGCAGTCAAACTCAGGGATGCTGCAATGAGACTTGCTGCTCCGTATCTATGAGCATTACATCGGAATCATCCTCCGGTGGGAATAAATCAGCTGGATACTCGATAATCAGACTGCTTCTGCTATACTGTCGGTGAAGGTTTTCAGCTTCGATCCTGTGTGGGAATTCAAGGTCAGTATGTTCGGAAACAGGTCTGTAGTCACTGTATAGAAGCCTTCTGATCGGATACCCCTCTCTGTTGTAGGCAATATCTTCTATCAATAAACCCGTATCTGCATCTATAAATAGCACCCGGGAATGATACTGTAAAAGGCTGTAATTTTCTGCATCCCGATTTATTCCACTCACTTCATAAACACTCTCACCATTGCGTATGCCAGAATCTATTTCTATGGATTCATAGCCAGACTCAAAGCTCCGTGACGAGAGTACATCGTAATAAGAAAAATCACTGGAAAGGAAATCAAGAAACTTCATGTTCCCTTCCAGGGTAAATACACGACGCCCATCTGCCTGTATGTTGACAGTATTATCTGCAAAACGCAGGCGAATAAGATTATCTACACTATCCTGTACCGATATAATAGTTTCATTCGCAATTATACTCCGCTGAACAACAAAATCATTACTGGATTCATTACGTGTCACGTTCAAAACAGCTTGTATTTCCTGAAACTGCCAGGGGCTTGTACGCTGAATGTTCTCAAGTATATCCTCTACTGAGAGCATATCGGCACTTAAGACTGCTGGTACATGGAAAACTATAATAGCGGTTGTAATAATCTGAATGAAAAAGCGCATGTAATCTCCCGACTGCAGCTGCGGCATCTATTGCCTCTGATCAATGCATAGAGTATACCATAGCAATGAGACATACTGAATCCCTGAGGTTTATCTGCGACCCGGGACTGGAAGATATTTGCGCCCGTGAAATTGACCACTTGAATACACTCCCTGCCGGGTCAGCCAAAGCCGGAGAGCCGCGCACAGGCATGGTTTTTCTGGAAGGAAATCCATGTAATATTGACTTATTATATAAACTCAGAACGGTATATTTCGTGCTTGAACATCTGGGCAGTATAACTGCCAGTGTCGAACTGCTGCAGGATCAACTCTGTGCCTGGGCTGAAACAGTGGATATACCCGAACTGAAAACAGTAAGCTCATTTCGCGTTAATGCAGTTCGCAGCGGCATACATCCTTTTTCTTCTAATGATATCAACCGAAGTATAGGTGCTGTACTTTTTGCCCGTACCGAAGCCGGAGTTTCTCTCGATAATCCAGAACTAATAATACGCATAGACATACAGGATGAAAAGGCTTACATGAGCCTGCAACTCAATAAGGAGCCTATGGACAAGCGCTGGAACTGGCAATTCCGACCACGCGTGACACTCAGGACAACCATTGCTTCCGCAATGATACAGAATGGATTTCATTACCTGCAACCTGCACAAGAGTCTTCCAGCAGCTCGGAACACTTAACGCTTATAGATCCTTTCTGTGGATCAGGTACGATTCTGCTTGAGGCTTTTGCATCTGTAAAGGGAGCGAAAATTATTGGTGGTGACAATGATCCGGAAGCTGTTTCCGGCTGTATGGAAAATGCCATTGCTGCTGAATGTGCAGACAGCATTGATTTACGTCAATGGGATGCGCTTGATCTGTCATCTGAATTTCTGCCTGGCTCAGTAGATCTTATAATAACAAATCCGCCATTCGGATTGCGTCTGGGTAAAAAAATCAATTTCAGAAATTTTTACCAGCAGCTTCTGGACTCTACTGCCAGTGTTATTCGTCCGGGCGGATGCATGGTACTGCTTACAGGAAAGAAACGGGGACTCTTCAATTATATCCTGGAAGAATCCCCTCAATGGTGTCAGGTAGATGCCAGAGTAATAGAGATCGGAGGCAGTTATCCTGGAATGTTTACCCTCAGACGTATCTGATACGGGCAGCATTCATTGTTTAAGCTCAAGCTCACAAATATTTTCCACATGCATTGTCTGAGGAAAGAGGTCAACCGCCTGCCTCTTCACCACACGGTACATGTCAGTAAGTAATTCAAGATCGTCTGCCTGAGTTGCCGGATTACAGCTGATGTATATAATTCTTGGAGCTGCAATTTCCCGTAGGGATGTAATCAAGGTTTTATGAAGACCAGGGCGTGGTGGATCCAGGATTATCAGATCAGGCTGACCATGCTCGGCGAAAAAATCCCTGGTACAGATTTTCTCGGCTTCACCAGCAAAGAAAACCGAGTTCGTGATATTGTTCAGGTCTGCATTCTCCCGGGCACCATCTACAGCATCTTCAATGATCTCAATCCCTATAACCTTACCTGCTGAGTCCGCAAGTGACAGACCAATGCTTCCTATTCCACTGTAAAGATCGTATACGGTCTCGGTTCCGGCAAGATTTGCCCACTCAGATGTTATGCGATACAGCTCCTCGGCCTGCTCTGTATTGGTCTGAAAGAATGACGCAGGGTGAATTGCAAATCGCAGTTTTCCGCAATTCTCATATAACACCTCTGTGCCTGAAAACAAGTGACAGTCATGTCCGATTGGACTGGAGTTTTTTCCTGTGTTGATTATGTAATACAGACTGGCAATCTGAGGGAATCGATCACGAAGCATCTCCAGCAGCTGCTTGGTAGGCTGTGATAGTTCTTTGCCAAACATCACAACTACCATCCACTTGCCTTCACGGGTATTTCTGAGCATCAGCGTACGAATTTCGCCTTCATTTTCTGCAATATCATAAAATGAAATTCCAAGTTCCCGGGCCTTGTCACGTACAAAACACCTTATTTCATTTGAAGGCTCAGGCTGATGCCAGCAGGACTCGAGGTCCAGAACACGGTCAAAATGTCCCCTCACATGAAAACCTGCTCCATCCCGATGTTCGAATTCTTCCTCACTTGCAATTTCATCTGGAGTAAGCCATCGTCTGCGGCTGAAGGTGTATTCCAGTTTGTTTCTGTAACCCCGGGTGCGCGCTGCGGGAAAAACAGGGAGTGCAGCGGGGAGCTGATCAATCAGCCCTTCACGGGAAAAGGCTTTGTCAACAATCTGCTGTTTCAGTTCCAGCTGTGCTTCGTAGGTGAAGTGCTGCAGTGTACAGCCGCCGCAATGATCGAAGTGAATACAATATGGCTCAGCAGTCTGTGCTGCTGTCGGTTGCGGAATCTCTGATGGCCGTCGTTTTCGGCCTCGTTTTCTTTTAGACATAGTCAGGCATTATTCCAGTAGATTACGCCTAGAATCAAGTAGGGGCTGGTAGTCTGAGAGTCTGCCATAACGGAAATATTGAAGCCTCAAAGGGCTGTCAGGGCTGACATATCCAATCATTTGTCCTTTATGCACGGTCAAGCCGTCTCTGGCAACATCAGAATGAATTCCGAAAAAAACCAGTAGGTGACCTCTGTGCTCATTTACTATCTGGATTCTCGGTCCAAAGACGGTATCTCTGCTGTAGCTCATCATACCATCCATCGGGCTGACAACAGGCACTTTTTCCATACTTTTGCCGTCATCACCAAGTACTGGCAAAGGCTCGGGAGGAAGAAGAACCAGTGCAGCCTGATCACGATAAATACGCCCGGTTTCAGCAAAATCTTCTAAAAGTACTCCAGGTTCAGGAAATGGCCATCCATAGGGATCGTCCGGTAAATACCGTGCTTCATCACGATGCTGCCAGTACAGATCGAAGTGTTCAGCCAGGAACCCGGCGGCGTGAATATTTGTATCCCATACATAACCTGAGTGATGCCCCTCTGCAATAGAAAAATGCAGGTGAGGTTCCAGAAACTGCGCCCATTGTCCAGTGCTCCCGACGCGTCCAATAATATCCCCTCGTTCTACCCGGACCGGGCTGGAGAACTGTTGTTCACGCAGATGAGCATAATAGTACTGTAATCCATCATCTCCCTGTAAAACCACGGAATAACCGCCTCTCAGGTTGTCAAGAGGAATCGCAGTCCCCCCTGTCACCGCAAGTACCGGAGCCCTGGTGATAGATCTGTATTCAGGTGAATCAGCTGAAAAACGTGGTGCAACTTCAATATCTACAGCATTACCGCCATCCCAATGATACCTGGTCCATGAGAGGTGTGCAGGATCGACAGCAAGTGGAAAGACATATTTCCCGTCAGATGAATAACGTAGATACTGGATTGAATCCGTGGAGGGATCTATGTCAGCAAAGATCACGGGGCATGAAAAGAGAATCAGCATGTAGAAGAACCATTGTTGTTTATTCATCGGAAAAAATAGTAACACAGGTCATACACTTCTCAAAGCACCTTTTTTCGTATATATCTTGATCGACATGAGCGATGAAAAACTAATCAAGTATCTGCAGGGTTTTATAAGCCCCGAGAGATTACAACGAATTGAAAACGTACTCCCGTTCCGTACCCGTTATCTCTGTGTGGTTCTGGAAGATATCTTCCAACCGCATAATGCCAGTGCGGTTCTTCGAAGCTGTGATGCCTGTGGTGTTCAGGATGTTCACATCATAGAAAACAGAAACAGTCATCGCACAACCAGCGGAATTGAACTAGGTACGGCACAGTGGCTCAGCAGACATCGATACAGAGAAACAGACAATAACACTATGACCGCTATAAAGTCCCTGCGTTCTAGAGGCTATCGTATAGTAGCTACCAGTCCGCATGCTGAGGATGTAACTCCAGCTGATTTTGATATTGAAAAAGGCCCCGCTGCACTTCTGTTCGGCACTGAGCTGAATGGCCTGAGTGAACTTGCAATGCGGGAAGCTGATGAGTTTATTCGTATTCCGATGCACGGTTTTGTAGAGAGCTATAATATTTCGGTTTCTGTCGCGATTATTCTGAACAGGCTCATTGAACGCCTGCATAACTCCAGCGTACAATGGCAGTTGGATGAAAAAGAGATAACAGATCTCCGACTTCAGTATGTACGAAATAGTATTCGTCAGGTAAAAAAAATCGAAGATCGATATCATAAAGATATCATGCAGCAGGGAGAAGAATAATGACGATTTACAGGGTCGAATTTCTATATAACGATAAAAAATACAGTCTGAAAGCTCGCGGTCTTGATATGACACACCCGTATTTCGTCTCCATAGCTGAACTGATTATGCCAGAGGAAAAAGTAATCATTGATCCTGAAACTGAAGATATACGCAAGAAATTCGGAAAGACCGAACATCTGATGATTCCACTCCAAAGCATACAATTAATTGAAGTTTTCAATTCTGATCCGGACAAGACAGGTGAAGAAAAAATGCGCAATTTTTCAGTGCTCAGCAACAGCAATGGTGATCAGCAGAGCTGAGGCTTGTATTGGCCGCAGATCATATGCCGCTTACGGCCAAAGCCTGGACACCTCTGAACCTCCCACCCGAATTCGGCGAGCCCTCTACGTACCCAGCCTGCGGCTGTAAAACTTGAAAACCTGGCATTTTCGCCGCTCAATGCTGATATTTCCATGAATAGTTCACGATTCCATAATCCGGTATCGATGGATGGAGAAAAACCATCCAGATACCAGATATCTACCGGAGTTTGTAGATTCTCCAGTTCTGCTGCTGCATCGCCAATATATAATTCAAGAACAAACCCTTGCTTAAGCTGGAGCTGGAATCGTACAGGACCTGAAATATCGGCGGATATTTCGGGAATACTTTCTATTACGTCTGACCAGATTTCATGAAATTCTTCATGGGAGCCTGCAAATGTGTTTACAATTCGTACCAGATCAGGCTTCCGGACAGGGAACTTTTCAAATGAAGAATAAATCAAATTACAGCAGGGATCATTGGCTGAAAGGTATTCACGAAGAGTCAAGGCACAGTTAAGGCCGGTTCCGAAACCGATCTCGGCAATGTGCAATACACCCTTGCAGCTCTTGATTCTATCACCCACACGATTGGCTTGCAGGTATACATAAAATGCTTCATCGATGCCGTCAGGAACAGAAAAATAGCAGTCGCCGAATTCTATTGAATAAACCCCGCCTGCCCGCATGTCTATTTCAGCAAAGCGCACTATGTTATCCGTTTCAGTATTCGAGGCTTCCTCAGGAAGCAATCTTCATGATCATGATAGTTTGGTCATCATGCTGTGGTGCACCGGCAACAAATTTCTCTATCTCAGTCATTAGAGCAGCAAGGATTTCATCAGCCGACTTCTGTGAATTTTTTCGTAGCGACTCTGCAATACTTTCTGTAGTGAACTGATCACCAGCTGAGTTCATAGCTTCATTAATACCGTCTGTATACAGACACATGACATCTCCTGGTGCGACCTTAATGGTGATCTCACCATATTCAGTCTTTCTGTCGAGCCCTATCGGTAATCCAGGCGTGTCATAAGTATCGATTTTTCCTTCGGCCGCTCGATAGATCATGAGTGGATGGTGCGCTGCATTCGAATATTCTACCTCATATTTCTCGGTATCGTATGTCATGTAACACATAGTAGCATAACGCTCTATACTGACCTGACCTGCAATACCACGGTTAACCCAGCGCAAAACCCGTGAGGTACTGTTCTCTGCTCCAGCGATCAGGTGCACGATAGTACGGATAATGACCATAACCATAGCCGCAGGTACACCCTTTCCGGCAACATCACACATCAGCAATGCCATCTTCTTACCGCGCTTCAGGGGTAGCATGTCATAATAGTCACCGGATACACCCTTGGCAGCCACACTGTAGGCAGCAAGTCCGAGTTGTGGCAGCTGTGGAATCTTTTTGGGAAGCAGATTGGTCTGAAGGTCGGCCGCAATGTTAACCTCTTTATCAAGCTGTTGTTTCTCAAGAAGTTCCAGATAAGTGAACAGGTTATTCATGGTTATTGCGGTATAGTTCGCAAAGGTTTCCATGTGTTCATAGTCCTTATCCGAAAACAATCTGTCACTACGCCGCATGACAACCGACAGAACACCGAAAACCTTTCCGTCTGAAATAATCGGCATAGCCATGAATGAACTGACATACATGGCATCTTCACTCTGATTGTGAACCATACGCTCATCAACAGAAGCGTCACGTATATAGATTGGTTTTTTAAGTCGTGCACATTCACCGAGAACTGTTTCCGTAACAGGAATCTTCATGCTTTCGTAGTTTCTGCGGATAGCATCAAGCTTGGTTTTAACCATTTCACTGAATGGGACAGGAGGACAGTAAATACCGTACTGTGCCCGTGGAATCAGAATTTCATTACCCTGATCATCCTCCTCTATAAGGAGTATCGATCCCCCGTCAGCATTGGTGTTCTGACTTGCTGACTGGACAACGGTCTGGAGAATTTCATCAATATCCATACGAGCAGAAATTGCACGGCCAATACTCTGCATGAAGTTAACAATGGTTGAAATATCGTTCTGAAGAAAATCCCTTTCATCTCTGGATTCAATCTCATATTGATCCTGCATCTGAAACATAATAATAAAATGCAGAAAATAGCTGCCGGGAATAATAATCAAATGCACGAAATCAGATGTGTAGCCGAAGACTATCAGAGCAATATTTGTCAGAACTGGTATAAGCAGCAATGGATATCTTGTGGCGACAATCATTTCTGAATTATCAGTATTGAACTCGGAAACCCGATATGTCTGTATGGACATGTAAATGTAATGAGCCATGATCACAATTGCTCCGGCACGGGACCAGGCAGAATCAAGGATATTGAATACTGTATTCACCACAAGAAAAACAGCAAAAACAGCGCTGATAATCATCAGGACCTTATCGTTCTCAAGGCTTCCTTTCATAGTCCTGAATTTTTGCATATAAACCCAGAAAATCAGAATATCGGATACAATTAGCACTGTAGCCATCGGAACAAAAATGTAGAGGACATCCCTTATAAAAAGTACAAGTAGTATTCTATGAAATGTACGGTAAAGTTCCGGATCCTTCCGGCTTTCCTGATATGTCAAGGTAATGGTCAGCAAAAACAGAAATAGAAACTTCGCCCACATAGGGGAAGTAAAGAAAGCACTGATTTGCTCTAATAGCATGTAAGACTCCTAGCTGCCGCGTTATTCACATTATGCCCCGAGGCAGGCAGTTTTTGCAAGCTGATTATCAAGCTAGAAAAACACCAATATTGAAAGTATCGACAAAGTCCCCATTCCAATTAAGCCTATTATGCCAGAACCGTAGAGGCGCCAGAATACGAGCTGTGCAATAGCCTGTAGTACTGCCGTAAGTATAAATACCAGCAATAAGGGTTCTGCGGCTGTAACAGAAAACCCTGAAAGCCATACGATTCCAGTGATAAGGAACGAGACTGCAAGCCAGCCGGCATAATTACTCAAGGGTATGCCAAAGTATTTTCCGCCTTTGGGCCAACGCCAGAAGTCCCAGAAAACCATCTGCGGATCAAGATACAGATCCCAACTGGTAAATGCCAAAGCGGAGATTGCTGCTGCGACAATACCGATAGGTGAAAAACCGAAAAAAACTGCAATGGAACTACCAACTGCCCATGACGGAGCCATCATCATCATCCATGCCAGCGGTATTATTACCGGAACAGACATCAACTGGGGTTGAAGTACCTTTGTATAATGATACTTCCCGAAAGGGAAACCAATGCGGCAGCCGATTGCCTCACTGAGCCAACCCAAGCCTGAAACTATCAGAAAAACCCACAGACCCGCTGCAAATCCGGCACTGTTAAAAATTATTGAGAGCACCAGACTGACCTGCAGAATCACCCCTACGCTGATGCCTGTACGTTCTGCCTTGCTTCCCCATATCCATTTAACAACAGGCAGAGAAATCATTCCCAACAACCATAGAACGAACAATAGCCTGCTGGTTAATCCAAGCTGGCTCCAGGCTGAAACAAGAAAATCGGAAATCAAATTACACCTCCCTGCATACTTTCAGCTTTAACCATGCTGAGAGAAAATACCGCCAGACAGTGGTTTTCATAAGCAGGAGGTTCTCGAACAGGCTCCCCTCCTCATCAAGAAACCTGAACAGCCTGTCGATTGGATTTCTCTGGAATAATCTGGTGAATACAGGTTCTGCCAATTCACCCTTTCGATAGAGAATCTGCAGAAGCATAGAATCAAAGAGGCCATAGCGCCATGGCTGTTTCGGGAGTGAAAATGGATGATGATTGTTAATCAGTGAAGAAACAATATTTTGTGAATCCTGATTGGTCCGGTAGAAAGCAAATCCAGTTGACGCCTTGACACGTCCCCCTTTCGTTCCGATTCTGAGAATGTGTTTTCCCTGTTTTCGGTGGAAGGGTTGATCAGTCATCGGGATTATACCGTTTTCTGTGTGTATAATGTTGTAGTCGGTAATCCTCATAACATCCCGAAGGTAGTTTCGTATTGCATCTTCGTACTCATTGCGTTCCAGCAGGCGATAGCTGAACAGAGTAAATTCTACCAGGGCTTTTGAGCTGCTTTCAGGTAGTATGTACATAAACCGCATCTCATTTTGCTGAGGAGTCCGGAAGTCGAAGAATGTGGCTGCATCAGGCTCGAATGTACCTTCTTCTGCCTCTATAACCCAGCCTACGAAATGCTGTTTGAGAAAATGATATTTCTGCTCATCAACCTTGAACTCAGAGGCTGTAAAGGTGCTGTCAAATACAAATGATGCAGAGAAACTTTCTTTTCCGATCCTTACCACCGCACCATCCTCGATATCTTCTATTGAATCAATATTTCCGTAAAAGAAATCAATGCTGGCATGCTTATCCAGTTCAGCGTATACCGTGTTGTAAAAATCAATCCCGCGAACCATCTGATAACGATAATCCAGTAAGTCGATTTTTTTCTGCCAGTCCTGTCCTGTGTATTGCAGAAAATTCCATGTTTTTGCTGCGATACTATCAAAAACATGAGCTTTATTGGTCCAGTAACACCATGTTCGGTCATTGGATACCTTTTTTGCACTATCGATCACCAGGATATTCGAGGTACTTAAGGGGCTGAGTGCCATGTGATACGCAAGGCTGAGCCCTGCCATACCGCCACCTGCAATTATATAGTCATATTTCTGCACTGGAATCTCCAGAGATAAGGATACTGATTTTAGAGTTACTCTGTCAAATTAAATCACATATACTGCGTACATGCCGGTCCAGTTCGCTGGACAGCTGTTCCCAGCTGAAACCCTGCATTGCAGTCGCGAGCAGATCCCTGTCCCCTGCTTCCATAATTTCATGGCCCTGCTCTGCCAGAAGACAAAGAGCATCTAATTTGTCAGCTGCATCATGCAGATCCTTATACAGGCAAACTCTGTGAAGAGTTTCCGGAACGATTTCGGGATATGACAGTCGGTCGGGAAGCAGTGGCCTGCACCCATAAAACATAGCTTCTGCAACCGATATTCCGAAATTTTCCTGAGCAGATGTACTGATAACCAGATCAGCGTGTTCAAGCCAGGAGATGTACTCCTTACGAGAATGAATATATCCTTGATGTAGAATTGAATCCCTGAATTGTTCACAAATACTAATTAAATACTGATTATGCCTTCCTGAGGCAATATCAGCATTCGGCCAGGGATTTTCTCCTAATAGAATGAGCTCAAAGCTTCGATTCCTCTTCTGTAGATCCTCAAGCAAGCTGAAAAAATCCTCAGGACGTTTGTCAAATTCCCAGCGGTGATTCCAGAGAATACGGAGAGGTCCTGGTTTTCTGTTTTTGGTCCTCCTGGCTATATCTCCTGATGTACAACAACCAGGATACACCACATGGATTTTTTCCCGAATCAAATCAGGGAAGCTTCCTATTTTACTGATCCTGCTGTAGAACTGATCAGCAGCACATAGAAAACGATCAGCATGTTTTCGAGAGTTAAAAAGCAGTACATCCGATGACAGCATATTTCCTAGTTCACTCTGATAAAATTCAAAAAGTTTAGTAGTTTGTGATTCAATAGGGTGTACCGGATAGCTGAGATGAGTTTCATGGACATACAGGATTACTGGAGGACAGCGCTTTCCCCAGATTGAACGTAAATCCTGGATCCGCATCATACCACCACAAATTACAGCCGCATAGACTTCCGGATTCTCCACTTGCAGTGCCAGTTCAAAAGCAGCACCACGCATACGCTGTTTCCAGGAAATATCCGGTAGAGTCAAAAGGTCAATCTCAAAACGGCTATGTTGAATGTATAAATCAGCAAAATGCTTGTGAGAGCCACCATAAAACGCTTCCAGATATAGAATACGTGTTTTATGTTCACATTTTTCTTTCACAGAAGATAAACCTGCCTTATACTGAATTACGGGGATTGGATAGGGGCATGCATATTTTGAAAAGCACATCACAGCCGCACATAGCACGCTCGCTGCTGAGTGAAAGAGCTTCTACCGACTGCATGCGGCCAATCTACCATTTTTCGCCGCCCGGTGGCTGGATGAACGATCCGAATGCACCTTTATTTTTTCAAGGCAACTACCACATATTTTACCAGCATAATCCCTACAATGATACCCATGGAACAATGTACTGGGGGCACTGTAAATCATCTGATCTGCTTCGTTTTGAAGACCTGTCAATTGCACTTGAACCCAGAGAACATCTGCAGGAGAAAGGCTGCTGGTCGGGTAGCGGAATTATACCTTTCCAGGGACACCCTACACTGCTGTATACCGGACATCCAGGGAATAGTTCCACAAGAAACATGCAGAATCTGGCCGTCAGCGACAGTAACCTGAGCCATTTTGTAAAACGTATCAGTGATGTATTACCACTGCCCCCTTTTCACATAGATGATGACTGGAGAGATCCGTTTTTCTTTCGTGCTGAGGGTAAAACCTTTGTTGTTATAGCCGCCAGCAGAGAGGGGCACGGAACATTGCTGTTATATGAAGCTATTGACCTGGCGCTGCATCAGTTTCGATATGTCTCTGAACTTTTCAGCTTCGAAGCAGGCAGCATGCGCTTTCCTGAATGCCCGAACTTTGTAAAAATTGAAGATAAATGGGTACTTCTGGTTTCTCCTTACCGCTCAATAGAATACTGGATTGGTACTTTTGACCTCAGCAATGCACGTTTTATTCCAGAGCATCACGGAATACTGGATACTGACAGCGGAAATGAGAATGGTTTATATGCCAGTAATATTCTCTGTACAGAAGAATTCTGCAGGCATCCACTGCTTATCGCCTGGCTGCGTGGATATCCAGCAGGATATGGTTGGTGCGGTGCACTCAGCCTGCCTAGAGTTCTTGAACTTGGCGGAGAGAAGAAAAATCATCTGATCCAGCGGCCATGGCCGGAGATCACAAGCCTGCGAAGAGATGAGTTCAGGCTGGATCTGCATAAAGAATCAGCACATGTATACAGCAGCCTGAATTTTGAACTGGAAATTCATTTCGACTGTAAAGCAGAGGATCAGGGGTGCTACGGCACAATTGATCTCGGTATAGCCCCCAAGGCTGTTTATCAAATCATTTTCAGGGAGCATGGATTACAGCCTGGACGCGAAGAACTGATTCCTTATCAACTCTGCAGCCGACTGAGAACAGCCAGAATTTTCCGGGACGGAATGACCCTGGAGATTTTTATAAATGACGGAGAGCAGGTGGTATCACGGAGCCTTGATCCTGCATTTGACCAGGGCATTATTCACTGTACACCAGATGCGGGTTTTTCTGCTGTCCTGTGGCATCTTGCTCTCTGATGTAGTAGTATCATTTCATGCCAAACACCCTGCTATGGTACGACCTGGAAACATTCGGCCGCAATTCAAAATACGATCGCATTGCACAGTTTGCTGCTCTGAGAACAGACTATGATTTTAACCCGGTTGCAGATCCTGTTGTGCTTTTCTGCAGACTTACTCCGGATTATCTGCCTGATCCACAGGCCTGTCTGGTAACTGGAATAACACCGGATAGTGTGCAGAAACGCGGATTGCGGGAGCGCGAATTTGCTGAATCCATTCACCGCGAATTGTCGACTCCCGGTACCTGCGTGGTCGGCTACAATAATATCCGGTTTGACGATGAGTTTATAAGAAATCTGTTTTACAGGAACTTCATTGACCCTTACTCATGGCATTATGCAAACGGAAACAGTCGCTGGGATCTGATAAATGTAGTGCGTCTGGCCCATGATCTTCGGCCAGGTAATATCAACTGGCCGAAACATGTAGACGGGAAACCATTGTTCAAGCTTGATCAGCTGACAATAGCCAACAATATTGAACATAGTGGTGCACATGATGCCCTTGCAGATGTATATGCTACCATTGAAATAGCCAGGATGATAAGAAACAGTAATCAAAGGCTGTACCAGTTTGCGTGGGAACACCGGACACGCGACAAGGTACGACAGCTGCTGGATATTGGCGTCAGAAAACCTGTGCTGCATACCGAAGGCATTCATACAAGGATTGAGGGCTGTACTACAGCTGTTGCACCTGTCGGGATAAACCCTGAGAACCCCAAGGCAGTTATCGTAGCTGATCTCCGTTACGATCCCGAGCCTATACTGGAGCTGCCTGTAGAAGAAATCCGTCGGAGAATTTTCAGCAGCAAGGAAGTTCTGGCTCCCGAGCAGCGAATTCATGTAAGTGAAATCCATGAAAATCGCAGCCCTGTACTGACTCCTGTCAATGCACTGGATGCAGGCAGTGCTTCACGGCTGAATATTGATATCAAAAAGTGCTTCGAACATGCCCGTATGCTGTACCGCAATACCCTGCTGATCCAGAAATTCCAGTCTGTATATGCCGCCGGGCCCGTCAGGGATATCCCCGACGATCCGGAACTTATGATATATGGAGGAGGCCCATTCGGCGGATTCTTTGCAGATGAGGACAAGGAAATGTTTCTCAAAATCCGTACGTCAAATGCAGAGCAACTGCAGCACATTCAGCCTGCCAGCCATGACCAGCGTATTCCTGTACTATTCCGCAGGTACCGCTGGAGAAATGCCTGGGAGCATCTTGATCAGAAGGACCGTGATCAGTATCAGGCTTTCTGTGCAAAGCGCCTGCTTCAACCCCCGGTCAGCAGTGCACTCACAATGGAGACATACCTGAAACGAATCCAGCAGCTATGGGAAAGCCCCGAACTTGATGCCCGGGGCAGTGTTATTCTTAAATCCCTTAAGGACTACGGAAAGAAACTTGAACAGAAAGTCTTCCACTACTCAGGTTGATTAATCAATAAACCCTGATAACGGAGTCCAGTACAATATTCCTTCTTCAGACAGTTGTTTCAGGAGCTTGTATTCGTTCAGTAGACCATCCAGTCCTGGAATCGTCGGTTCGGATATTACCAGCCGAGCCAGACCGGCAGTCATTCCACTGAGTTCCTGCCAGCTGGAGGAAGACGGGCTATAGATTTCAAAATCACCCTCAATTCCTGCAAGTTCACGGGTCTTCAATAAAGCGTCATAGAAACCGCCAAGTTCATCGATCAATCCGCGATCCAGAGCCTGTGTGCCTGTCCAGACCTGACCACGGGCATGAATATCCAGTTCATCACGATCCATTTTACGGCCTTCTGATGCTACGGTCAGGAATTGCTCATAGATTGCATCCATACTCCGGCTGTACGCTCGTGCATCATCTTCACGCAATGGAAAGAACGGATCCAGAAACCCACTGGAAGAGCTTGTTTCAATACGCTCAGAGGTGATATTCCATTCTTCAAGAAGACGATCGACATGAATACTCAAGGAGGTGACTCCAATAGATCCGGTTAAAGTCGTAGGATAGGCAAATATATAGTCTGCATAGGCCGCGATATAGTATCCTCCGCTGGCAGCTACTGAACCCATGGACACAACTAGTGGCTTGCTATCCGGTCCATGAACGGTAAGATATACCTCACGTGCAATAATATCTGAAGCCAGAGCAGATCCTCCTCCGCTACTTACCCGCAGGAGAATAGCTTCGGTGTTATCATCCTCACGGGCCTGACGTATCTGAGCTGCAAGTGTATCACTGCCAATACTGGTTCCAGTCAATCCGCTTCCAGTGAATATTGGCCCTGTTGCTGTAATAACTGCGATCCGTGGGTTTCTCGGCCGGTACCAGGAAGCATCACGGGTCACGGTTCGGTCAGGTCTGGCCTTCTCCGCTCCGGGATACAGGTCATTGATCAGTTCCTGTACTTGATCTTCATAGAGGATACCGTCAATCAGTCCATAATTCAGGGCATCAGCAATGACCAGAAAAGGTGCATCATCCCAGATTACAGAAATTTCTTCTGTTAGCTGCTCTCTTCTACCCTCAGCTATAGCTTCAAGGTATTGAGCATAGGCATCTGACAGATATGCTTCAATATTCTCACGTGCTTCTTCGGAATACGCGCTCTCGGTCAATGAGTGATTTGCTGATTTTGCAGGATGTGTCTCAAAGCCGATGACATCGATTCCCATACCCGCCAGTAGATTGCCGAAAAACAGCTGGCTGCTACCGAAACCCTGTACCAGAATCATACTTCCAGGACGCATATATATCTGAGCCCCGCTGGCTGCGGCTATATAGTATGTGAGGCTATCAGCTCCTTCAAGTGAAAATAATACATCCTTACCTCTTGATCTGAATGCAGACAGAGCAGCAGCTATCTCAGTAGCTATTGCCAGATCGCCCTGAAACTGTACGTTCCTGAACATAAGGGCTGTGACCGATGGATCGTCGCTATAAGTCTCGATTTCTGCAATGAAGTCACGGTAAGGCCTACGTCCGTCAGACATCGTGAAAGACCCTATGTTTTGAAAGGATTCTGTCTCGACAAAGCTGAGAGTCCCCTGATATTCAATTATCCTTGAATCTGCCGGTGATGGCAGTGTCCGGTAAGCCGGAAATTCCAGACTGCTGCGTGATGAAATCGATATCTCACTGGAATCTGAAACAGCACGGAAACCGCTACGGCCAAATCCAATCGAGAAATCCATTCCAGCAGACCACGATTGATCGGCGTGATAATTACCGTAAACAAACATTCCCGGTACAATCTCGAGAGTAACCGCTGTTTGCTGAAATCCGAAGAAATCACCAATTGCTCCCTGTGCATTATACATGGCATCGGCACTTATTGTCAGTCGTTCAGCAGTACCCTCCGATAGTGGCAGAAGTGCGAGCGGACGAAATGCAGCTGCAGGCTGGACCGACCATGTATCGTTAGAATCTGCCTTGTAAGCCGCAGCGAGACTCAATGAAGCATGAGGTCTCATTAATAAGCCTGCAATAAATTCTGCTTCTGTCAGATTTCCGATCCGATAGCGAGCTGCATATCCCAGGGAAAGCCAGCGGGCAAAGCGTGCTCCGGCACCAACAGTCAGATATGATTCATCTTCCGTCCCTTGTAGATTGTACGACTCATAACTGAGACCAATCCCAGGCAAAACCAGAGAAAGATAAGTATTGCTCTGAGCAAGCAATGGGTTATAGCGAATGCTTTTATTATGCTCATTCAAGGGGTAACTGATTTCTGAAAAGAAACCACTGGTGTTGCTGAAACCAAGAGCTGCCGGGTTAAGACCAGCAGCAAACATAATATCCGGGCTTGCTGCCGACTCAAATCGGAATAATGCATTTGAGTTCTGCTCGCCTTCCTGTGAGGACAGTACTGCAGCTGAACCAAAAAACAGGCATACGGAGAGAAATAAAATAAATCTGTGCTTCATGAATTAAGTTCCTTAACCTGCTTCTGCATGAGCTCGAAGATATTCCCGAACGCGTTGGCACGGGTCGGTGTCACACTTGCAGCTATATTTGTACGTTTGGCAAAGCCCTCTACAATGGATTCTGCATGTTTCAGAAAATCATCAGGATTCATACCATTCAGACCTGCAATCAAAATTCCCAGATACCCCCTGAGAACCTGTGCATCCGAAAATGCAGAAAATGCCAGGCACTTATCTGTACATTCAGTATGAATAAATACGGTTGACTGACAACCATGAACCCTGTTGTCCTCAGTCATCAATTCCCGAGGAAATTCTCCGAGTCTATCGCTATAGGCGATGATTTCCCTGAGCATTTCAAATGAATCAATCGTTTGCAGACTAACCAATTCCTCTTCAACATTTCGGAAAAAGGCCTCTACCTGGCCTGTATTGCTAACAGCTGACATTGTATCCCTCTTTAATCTTCACAATAATGATGTATTGCCTTAATCAATTCTTCAAGCACTTCATCACCTCTGTCGTTATCGATCTGACAGGTCCCGGCATTGGCATGTCCACCGCCCCCGTAGGACAGCATAAGTTCTCCGATATTTATGGAACAGCTGTTGTTGAAAATGGATTTTCCTACGGTAAATACTGTATTTTGCTTCTTGAAACCCCACATAGCCTGTATGGAGATAGCTGCCTCCGGGAACAAAGCATATTTTACAAAACGATTACCCGCAAAAATGGTGTCCTGGTTCCTGAAATCAACAATGAGTACCTTACCATCCAGACGGCTGCATTCCTTGAGCTGTTTCTGAAAGGACTCCTGATGCGATAGATAAAGGTCAACCCGTTCCTTGACATCAGGCGTTTCGAGTATTTCCTCTACGCTGTGATTCCTGCAATAGTCAATCAGCTCCATCATGAGTTGATAATTACTGATTCTGAAACTACGGAATCTGCCCAGTCCGGTTCTCGCATCCATAATGAAGTTCAGCAGCTGCCATCCATCCGGTTTCAGGACTTCCTCCAGGGTGAAATCCGCGGAGTCTCCTTTATCAACTGCTTCCAGCATATCTGCAGGTATATTGGTGAAACGTTCTGCTCCACCGTAATAATTGTATACAACACGGGCTGCGGATTTAGCCTCTGGCTCGATTATATAATTATCTTTTTTGCCTACCCTGATTGTCTCACTATGGTGATGATCAAACGCCAGATGAACACCATCGACGTAAGGAAGATTGGTAGTAATATCATGACCATCAATAGCGATCAGCCCGTCCTGCATGTCTTTTGGATGAACAAAGGTGATATCATCAATCAGATCAAGTTCCTTTAAAAGCATTCCGCAAACCAGCCCATCAAAGTCACTACGGGTAACCAAACGATATTTCATGGTATTCTGTTCCATCAGAACCTCCAGCTAACAGACTAACCCATTGTCGGAACCAGCGCAAGAATGATATGAATATAGTATCTATGAAAACCGATACAGTAATAGTCGCCGGAGACATAGGCGGCACGAACACAACGATTGCATTGATGGCCCCTGAAGGGGATTCGTTCCGTATTGTTCAGAAGAAGCGATATTCATCGCAGAAGCTGTCAGGTATTGAGGAAGCAGTCCAGGATTCTCTGGAAGATTTCCGCAGCAGTCATCCTCAGCTGGCTATCCAGTCCTGCTGTTTCAGTGCTGCAGGTCCTGTACGTAACAATATCTGCAAACTGACTAATGTTGCCTGGTCTGTTGATGGCTCGACTATCTCCAGTCACTTCGATGCTCCGGTCTTTGTTATCAACGATTTCTCGGCTGTGTGTTACGGACTTCCGCTTCTCAACCTGAATGACCCTGATGAAGTCTGTCCGCTTCCGCATCCTGACGGCAGCATGCCTTCACCCCATGGCGATGTTATGGCGGCAGTAGGTGCTGGAACCGGCCTCGGAGTCGGTTTTCTGATCAGAAGCAGCAAGGGTTTCCATGCCTTTCCATCTGAGGGCGGCCACAGTGATCTGTCTCCTGTCGATGAAACCATGATCAGCTTTTACCGTTTCCTGCAGGAGGAACTTGGCGGGCAACGTCCAGGTGCTGAGCTTTCTGTTTCAGGTATGGGAATAGGAAATCTTTACCGTTACTTCCGAAGTCTTGGTGAAGGGAACGGAGATCCGGTTATTGAAGCGATCGACAGCATTACACCACTCGAGAGACCGGCTCACATCAGCAAAGCTGCTGAAGAAAATCATGTACTGGCCAAAAAAGTTATTCAGTATTTTGTCAAAATGTACGCGAATTTTGCATCCAATGCAGCAGCAACCCTTATTCCTGGCGCAGGACTATTTCTGGCAGGCGGGATTGCTTCAAAAAACGAGCAGTTCTTTACCGGTGACCAGCTCTTCATGAAAACTTTTCTACAGAACTACAACCCCAATATCCAGAAAGTGATTGCCGGAATACCAGTCTACATAGTCAAGAATTACGATGTTTCTTTATACGGGGCAGCAAATGCTGCCAGGATTCTAGGAGGCAGCAATGACTGAAATCAATGAGATTCTCAGACAGAGACTTATCGATGCCGGTGTAGATGTCGAAATGAGTCTATCACTGCTCGAGCGGGTAAACAGGGGTGATTTTGATCATTTACAGCCGGTAAAAATGGATACCCTGCCGGGAATAAACGGTCATGATATTATAGATGCCAGTTCGAGGCTCAGTCTTGAGATTGAAGCCGGTCAGCTGAGAGAAGCGCTCGGCAATGCAGGATTGAATGCCGAGGCTTTACTCCAGACCTGCTCTATTGAAACCCCTGCCGATGCTGGTGAAGAAGTATTGCTTGACCACAGTCAACTTGAACTACTCGGCCTGGCGCTTGTCCCATATACAGCTTATGGGGTTTTGAATGGCGGATCGGCAACCAGTTACTGTGACACTAAAAAGAACCGCGGTTTAAATGCTGATATTTTTGATGCACTCACAGATGAATTTTCCTCCATCGCTGAAGATGCCCGGAAGAAACCGAAGGGGCTGACTCCAGCTTTTGTACATCCCGATGGAAGTCCCGGTTTCTCATTCCTTGAACTTAAAATGAGAAGCCTGCTTCTGAACGCGTTTGCGTACAAGCAGACTTTCGGAGCGATTCCAGGCAAAACACTGCCTGCAGCACCTATGTTCCAGATGAGCAGTGTTTTTACAAGAGAGGAACTTCTTGATTCCTATAAGGAGTTCAGAAATAGTCCGCTTCTGAAAGAATTGATTGAGCACACCGGAATTGATATAACACAGGTGAAGGACGCAATGCAGCCGCTCCTGTCTGCCTTCTCACACAGCTCAGATGGAAGTCCCCGTACTATTTTTGACAAAGCCTACGGGAAGGAAAATACTCCAGTAGCTATCCCAGGTGGTCATGGACAGAATTTCCAGGTCTTGTCGAACATTTACCGAGAGCTCTACAGTGCAGGCAAACGCTTCGCATATATAGGAAACGTTGATAACCTCGGGTTCACTATACAACCCGCAAGTCTTGCATATTTTGCCCTGAGCGGACGTCCCGCTGCATTCGAGTTTTCTTTCAAGACACCGGTAGATGTTAAAGGCGGGGTTCTTGTACGCGAGGCAGATGGAACACTCACCTGCGGTGATATTGGTCCAGCAGTCGCTCCTGAAGCTCTGGCAGAAGCAGAACAAAGCGGTACCCCGATACTTTTTAATGCTGCGACGGGTTTATTTCGTCTTGATTACCTGGTTGAACATCTTGAATCAATTATTTCCCGGCTGCCGGTGCGGCTGAGTGATCAGGATAAGGATCCGGGAAAGTACTCCCAGGCTGAACAGGTTACATGGGAAGTAATCGGTATGCTTGATGGCCCGCTTATTTTTGGAATTAATAAATACAAGCGTTTTCTGGCTGCAAAGCTGCTGCTCGAAACCATGCTTACCAGCGGCAGAATGCCGGAACAACTGAAAGAATGTCAGGATAGCAAAATCAGGTCACTGAAACAGGAAGCAGATCGATTGAACTCCGGATTGCACGAACTGCTTGTTGATGTATATGGAATGACACTCGAGAATGGCCGTTATCGCCCTCTCGGTCTGGAAGAATTACTGAAAAACGGAACTGATTAAAAGACTGTTACCAGCAGCAGCTGTATCAAACCAGCTGCTGCTTTTCTTTTTTCTCGAAATCTTTATATAACATAGAGTGTTGAATGCCCTTATTGTTCTGGTATTTACCACTGGTATAACTCTCATATTCGCCCTCAATTGTATGATAGAAAACCTGGGCGATTTCGACACCAGCATATATCCTGATTGGCTGTACGCAAAAAATTTCGAGTGTCCAGAAACCACTGAAACCTACATCACCGAAACCTGCGGTAATATGTACAAACAAGCCCAACCGACCAATTGACGACCGTCCTTCAAGCATCGGAACAAGGTTCTGGGTCTGGGTATACTCAATTGTTCGGCCAAGGTACAATCGGTTCGGTTCAAGCAGCAGCCCTTCATCCGGAACAAGCAGTTTGCGGCTTTGATTATTCATTTTCATATCAAGCTCATAATTCTCGTAGACTAAAAGCTCGTTATGTAATGTTAGATTGTAGCTGTTAGGATTGACCTGATCTTCACTGAACGGATCAATTCGGATATCACCACCGAGGCGTTTCTGGATCTCTTTACCTGATAGAATCATATTAGTATTATGGCATAATCGAACTATTTTGTCTGCTGGTCTGTCGGAGCAAATACTGTTCTGCGGGGGAAGAATTTATGATTATTTCAGCTATTGCCAAGGTTTTTGCGGCATTGTATTCCAATAAGAGACCCGGTGAACTTGCCGGAGGAATAGCACTGGGATTATGGGCCGCTCTGATTCCCACCGGCTCACCTGTTGCCTGGTTTCTGCTTGTTATGATTTTTCTGGTCAAAGTCAATCAGGCTATGGCTTTGCTTGCTTACGCTCTGTTTTCTCTTATAGCAGCAGCCGCAGATCCAGCACTTCATGAAATAGGCCGCTGGATATTGTTGAATGAACAGCTCTACCCCTTCTGGAGCCAAGTCTATGAGCTTCCTCTCATGCCGTATACACGTTTCTACAATACGATTGTCATGGGCGGACTGGCAGGCGGGTTTCTGCTTTTCCTACCCGTTTTCATAATAGTAAAGGCATTAGTGATTCCGATAAGAAATAAATTGATTCCCGGAATTGCGGGCAGTAAAATCATGCAGAAAATATACAAGACCCCATTGGTCGCAAAGTTCCTGAACGCTTACCGGCAATGGTCAGGCTTTTTTGAAGTAATCGGAGGCTGATGTGGCAGAAAAAAAACTACCTGGAATGCTCAGAAAGAAATACAGACCTGAGAAATTCCGCAAAAAACTTGTTCTGAAGCTTCATCTACCCCAGGACCGTGAATTCCTGGAATCATACTTTTTTAAAAATGATGCAGGAACAATAGAGCTTGCGCAGAATATCGATCCTAAAACAGGGAAGCGGCTCTCAAAGCTCGCAAAACAGATCAAAAAAAATAAAGGTATGCTGAGAATGGGGCGTTTGAGTGTCCCCATTGCTGTCATCTCGGGGGCTGTGATTTTCAATTTATTCTTCCTCAACACTCTTGTCAGTAATGCCCTTCAGGACGGAATGGAATACCTGTTCCAGGCAAAAGCAGAAGTTGAGGGACTCAGCCTGAATCTTTTTAGAGGTACAATCCAGATTGAATCGCTGTCGGTTGCTGACGTTGGCAACCCGATGTTCAACCTCTTTAACGCAGAAAATGCAGTGCTGGACATTCATATGCCCTCTCTCTTCGAAAGAAAACTTGCAATTCTGGATATGAGTGTTGCTGCCGTTGACTTCGGGCGGGCCCGCAGCAGTTCCGGAGCACTATCAATAACAGAAACAGATGACTACGGCAGAATTTCAGCTTCACCTGAGGCTGAAGCTTCTGGCAGGGGATTGCTGGACATTCCATCATTCAGTAGTGATGATATAAGCAGCTACGTTACAGACTACCTATCAGAACTGGAATTCATTCAAAAAATTGAAACGGCTGAGAAAGAATTTGCCGAGGTATTTGAAAAATGGAGCAGCGAAGCCGAAACTCTCAATACTGTAGCCACCGATCTGGAATTGACAAGCCGGGAGGCTGTCGCAATGCGGCCCCGGGACTTCCGCACAATAGAAGATATAGAAGCTGCCAGAACGCTATTCACACAGCTGCAGACTCAAATTAACAGAGCAGAACAGATTGCTTCAGGCATAATAGAAAACGGTCAGACCGATCTTAAACAAACCTCCGAGCAGATTTCGTCTATCAGCAGCAGCCTTTCATCAGATATAGGACTTGTTCGCCTGGAATTTGACGGTGCAGTCGGAGATCCAGCAGGCATTGCGGCTGAAGCCGCTTCGGTATTCCTGACAGATGCAGCCTGGCAGCATGTTGAAAGAATACAACAGGTATTCGTGTTCATAGAACGTTTGAAGGAACTTCAGAACAGATCCGGCCCCAGCACTCGTGAACGCAGCGCTTCAGCCCAAAGAGGGGGAATGGATATTGTATTTCCAACCATGGAGTATCCTGGTTTTTACATCGGGCGTGGTGCCTCGTCGTTCAGATCAAACACTGCTGAAACCTCTATTGAAATACTTCAACTAAGCAGCTACCCCGGGCTCATACAACAGCCTACCAGCTTCAGCTATCAGCGGAGTTCTGCTGATGGACGCTTTGAACTTGATGCATATTTACCCCTGCATTCACCGAACAGTAACCCGCTAGATTTGAGGGCTTCCTATATCGGCCTTCAGGTACAGATAAGTCATGAACTACCATCAATTGGCCATGTGGCGGTCTCAGGTCTTGCGGATCTTGTCTGGACAACGGACCTTAAAGATGCAGGCAATATGGAAAACCTTATGCAGCTTAATATACCTGATCCGGACATAAGAATCGAAAGTGGAAATCAGAGAATTGATAAGCTTCTCCAGGATATCATAAGCAGTTTAGATGTATTAAACATCTCCATGTCCTCTGTTATTGCAGACAGCTCGATATCCGATGTGCATATTTCAACGAACCTTGACGATCTTCTATCAGGAAGCTTTGAGGAAATTCTGCGTTCCGAGTGGGAGCAGTTTCAGAACATGGCAGAGGAAGAACTTCGGAGGCGTGTTGATGAACAGCTTTCCAGGCTCGACAGCTACACTGACCGTCTGGATAGTCTTACTGAAAGATATCAAGGATATGAAAACAGTCTGGCAGAATACCGGGCTATAATGAATGATTTCCAGCAGGAGATCACCGGCCCTTACAATAACTGGGAAGATGCCTTGAGTGATCTGGAGAAACAGATAACCGAACGAGCTGACGAGTACTTATCAGCAGCAGAGGACGAAGCCCGGCAGCGTGCGATAGAAGCAGAGGAAAAGGCCCGGCGCGAGGCTGAAGAGTTGGCAAAACGCCTGGAAGCCGAGCGCGAAGCCGCAGAAAAAGCAGCCAGAGCAGAAGCTGAGCGGGCCCAGCGTGAAGCAGAGGCTGAAGCAAGAAGACGAGCCGAGGAAGAGGCTGCCCGTATCAGGGATAGTCTCCCTGCTACGCCTCGTTTGCCCGGCTTCTGAGTAGAGGTCATTTCATCGATTGAAAATACATGACACGCCAGCAACCGCAGATCCCGGGAGTGCGGCCGGCTTTCTGATTTTGATTTGCTGTTTGGTGACTGCGGAAAATTCACTGAATACGGCATCTGCTGCTGCCCTGCACAGGGCTTCAAGAGTGAGAAATCTGCCTTCGATAGCGGTTCTTTCGACCGTATATGCAATACTGGCATAACAGACACCATCTTCAATGCGGTCACTGAGTTGAATACGAGCGGAGGAATATTCCGCAATAATGTCAAAATATATGGTTTGACGGCGGACCCGTTCCTTCCTGTAGATACCTACAATACATCTGACTTTAAGATCCTGAATATGTAGCTGCATAATTTCTTATTTTTCCTGTGCCTCGATATTTTTTATCAGAATGCGGCTTTTCCTTTGGGGGTTATAGCGCAAACGTCGTTCTTCCGGTAGATCATCGACGCTGCCGGTAGTAAAACCATGGCGGGAAAACCAGTCGAATGCCTGTGTTGTCAGAACGAAAACCTCCTGAAGACCTTTCTTCCTGGCTTCATTCAGTAGATACAGCATTATCTGTTCACCTACTCCGGCATATGCTTTCTGTGAATCGGTTGCAAGTGCGGCGATTTCGCCCACTGTATCTGCCCAACGGTGCAACGCCCCGCAGCCCACGATCTGACCATCTGCTGAAAAAACAACATAATCGCTGATTCGCTGAAGAAGGTCATCTGCTGATCGATGCACAAGTATGCCCTTTTCCATTGCAGGCTGCATCAAACGGATTACCGCAGGCACATCCTCATCGTTCATCGGACGAAGACTCTCAAAAGGGGACTTATGGATCATGGTGCCTACGCCCTGATTGGTAAAAACCTCTTCCAGAATCACCCCATCCCGCCGTCCATCAACTATATGAGCCCGTTCAACACCTCCACGGCAAGCTTCTACCGAGCATCGAAGTATGGACCTGAAATACTGTTCACAATCCGGATTGCTTTGAAGCAGCAGCTCGCCCTGCTCAGGATACAAGCGGGAAATACGGCCGTCTTCATCGAGGTGTATTCCGTCCGGGATAACAAAGGTCTCCCTGGTAAGAACATCCGAGGAAGTCAGGAAAAAGAGTTTAGCAGCTTTCAAATCTACCGACAGTCTGCTGGCGAGTTCCGGACTCGATATGTTGTAGGGGCTGCCAGCTGCACTCCAGCCTATGCAGGGGAAAATCGGTATAAAACCGTCCTTCAGAACAGCACTTACGCTTTCGATGCTGATTCTGTCTACTCTACCGGTTGATTCATAATCGATTCCATCAACGACACCAAGGGCTCTTGCCCGCACCCAGTTACCGATAATACCGGTCACATGATGTCGGCTCATAAGGGTCATAATCCGGTTAGCAGTATCAAAAGCAGCCATTTTGATAAAAGGAATGGAATCACTGCTACTGATCCTGACTCCGTTAACAAAAGGACACTCAATTCCGTAGCGATCCAGCACATTATCAATATGCCGCTTGGCACCTGGAACCAGAACTATCTTGATTCCGATCTGATGAAGAAGGACGAGATCCTGAAGCACAACCGGAAATGAAGGATGCGCAATTACGTCATAATCAATCTGTATTACGAATACCGAGTTCTGGAAGCGATCAGCATATGCAAATATGTCCCGAATAAGGTGAACTGCCATGAAGGCATTATGGCTAAAACAAGAGAAATTGGCAATCTACCATGATGCCACTTGGCGTTCCCCCCGTAAATTCATTACTCTATAGGTAAGTTAGATTGAGGAGCATAGTATGCAGGCAGATATAGCACTTATAGGGTTGGCTGTAATGGGACAGAATCTTGTTCTCAACATGAGCGACCATGGGTATACAGTAGCCGTCTACAACCGTAGTCCCGAGAAAACCAGGGACTTTATGAAGGACAGCGCTGAGGGTCGATCAATACAGGCAGCATATTCAATAGAGGAGCTGGTATCACAGCTCAAACGCCCCAGAAAAATCATGCTGATGGTAAAAGCCGGGAATGTAGTAGACATTTTCATCGATAAACTGCTGCCGTTTCTTGAAGAAGGAGACATTATCATAGATGGTGGCAACTCTCATTTTCCTGATTCATCACGACGCACAGCGTTCCTGAAGGAAAAGGGGATTTTATTCGTTGGCGCAGGTGTTTCCGGGGGCGAAGAAGGTGCCCGTAGAGGACCGTCGATTATGCCTGGTGGTAATGCTGATGCATGGCCGCACATCAAGGATATTTTTCAGTCCATTGCCGCAAAAACAGAGGACGGGGCCCCCTGTTGCGAATGGGTAGGCGCAGAGGGTTCAGGGCACTTTGTAAAAATGGTTCACAACGGAATTGAATACGGTGATATGCAACTTATAAGCGAGGCATATTACCTCATGAAGGAAGTCCTCCATTTGCCTGCCGAAAAAATGGAAGCTATTTTTTCAGGCTGGAATGATACAGAACTGGATAGTTTCCTTGTCGAGATCACCCGGGATATCCTTGCTTTCCGCGAGGATGACGGCTCACTGCTTCTGGAAAACATACTGGATGCAGCAGGCCAGAAAGGCACAGGGAAATGGACCGGTATTTATGCACTGGACAGCGGTATTCCCTTGAGTCTAATTATCGAAGCTGTATTAGCCAGAGCCTTGTCTTCCCTTAAGGAAGAACGGGTGCATGCATCTAAAATACTGCAGGGACCTGTCGGATCTGATTTTTCAGGTAATCGCGATGAATTCGTAGAAGATATTCGCCAGGCATTACTGGCAAGCAAGATAATCTCCTACGCGCAGGGTTTTATGCTTATGCGTCAGGCGTCCGAAGAATATGGATGGAACATTGATTTCGGTGCAGTCGCGCTTATGTGGCGTGAGGGCTGTATTATTCGCAGTGTTTTCCTGGACCGGATTCATGATGCGTATCAAAGAGATGCCGATTTACAGAATCTGCTGCTTGACAGCTATTTCTCAACCCTCATACACAAGGCCCAGAACGGATGGCGGCGTGTGGTATCCCAGGCTGCGCTGAGCGGAACGGCTATACCGGCCATGGCTACGGCATTGTCATTCTTTGATGGTTATCGGAGTGAACGCCTTCCAGCTAATATGATACAGGCCCAACGAGATTATTTTGGTGCACATACCTACGAACGTATCGACCGTCCACGCGGTGAATTTTTTCACAGCAATTGGACAGGCTCAGGTGGATCAGTTTCAGCTGGTACGTATAACGCTTAGAGACTGCTGTATTTCCCGGGGGCTGTTGCATACCTTCAGGTAATCCAGCCCTTCGGGTCGAATAAAGCCCTTCTCCACTGCCTGTTTCAGAAAAGCAATGAGTTGCGTGTAGTAGCCGTCGGTATTCAGGAGCAGGCATGGTTTCTTATGTAACCCGATTCCAGCCCAGGTCATGACTTCAAATAATTCTTCAAGAGTGCCCAAACCGCCCGGCAATGCAATAAATACATCCGAAGACTCGGCCATTGCAGCCTTCCTGCTATGCATGTCCGGGACAATTATAAGCTGATGCAAACCGCGGTGAGCTATTTCAACACGCTGCAGATGTTCTGGTAGAATACCGGTTACACGAGCCCCATGTGCCAATGCAGCATCGGCAACAACACCCATCAGCCCGATACAGGCTCCCCCATAGACCAGACCGAAACCCTCAACTGCAATACCTGCACCAACTGCAGCAGCTTCTTCGGCGAAGCTTGAATCAGTACCGCTTGATGAACCGCAAAAAACACAGGCATTCATTGTTGTTCAACCAGCAGATAGCTCATTTCAAATGTCTCTGCCAGCGGTACAAGAATATTCATTACTCTCCTGGAAAACTCTGCTGAATTGTCTACAGGGAGTACAGCTGACATCTGGTTTTCAAAATCATCCCGGGAAGCCCGGATTCCATCTGCAGAGAATCCAATTACATCTGTTTTAAGCCGTACCGAATCTCCTGCCTGCACGGATCTTCTGAACAGAACCGGTATAGCAGCAGTTTCGTCACGTAGTACTGCAAGACGGTAGTCTCCAATCGCCAGGGGAAAGACACGATCAACGCTACCGGACACAGTAACCGTACGCCCAGCATAATGTCCCGGTCTGTCATGCAGGGATTGAATGCTGGTTGAACAGGATGAAAAAAACAATACAGTTGAAATCAGCAGGAAAAATTTCTTCATTTCTGAACCCTCTCGCGAATGGGCAGGTTGAATTTACCGACTATTGGATCACGCTCTACCTGAAGCATCTCTTGAGCACCGTAGAGAAGATCTTCGGTCATCTGCATATCTATGCAGGCATCGGTAATAGAAACCCCGTATTCAAGCTCATCCGGATTTGCCAGGCCCTGGTTTCCAGACTTCAAATTACTCTCAAGCATGAATCCAAGAATCGAGCGATTTCCGACTATTCGCTGACGGACAACAGATTCAAGAACCATACTCTGGCGACGATAATCCTTCCGGCTGTTCCCATGACTGCAATCGACAACTATAGCCTCTGGAAGACCGGCATTTCTCAGCATACTGCGGGCATCTTCTATGTCTTCCTCATGGTAATTCGGACCAGAACGACCTCCTCTGAGAATCAGGTGTGTGGCGGTATTTCCCGTTGTTCTGAGAACACAAGTTTGTCCGTTAGCATCGATCCCGATGAAACTATGGGAAGCTGAGCTACTGGCTATAGCATTGACTGCAGAATCCACAGAGCCGTCCGTACCATTCTTGAAGCCTACCGGCATTGACAAGCCACTGGACATTTCACGATGAGTCTGACTTTCGGTAGTTCTGGCACCAATTGAGACCCAGCTTAACAGATCCGCTATATACTGAGGAACAATTGGATCAAGAGCTTCTGACCCTGCTGGAATACCCAGTTCATTGACAGCCAGCAAAAAAGAACGTGCCTGCCTCAAGCCTTCCTGTATATCATAGCTTCCATTCAGATGCGGATCGATAATCAATCCACGCCAGCCGAGTTTGGTTCTTGGTTTTTCGAAGTATACCCGCATAATAACGCAAATATCTTTTTCGACCCGCTTTCTGATCTCTGCAAGCTTGCTTGCATAATCGAGTCCTGCAGCAGGATCATGAATTGAACATGGTCCGACTATCGCAAGCATTCTCTTGTCAGAACCGGTAAGAATGCGTTCAACGGCAGCTCTTCCTTCTGTGACGGTTTTACAAGCAGATTCGCTTAAAGGAAATTCATTCAGCAGTTCTTTGGGAGAAACCAGCCTCTCCATACCTGCAATTCGCAGATTTTCTGTCCTAACCATGAGCATAGCATATCGAAAAACGGGATTATAAACAATCCTTCATTTGTGCTGCAGCCAGTGTGTAGCCACCATCACCACCATCGATAAAGTGAACTTCCTGATCAGCGTTGACATGTATCAGGCAGGTAATTACAGACCTGTCGGATATATGTCTTCCAAATGTAATCAGATTATTTTCTCTGAAATCCTGCAAGAGCAGATCCAGCTGCTCTCGTTGTTTACTGTTACAGGCAAATACTGCTTTCAGCTGACCGTCAAACTTCCTGAAATCAGCATGCACAATATTGTCCTGAGGAATTCCGGGCAGGTATTTTCCGTTCATACGTAAGGGAATTTTAAGGAAAATAATTAATCCGGCCATAACTGCTTCAAATCTGACACGTATCATGGCAAGGTGATACTTAAATCCTTTTTTTGAACCTCCATGCAGAACGGCTTCCCTGGAGGCTTCCTTCTGACTGTTTATCATCCTTTGTATGCCGTTCTGCACAGGATGATACAGATCTTCCCGGCCGAGAATTACTGCAATTTCCTTCCATAATCTGCGAATCGTTTCAAAACGTTCAGGGAGATTATCAGCCAGCGGCTGGACAATCAGTGTATAGGTTTCACCGCTGCGTGATGGAATATCCTTCCATCGACAGCTTATGCCGCTCATGTTTGCAGTGCCCGACAGACCGAGTACTGAATCTTCAAGTTTACCCTGCTTCAGTAAACGTTCAGCTTCAAGGACTCCTTCCCCAGCAAAAACTGCCTGAATGAATCTATTTCCAACCCGTAGCCTGGCAAAGAAAAGATCTGTGCCTGAAGGCAGATTCTGTACGGCAATGGAACCTATTCTCAAGTGCAGTCCATATACCTGCCTGACTGTCGCTTGCAGATCCACAAGTGCCCCGAGCACAGCCCCAGCCACTTTTTCCGGCAGAACAGCGGATATTCCGTCCCCACCGAATGTAAAAGGAAAATCAAGATGACCAAGTATATTTCCTGCAACGGATACAGCTGCTGCAGCTGCCATATTCACTTCCTTGTACTGGCCATTCCGTACAGCAGTTGTTGAGCGTTCGATGTCACAGACTATAACGTGCCAATTCCCGGGAACCCGGGTAAAAGAAGTCTCATTAAAAATATCGGGAAAAGAATCAAAGATCGGCAGCTGCTGATAATCATCAAGTGTCATTGTAGTCCTCATCAGGAAAAGCCAGTTGGGTCTTGAGAATACGCTCATAGTTATCCTTGAATGCACTGACGACTGTTGGATCAAACATCGAACCGCTCTGGGACAATATATATTCGCAGGCAGATTCTGGAGACCAGGCCTCTTTGTATACCCTATTCTGACAGAGTGCATCGTAGACATCTGCTACAGAAGTAATGCGAGCCAGGATATCAATCTCAGTCCCCGCCAGGCCTGCCGGATATCCACTACCGTCCCAACGCTCGTGGTGCTGTAGGGCGATTACAGCACCGGTCTGCAGAATTTTCCTACTCGATTTTGCCAGAATTTTATGTCCAATCAAGGTATGAGTCTTCATAACTTCAAATTCTTCTGCTGTTAAAGGACCAGGCTTATTCAGAATTGAATCTGAAATACCAATTTTGCCAATATCATGCATAGGAACCCCATGTCTGAGATAACCTAATTCTTCATCATCAAGATCCAGGGCTTCACCAATTGCTACAGAATATTCAACGACACGCTTGATGTGCCTGGCCGTACTTCGTGAACGGTTTTCAACGACATCACTAATGGTAAATAGTATTTCACGTTGAGTATCCATTATTTCTTTTTTTAGACATATGTTGTCGAACGCCAGGTTTACGTTGCTGGAAAAAATACGCAGCAAATCAATTTCTTCTTCATTAAAATATTCCGGACTTCGCAGATACACCAATGTTTCCAGACCGGATCTTGATTGAAAATATCCGACATAAAGATTATTACTATAAATGGTTTGATGCTTACTGAGAGCAGATTCCAGGAGATCAAGCAAGGCAGGATCCTTGATCTCCTGAATATCGGTGCCAGCATACTGTGTGAGATCAGCTGAGGTCTTTACAATATTTGTGTCTGCTTCATCCTTCACAACTGCGAAACCGGAATATCTATTCAGAGATTCACTGTGATCTCCTCCTAGTAAGGATATCGTCTGTTCAAAAACAGTCGAGGCGAATTTATCAACTGAACTGTGCAAACGAAACATAGAGCGTGAGGTCGATATTATGTCTTCCAGTCCACTCTTACTTCGCTGTATTCTCTTGATATCACGGTACGACCGCAGGGCAGTCAGTATTGTACTGAAAAGTTTCTTGGATGTGAGCTCTGTTTTTTCCTTGTAATCATTTATATCGTACTGTGTGATTACATCCCGTTCCGGTGCATATCCTGGTTGTCCGGTTCTCATAATGATCCGGACGTCCTGATTATTCAAGGAGTTTCTTGTATACTCTACGACCTCAAATCCTGCATGTTCATGTTCCATTACTACATCAAGCAGCATGACAGCTATAGAATTGTTGGTTTCGAGTATGCGGCAGGCTTCTTTCGCTGAGTAAGCGCTGACAAACTCTACTCTTTTATTTTCGAAGCTCATATCACGCAGTACAAGCTTTGTAACTGTGTGTATAACCTCCTCATCGTCGACAATGAGTACCTGCCATGAAAGCCCATGGCTTTGATCCGGTATAACAATATCTGTCAGCATTATATCATTAGATCTTGCCATAGAAAAAAGTATAACACATCTGGATTTATTTTGCTCCTGGAAACTGTCAGTATACAGAGCTTTCTGCAATTTCCTCTAGAGCTTTATTATTCATGGATTAACCGTATATTTCTGAATACGCTCGTCAGGATGCTTGCGAAAATACTCCCTGAAAATTGTGCCTATCGCATGAATATCTGTTTCATTCTGTATTGCCGTCCTCATGGCGTGCCCCCAGGTAAAATTTGCACTGTAATACTCAAAAAAACGATGTGCCCTGCTCTTCCAGAATTCATGCGGTTGATACTGTTTTAATAGATCGAGGAATCTCTGCCCGGTCTCTTCTCTGTCAATTTCAAGCACCGATGAGGGGCTGTCCGATGCTAAAGCATTTTCTGCCTGTATAAAGATCCACGGCTGCTGTACCGCTGCTCTGCCTACCATGACACCAGACCAAGGCCCTCCTGCACGTGAAACCAAGGTCCTGGCATCGGATACATCTCCGTTTCCGGTAACAGGTATAGAAAGTTCATTATTCAGCAACTCTACAAAACTCCAGCGAGCGCTTCTCTTGAATTTCTGTTTTGCGGTTCGCGGATGCAGAATTATCATCTCAACCCCGGCTGACTCAAGTTTTCTTCCAAGCTCAAGAAGACGATCCGGATCCTCATCAAAACCGAGTCGTATCTTCACACTCAGACGATGTTTTTTAACCTCTTCACGAACCCTCTGTACCATTTCAACTGCTGCAGCGTTTTCTGCCATCCAGCTTACGCCTCCGCCAAGTCTGGTAATATGTGGAGCCGAACAGCCCATGTTGATATCGATGCCCAGGCAATCCCTGGAATCGAGAAAAGCAGCCGCAGATGCAATCGACTCCGCATCAGGTCCCATAAGCTGATATACCAGCTTCTCGGGGCGTGGTCCGGGATCAATATAATACTGTTCGAGATGACCACCGCTCAGTAATCCCCTGGCGCTGATCATTTCGGTAAAATATTCGTCACAACCTCCGAAAGACTCAATAAGCTCACGCAGAGCCCGATGGCTGAGGGTTGCCATCGGCGCAAGCTGCAAAGGCATTGACATTCAAAGGTTCTCCGGCAAGGTTCCGACAAGATAATTTCTCAGGGAATCAAGTTGTTTCAGAAAATCGGTCTTCTCTTTCTGAAGAATTTCATCTGCCAGCTCACGATAATACTCTATTCCTGCCAGCAGATTTTTTCTGACTTCACCAAAATATTTCTCGCTTTTTTCACCAATTCCCAAGGCAGCATCCTTGAACTCCTGCCCTATAGTATCAATATAGATCTCCAGTTCACGGATAAATGCATGAGATCGATTCTTTACAGATATAATATTCAAACGACCATAAATGTGAGCTACCATCTCTTTCAAACCTACGATTCTATTAAAATTGATAATATTCGGTCCAGGTGTAATTGCCGGTGTCCCCTTCGGTTCAATACCAATACCTCTTGTAAAAGTAGCCCCGAGATCCATACACAGGCAGGCTTTTGCAAGAACTCGTTCCCGAAGTCTGTCAAGAACCGCGACCGGAAGATCTGAATGCGCAAGGTCTTCGAGTTTATGTCTCTGGAATTTACTGCTTGCTGGACAGATAGGTTCCTCGGTGTATTCATCGTTGAATGCCAGATATTTTTTTCTGCATGCAACTCCCGGCTTTCCGGAAGTTATCCGTTTCTTCCTTGCGTTTTCACTCTCGGAAGTATGAAGATTCCAGAACGGTACACCGAGCGGAGATGCCTGACTGAGAAACACGTCTTTTTTTTCTGCATCACAGAGAAGTTTCATATCTGATTCGTCAAGATTTACGGCCTCAGGAACAAGGAGAAATGGGGTTCCCCATCCAACACTGCTCACCTGAAAATACTTTAACAACATTTTATTTTCATCGGAGGTTCCAATTCCACCCTGCACAGTAATCCTGATATCTATATTTCCCGGATTTCTGCCTGATTCAGCACATTTATCACAATAGACCGCATGGAGTTTATTGAATAACTCCTCCTTCTTTTCGCGGAATTCTGCAAGGATAGGTCCCATGAGACTGCCCTTTGCTGCAAAGGCATGCCCTCCACAATTCAGGCCGGACTCTATGCGGTATTCACTGATCCAGATTCCCTTCTTCGCAAGAATGGTTCCCTGAATATTAGCTGAGCGATAATCACTTACCTTAAGAATTATTTTCTTTTTTATATAACCATTATTATCTGCGAAAAAATCCGGATACTGTTCAATAGCAGCAAACAGTCTGGGGTTCATGCCGGCAGAAAAAACTATTCCAGCATTCAGTTTACTCTCAGCGAACCCTCGCAGGGCAGCAGATGCATCCGAGTAATTGCTGTCTACAGGTTCGCCGTTTACCCATCGCTGACGATCGAGTTTGGTCATTATGTTTACATCAATACTTCCAGGTTGGATTGACTTTTTAAGAAACTCGGCAAGGGCCGTTCTTTCTGATCCATCCTCCATATCAAGTAAGCGAAAATAGGCGGTCCGCAATTCACCATCCGGCAGCATCTCGAAACATGTATCAAGATCACTGCCCGTATTGAATTCCATTTTCTGCATTTCAACTATCTGTTTCTGCACCAGATCATGCAGCAGATCAAGATACGCAGTAATCCGCCGGGCACGATGGTCAACAGCTGTGGAAGAAATCGCTTCATACACAATGGAGTTCTTCCTGCAGTGATATTCCCGTGCCTGCTCTATAAGAGTATCATCAACCAATGAAAGTACCGAAGAAATGCCGAAACGGGCTACTTTCAGGGCAGTATCAATGGAATAACCGGTACCCAGCACCGGAATGTGAAAATCATGCTCTGTTACCTTCTGTGTCTGCTGCATTCATAACTCCTCTCTCTCAAATGCGAATATAGCAGATTCGGAGGTATAGTACTACCATTTATCGGCCTGCAGCCGATTGATCAATGCAGTTTCCTATTCATTACCAACTCTGGATCGATTGAGGAGGTATCACCGAAAACAAAGTGCGCTTTCCCCACACGTTCAACCGGTCCGACACCAACCACAGTCATACCTCCTGCTAATGCAGCCTCAACACCGGCTTCTGCATCTTCGACAACAATGCATTCTTCGGGTGAAAGGCCAAGAAGTTCTGCAGCATGAAGAAATAGATCGGGAGCAGGTTTGGCATTCTCTACTGAATGACCATCTGCGACTCCGTCAAAAAGATTTTCCATCTGAAGAAGCTCAATTACTCTTTGTGCGTTTCGACTGGATGAACCAATGGCTGTGCGTATACCAGCATTTCTGAGTTTTTTGACCAATTCTCTGGCTCCGGGAAGAGCATCAGCAGGCCCCATTCCTTCAACAAGCGCCTGATAATCCTTGTTTTTCCTGGTCATCATGTCCTCAAAGTGTTCCTGACTGACCTTTTTTCCCTTCAGAAGCAGCTTCAGGGAATCCGCACGGGAAACTCCTCTGAGCTGTTCGTTATCTTCACGAGTAAAAGGTAAATTTTCTTCTTCTGCCAGTTTCTTCCATGCCTTGAAATGAAACTCCGCCGTATCAGTTATTACCCCGTCAAGATCAAAAATCCATCCCTTGATCATAGTTCCTCCATTATTCAATTGTAATTACGCTGCTTCATTGCAGCTTACTGTTTTCTAAAAGCTGATGAAGAAATTTGCGAACTTCCTTCGGACCAGGAAGGAAGTATTTGGCTACAGTTTGCTGTGCACCGATTTTAATACTGTTCGCATGGTCAGGAAGCATGGCAAACAGATCTTCATCAGTGTGATCGTCACCTGCGGCCAGAATAAATTTATATTCGCTGCCCATCATATACCGTGCAGCTCCTCTACCCTTATTGACACTGCTGTTTTTTACTTCAAGAACCTTATTTCCGTCAAGAACAGAGACATTCAGATTGGAAGTCAGCCCGAGCAGGGCCTCCCGCAGTTCGCCTAGTCTGATAGCAGCCAGTTCAGGTTCGCTACGGCGATAATGCCATGCAATAGAAAATGCTTTTTCCTCTATGGATGCCCCTGGAGTCCGGTCACGGTAGCGTTGCATAACAGGTCTGATCGCGTCTTTCCACTCTATATCGAGCACTTCCGAGACTTCCCATTCTCCTCCAAGCCTGCGCTGCCAGACTCCATGTCCAGCAATCAAACCGACCGGGAGGTTGTCCCACTGGGATTCAAGAAAATCCCTGTCCCTTCCACTGATTATTACAACCTCAGTGTCTGGAAGATCAGCAAGACTGGCTATCAGGTCATGAAGTTCAGAATCAGCAGTTGCATCCTCCGGTACAGCCTTGAATCCTACCAGTGTTCCGTCATAATCAAGTAGCAGCAGGCGTGATTCTGCAGAAGCAAAATCCGTACTGATCTCCTGTCTCCTTGCTGTATTCAGCGGCAGGGCACCATTCTGGTTATGATTTGCAGCAGCTTCAATCAGTTTAGCCGTAAAATCCTGTGCCCATGTTCGGATGTCATAACGGCGTATCCTCTGGTGCATCACAGTATTCCGTCTTGCCTTGTCCTGATCCTTCATATTCAATGCTGTATTAATTGCCTCTCCGATCTCTGGTAGATTCGTCGGATTGACCATTATAGTTTCACCTAGTTCACGGGCGGCACCGGCCGTCTCACTCAGGATTACTACACCATCGCCATCAGTTTTAGCAGCTACATATTCCTTGGCAATCAAATTCATGCCATCCCGCAAAGGGGTGACGAGCAGAACGCTTGCTTCACTGTACATGGCAGTCAACTCGGTAAAGGGAAAGGGTCGGTAGAAATACTGAACAGGAACCCATTCTATGGTCCCGAACGTACCGTTTATGTCACTTACGAGTTCTTCTACCTCACGTTTGAGGTCCTGATACTGTGGCACTCCTTCTCTGCTTGGAGCGACGATCATAGCCAGTGTAACCTTGCCGTACCATTCTGGATGTTTATCCAGAAAATATCGGAATCCCCATAATCTATTGGGAATTCCCTTGGAATAATCCAGACGGTCTACTGAAAGAATCATTTTTCGGTGCGCCATACCGCGTTTTATATTCGTAATAAAAGATTTAACTTCCTCAATTTTACCGGATTCTGCGAACTTGTCGTAGTCGATTCCCATTGGGAAAACATCGACGGAGATAGATCTACCGCCGGTTTTAATATGCCCGAGATGATGATCATGACCTTCAATTCTTCTTACAGCAGAAAGAAAGTGACGGGCATAATCATATGTATGAAAACCAATCAGATCAGAACCTAAGAGTCCGTCGAGAATTTCACGGCGCCAGGGAAGAAGTCTGAAGAGCTCATACGACGGAAACGGAATATGGAGAAAATAACCTATCCGGATGTCCGGGAAAGATTCTCTCACAAGTTGTGGCAATAACATGAGCTGATAATCGTGAATCCAGACTATATCATCCTCACGCAGCAATGGTTTCAATTGTTCGAAAAAAGAAAGGTTAACACGCTCGTAGGCATTCCATAATTCATGATTGTACTCAACATACGAAGGAAAATAATGAAATAACGGCCAGATAGTGTTGTTACAGAAACCTAAATAAAACTCCTGTACATCCTGTCTTGAAAGCTGAACAGCAGCGCATCCATAATTTTTCTGCAGATGGCTGTCCATAGAAGACTGCTCCTCGGTGGTGAGGTCTTCTCGGGGAATCCCTGGCCACCCAACCCACAGCATTTCGTAATCCCCATGGAGGCTCGACAGCCCCGTTGCCAACCCACCCATGCTCTGAGCATACTCAATGGTATCTCCATTCTTGACAGCAGATACCGATAACCGATTGGAAACAATAACTATTCTGTCATTTTTTTCTTCACTCATAAGCCTTTACTCCTCCGTAAAATATCCCAGATTCCTCATATGCCGCTTCTGCAAAGCGGCATGGTCATACAGCGAACCCCTCCGCCGCCTCTTGCAAGTTCGGTGCCGCTAATTGTAACGACTTTTCTGCCTGCTGAACGAGGATCAGTTGAACCTGAAAGTATAGTCTCTGCTCTGATTATTTCGAACCCAGCCTGTGACATTGCATCAAGCGTCAGAGGGTTGCAATCATAAGCTACTATCTGTCCAGGGCCATAGGCAAATACATTGTTTCCTGCAAGCCATTGCTCCCGTTCACCACTAACCTGAAATCCACCTCCACAGCTAACGATTTCAACAGGCATACCAATTGCCGCCAATACTTCAGGCAGAGAATCAACATACTTAAACCTGGGTGTTTTCCCCGGTTCTATCCGGCAATGTATAACAGGCGCACGTTCCCGGTCAAGAATCAGCGGTGCATATACCAGCATACAGTTCCGGTCCAGAAAGTTTGCCACCATATCCAGATGAATACAGGTTCGCGCATGCGGAAGCTGAACAGCAATTACATCAAGTACGTAATCTGCCCTCTCACCCTGCATTCTGAACTCCATTATCGACTTGAGCAGTATATCCAGGCCTGCTGCTGATGTTCGCTCTGACAAGCCGACCAACAGGGTATCCGGGCCGGCAACCATAAAATCACCACCTTCAAGACTTAATCCCGGAGCACGCGCTTGACTCCCATCCCAGATCAATGGAGCAAGTCCATTCAGCATCCGCCTGGCCAGAAGGGCTTCATTTCGTCTGACCGGATATGCCATCGAGCCGACAATAAGTCCATCAAGGTATGCCATTGCAGCATCCCTCATAAAATACCAGTTCGGCAATGCTGGAATATCATACCGTCTGTCAGATAAAAAATCTTCGAAAGACTGTCGCCTGTTTGGAACTCCGCATATCATAGCCTGCAGAAATTTTTCCACGGGTAGTTCCGAGAGCTCACGCAGCCAACCCTGATCAAGCCTGTCGCGTACTGCCGGTCTCATTAATTCGAGTGCAAGTGCCGTACGTTCATCAGGATCGCCAAGTGCAGCAAGCAGTAAATCACTGGATTGCAGAACATTACACAATCCGGAAAGCAGCTGACTCAGTTCACTATGTTCACGCTGAACCTGAGCTAAAGGTATTACATCATTGTACAGTAATTCCTCTGCACTTGCAGGGGTTACGGTCTCGATTTCAGCTCCGGGCTGATGAATAATGACAGTTTCCAGTGTGCCAATCTCAGAATCAATGAAAATTTTCATGGAAACAGAATAACATGGATTTCAGGAGGAACACAGGGTTTGACTGCTATCCTTGCTTGTGGTAAAGATTAGACTATGGAAAATCAGAGAATTCGCCATCTATTGGCCTCTAAGCCCGGGAACGAACCGGTTAAAGCACAGGGTTGGGTCAGAACCCATCGGGATACAAAAGATATCGTGTTTATCGAGCTGAACGACGGTTCTTGTCTTAAAAATCTTCAGATAATTATAGACAAACAGAAGTTCCCTGATTCTGATATTCTTAAACAGCTGGCTACCGGTGTGTCAATTCGTGCGAACGGCTGTCTGCAGGAATCTCCAGGAAAAAATCAGACAGTAGAACTGCATGCTGACAAGCTTGAATTGATTGGTGATTGTCCACCTGAATACCCGCTGCAGAAAAAGCGTCACAGTTTTGAGTATCTGCGTGAAATTGCGCATCTACGCCCACGAACCAATACATTCGGTGCAATCGCAAGAATCAGAAACAGTATGAGTAACTCCATTCATAAATTTTTCCAGGACAGGGAATTTCTGTGGGTGCATACTCCGATTATTACCGGAATCGATGCGGAAGGTGCCGGGGAGATGTTCCAGGTAACAACCCTGCCTCTGGAAGAAATTGCCTCGCGTCCTGCGCTTACCCTTGATTACGCTCATGATTTTTTCAACAAACCAGCATATCTTGCTGTTACCGGTCAGCTGCAAGCTGAAGTTTATGCCTGCAGTCTGGAACGAGCCTACACATTCGGTCCTACATTTCGGGCAGAGAATTCAAACACGGTTCGGCACCTTGCAGAATTCTGGATGATTGAGCCGGAACTTGCATTCTGCGATAACGAAGCAAATATGGATCTGGCAGAAGACTTTGTAAGAACTGTTATTTCTGATGTATTGCGCGAGAATCCAGAAGACATGGCGTTTTTCAATGCACAGATAGAAAAAGGAATAATTGAATCCTTGCAAAAAGTAGCGACCAGTCCCTTCAAGCGTATATCATATACGGATGCAATTGATGCACTTGAAAAGAGCGGTCTGGAATTTGATTTCAAACCGGAATGGGGCGCAGCACTGCAGACAGAACATGAAAAAGCACTCACCGAGAAAATCTTTTTATCTCCGGTTATTGTTTATGATTATCCAATGGACTGCAAGGCATTTTATATGAAGCAGAATCCGGATGGAAAAACTGTAAGGGCTATGGATGTACTGGTACCGAGACTCGGAGAGATCATTGGTGGCAGCCAGCGTGAGGATAACCTGCAGGTTCTTGAGCAACGTATGAAAGCAGTTGACCTGAATCCTGAAGATTATTGGTGGTATCTTGATCTGCGGCGCTACGGAAGTGTACCACACTCTGGTTTCGGGCTGGGCTTCGAAAGGCTTGTACAATATGTTACCGGCATGCAGAATATTCGTGATGTCATCCCATTCCCAAGGACGGTTAACCATGCAGATTTCTAGAAAGATTACCAAAAGCCTTTACGGTTTTCTAATGCTCGGACTGCTGCTGTTTCTTCCTGTCTCCTGTGCCACCGAACCGGACACAGATATTCCAGGTGAAGCACCAGCAGTAGTGGAAGCAGAAGATGACAGGTACGACGACGATGGAGATCTTTTTCTGTGGACAATTGAACACAATGACGTACAGATGCATATACTTGGTTCAATTCACCTTGCATCTGAAGAGATTTACCCGCTTCCCGATGAAATATATCGTTTGTTTGAAAGCAGCGACCGCTTGATCCTGGAGATCGATCTTAACTCAGTCAGTGCAGATGCCTTTTTTGGAGTTCAATCCCTCATGGAATATCCTGAAGGGCAGAACCTTGAAGATGATTTGAACAGTGATGAAATTAAGTTGCTTACAGGTGTGCTTGCCGAATTCGGTATTCCCTTTCATGCAGTCAAACACCTGAAACCCTGGGTTATCGAGGCAACCATTGTTACACAGCTTGCTGCTGCACATGGTATAAATCCAGATTACGGAATTGATATGCACTTTGCTCAGCTGGCCGCTGAACTCGAAATGCCTGTTCATGGTCTTGAAACTGTAGAGATGCAGCTTTCGATGTTCGGTGAGCTACCGACACGGACCCAGGCTGCCGAAATGATGCGCAGCATCGAGAATTATAAGGAACTTGGAGATTATGTTGCTCATCTGCTGCAGATATGGCATTCAGGTGATCTCGAGGCTATGACTGAGGTAATCGTTGAAGCACTTCTGTCAACAGATGAACTTGAGGTCTTCTATGAACTTATGTTTGCTGCCCGAAACAGGAAATGGCATACAGAACTTCTGGAATATCTCGAGAATGGTGGAAACAGCTTCGTAGTCGTAGGTGCCGGGCATCTGGTCGGCCCGGACAACCTGATAGAATTAATGCGTTCCAGCGGCTACCGGGCAATTCGCATGTAGTCCGTAAAAAACCCGATAGCGACGAATTATACTGAAACCGGAACTGATTCAGCTGTGAACGCTTGCAGTTTCCGGCTTCAGTATTTTCTTGTTAATAAAAAAGTCCTTGTACTTACCGTCACAATCCCTAATATGATTTATGAGCCATGAACGCAGCACTCTCAGTGTTTCCAGAACAACTGTGTTGCTGCCTGCTTCAAACTCGGCTTTCAGCTCCATTGCTTTTTCCACGAGTTTGGAGTGTATCTGACTATGAAGCTCACAGTCAGGGTACCCATGTTCTCGAAAATTATGCAGTTCACACTTGAAATGGTAATCCGTGTATTTCAGAAGGCGATCCAGGACATCGCCAACACACTGACGCCCCTTCCCCTCAACCACCGCCAGATGCATATCATTTAGTATCCGGATAAGCTCCTGATGCTGTTCATCAAACAAATCGACATTAGTAGACAGATCATTGGACCAGCGAAAGAATCTTGTGTCCAGATCTTCCGGTGCTACTATTTCCAGTTTACTGAAAGCTGCGTGAACGACAGAAAGCCCCTGTTCGATACTCAAAGACCAACCCGCACTAATTTCAACAATCTGCTGCATCCTGGAAGATTCCTCATACAGATGCTGAACCCGGCTGGATGTATTTTCACTCAATTCAAGCAGTCCGCACATACTTGTATGCGTCTGTTCAGCGGCAGTTCCAATAAGTCCTTCCTGCTCCTGTATGAGATCAACAGTCTTCTGTAGCTGCTGGGCAGAATCCAGAATATGGGTAGTCCCGGCACGCTGTTCCTGCATTGCAGTCATAGTACTGTGCTGATGCTCATACACACTATCAATATGCTCTTCCAGATTGCTGAAAAGTGCATCCATTGAGTTGAACTGTTTAACCATATGTATGATTGTTGAATTCAGGTTACTCAACTCATCCTGGCTTTTAGCAGCCCCTGCAGAAGCCTGTGCTGCCAGAGCACGAATCTCACCTGCAACAACTGCAAAACCGGCACCATATTTCCCGGCCTTTGCGGCTTCAATTGCAGCATTCATGGCTAGAAGATGAGTTTTAGCAGCAATATCATCAATCAGTCTATTGGCCTTTTCCAGAGATTTACTCTGTGTAGATGCCTGCTGAATTGCTTTGTGTAAAACACCTAATGTTTCACGACCATTACGTGAGGAATCCTTGAGCTTGTCCATTCGCTGCTGAATTCGTTCGGCATTACCGGTAATTGATTGTATAGTCTGAAACAACTCCTCTACAGAAGATGAGTTACTGTCTACGATCCCTCGCTGTTCATTCAGCTGATCATGCAGTATTTTCAGACTGCCAAGAATTTCCATGACTGCCTGAGCACTCTCTCCGGCTGCTTTCAGCTGATCATCGGTATCTGTAACAATCAGGGATACCTGTCTGCCGATATCTTCAAAACCACTTGTGGTCATGAACAATGCTTCCCGCTGCCGGGTGCCTACCTGTTCCAGATACGCCGTTATTCCAGCAGGCTCTCCGAGATCGATTTTTGCAACTGCATTTAATTCCACTGTTACATCTGTGCTGTGTTTTTTACCGGACCTGCGATAAAAAAAATAATACACAGTAGCTATGAGAACCGCGGCGGCAGCTCCAGCGAGAAAATCAAGGTGGGCAGATATAGCTGATACAATTCCAAGCAGAGCACACAAAAAAAGGGATGACCGGACCGAACCAGTCATCCCTGCTATATTAATTTGCTGCATTAAGCACGCTCTCTTTCACCAGTCTACCAAGTTCGGCTCCACGCAGCCGAATCATATCCAGCTCATCACTGGAGGGCGCACCGTTGAATTCAACAGGATCTATAAACTGCCAGTTCATTTTCAGACGTGAAGTAATCTCGTCCAGTTCCTTCTGTGCACCGCCAGACCAGCCATAGGAGCCAAAGCGGAAAGCAAGACGATTCAACACTTTCTTCTTGCCTATTTCATCCAGAACGGCTGCCATCGGCGGGAACATTTTGTATTCGTAGGTCGGCATTGCAAGCACAACACCTGTTGATTGCCAGACATCCTTCAACACAAATGAGATATTACTTTCGGGGATCCTGTGCAGATGAACAGTGATACCTTCACTCTCAAGTCCCTCAACGACTGGTTTAATTCCCTGTTCAGTCATACCATACATGCTACCGTATATGACAGTCACATGTTCCTTTGCCGGACCTTTTGAGTAACCTGCATAACGAATATAGTCCGTGACGATTTTTGCAGGATTCCTGCGCCAAACGATTCCATGACCAGGAGCAATAGCCTTTATTTCCAGCGGACCAAGTTTGTCGATAGCCTTCTTTGTAGGAATGCTGAAAGCCGCAACTATATTAGCATAATACCGTAACGCTTCATCTTCGAAAAAATCAATTTCCTCCTGGCTTAGCATATCATCGTAAGGGGCGCTGCTCTGAACAGAACCGTAAGAGCCAAAGGCATCGCAGGGAAACAGTGTACAGCTTCTGGTGTCGTATGTGGCAATTGTTTCCGGCCAGTGTACATTAGGTATCTCATAGAAGCGTAATACGCGGCCCTGACCGAGATCGATTTCATCACCATCGGATACCGTCAGGATGTTTTCGGTAATACCGTAGAAAGCCTCTGCGATCTTCGCGCCCTTCTTACTGGTTACAATAGTAAACTCTGAACGAAGCTTTTTGAATGCATTCAGCCAGCCAGTGTGATCAGGCTCGAGATGGTTCAGAATAACATAATCAATGTCATTGATGTGAACCTGCATTTTCTCCAACTGCGAGAAAAGTGTTTCAGGTACTCCATCCCACTCACATACACCATCTACAATTGCAACCTTGTCGCCTTTGACAATGTAGGAGTTCATGGCTACTCCATGAGGAATAGGCCAGATTCCTTCAAACAGAATATTGTCGACATTAGCAGATAATCTGTAGATTCCTTCACTGACTTCACTAATTGTATTCTCTGACATGTATAACCCCCAAGCTGCTTTTTATCTGTCACTATTCTACAAGCAGCAGTGATCATACACAAGCAAGAGAGAAGTAAATTAGTAATTTTTTTCTAATTCACCACTGAGAGCCTGCTGGAACATCGCGGAAAATGCATGCAATTCTTTATGACCAAAATTGCTGGATCGTCCCGGATCAATTCCATCTGACCGGAGTTCAAATGCGAAATTGCGAACAGACAGACGTTCTCTGGCTGTATCCAGATCATAATGTACACCTCTGTCATTAATAACACATATTCCCATTGCAGCAAGTCGATAAGCAAGGGGGATATCCCGAGTTACAACAAGATCAACCGGGGATGCATGCCCGAGAATATACTCGTCAGCTACTCCCTCTCCTGAAGCTACTTCCTTCATCTGAACCGAGTCATGTCGCGGATGGGGAATCGGTCGGTTGGCAACAAGGATTGCCTTGATTTTACCCTTCAGAGCCTGACGGAATACCACCTCCCTGACTTTTGCAGGGAGGCTGTCAGCATCTAGATAAACCTTTCTGACTTCGGACATTATATACCTATGGAAGAAAGAAAGCCTTCTCCGGTTCCTCTGACGCTGAAGGATTCAACAGCATGCGGGATTATCACAGAATTACCTGAGCTGATCTCATGACCATTACCGTTTTCATCGTAAATACTCAGTCGCGAATTACGTCCTGCAAGTAGAATACGCGGACCGCTCCCCCCGGGTGTCCAGCTGCGGTCTATATATTGCGCTTTGACATCGGGCTGCAGACGAATCAAGGAGAACTCACGGAACAGCTGAGGAAATAACTCGGCACCGGGCTGAATTGTCTCGGCCTTCAGTATTCCAGGAGTCTCTCCGATGCAGCGAACGGTTTCTACCAGGGCATTTCCATCCATGTGTTTGATAGTCAGGCCAGCACGGATCACGTTATCGGAATTGGCCATGATTTCAATTCCCAATCCGGAAAGATACGCATGAAGCAAGCCTGCCTCAAGCGATACTGCTTCGCCTGGTTTAAGATTCAATACATTAAGATAAAGTGGAGCAATTGCACTGGGATCATCAGGAAACTGTCGACTCAAACGCAGTATCCATTCAGAAATATAGTAATCAGAAGGAAAAAGATCTGTCCTGGCTGCTTCCTGAGCTGCTGAAAGCAGCTGCAGACCTGCCTGCTTATCCCCAAGTAAAATTTTCATAAGACAGCTGAAGAAGGATTGGAGCGCTGTTTCAGATGTTCCCAGTTCATTGACTCGTTCATGCAGATCTATCAGTAATCCAGTCTTCAGAAGCTTTTTCCCGGCAAATGTGAACAAGCTGGTAAAGCAGGATTGTATCTGAAGTTCCGGTCTGAAGCCAGATAAAGCCCAGAAATCTGATTGAGCCACAATCATTTCAGGTTTATGATTGGCATCCTTGTAAATACGATGTGCTGCAGAAAGCGGTATTCCAGATTCTTCTTCACGGGCAAAACCGTCTCTGGCTTGTATTAAAGATGGATGCACCTGTATGCTCAAAGCCTTTTCAGCTGCAAGAATCTTGAGCAGATACGGAAACTCACCGAAAAAATCAGCAGCGACAGCCGGCCCGAGCCAGAAATCAGGATCTCTCTGGATTTCCCGGTACAGACTGACGCGATGTCCATGCAGTACTATCTGTGAGCTGTCACTGGGGTGAGCGCCCATCCATAGCTCAGCTTCAGGTTGGACTGTGGGCGCTGGTCTGTTCTGATAGGCGGCAATATGCTCAAGCGAACCCCAGGCATAGTTCTTGACGGGATTAATTAAATGAAAGGCTGTCTTCTGCATATGCATACAATAAACTGGCCTGCAGCTGCAGGTCAATCAGTTTCATCCACAAGCAAAAGCAGTGCCCATGACAGCCCCTGAAGAATCAGCTTACGCTTTTTTACTGTGATTCCTGCGGGTACAGCTATTCCAGCAAGATTCACGAAATCCCGGTCAACTATTACCGATACTGATATGCCTTTCATCGAACAGCCAAGCAGTTCCTCCGGGATATCCAACTGAACTTCGTCTGAACCGGCATTGGCACAAACAAGATAAATCGAGGCGTTCTCCCTCAATGCAAAAGCCAGGAACATTTTATGTTGTGATTGCAATTGACAGCTTCGTTTTTCAATTACACGAGAACTGGCAAGACGTAAAACAGATAGATTCCGTCTTGCGTGAATCAGACTGGAGCAGTAATTCAGAAGCTTTTCCTGACGACTGTCTAATTCTGCTGGAAGTCCATTTATCAGGTCGCTTGAATTATAGCTGTTTGCTATATATTTTCCGATGATTGCCCAATCACTATCCGGTTCATCTGTTCTGTCTGAATTCGATTTGCTTCTCCCGAATTCCTGGCCGGAATGAAGCATAACAATACCTTGACTGCATAACAATAAAAAATTCACAAGGCAGATGCGTCGGTCTATTTCCCGGATATCAGTGGAACGTGAATCATCAAGCTGACAGTTATAGGCTATAGAATCATGAAGGGTCATACCATCATGAGCAGCTGCATACTGGACAAGATTTCTCGGAGACATAACCTGAAAATATTTTACTGGGTTACCCAGCATATTCTGAACAAGAGCAGCAATATCAACTTCAGCTTCAGTTGCAAATCCTCTGCCAACCTCACGTGCTCCTCCGGATTTGAGCAGATCACGCAGTTCATCGTTAAATACAGCAACCTCATCGGTGAACTGCATATAATCCTGATCCATCATTCTAAGGTTGTGAGGCCCTGAATACATTCGCCAGCCTTCCCCATAGAAAAAAAGGTCGCTTCTCCCACTGGCTTTCTCAGCAGCAGCTTTGGCGGACAACACTGTATCTGCATCCAGCAAACCCATTAGGTCAAATCGAAAACCATCTATACCGAAGGTTTTTGTGAGATAGGTGACGGAATCACAGACCAGCTTTCTGACCATGTATCTTGCACTAGCCAGATCATTGCCGCATTGACTGTCAGAGCGAAAAGCTCCTCCATAATCCCTTCTGAAATAATATCCGGGAACTATATCCTCCAGAATAGAGGCATCTGCCATATGGTTATAGACAACATCGAGAATAACCCGCAGACCTGCAGCATGAAGTTCTCTGACAAGATTCCGTAATTCGAGTATCACCAGACAGGGATCCTCCGGATTTTCTGAATACCAGTTATTCAGTGCAAAAAAAGAATGGGGATCATAACCCCAGTTATAGTTACATTCTCCAGTAGAAGCATTATCAAAGCTCTGCCTGCTTTCATCAAGAAATGCCGTTTTCAGAACCGGCATTATCTGAACATGAGTGATTCCAAGTGATTTCAGATAAGGTATACGCTCTATACAGGCAGCAAATGTTCCGGGCTTGGCTATTCCTTTGTGATTGATAGTAAAATCTCTGATGTGTAACTCGTATATCACTGCATCACAGGGGAATACTGTTCCTTCAGCTAGTGGCACTGGATCCGCGAATACACTCGAATCCAGAACCAGTCCCCTTAGCTTAGGCAGGAATTCCCGGTTACTCACTCTGTTGAGTCCAACAGCACGAGCGTATGGATCAAGGCTCTTTCGAAGTCTCCCATCACGAACTATATGATATTCATAGAATAAATCGAGACACTTTTCAGCAGTTAGCTTTGTACTCCATAATCCGCTGCCTGGATCATATTCCATTGCTTGCGATAATAGTTGTACATCATGCCTACCGGATATATCTGAAATATCCTCCCGAAACATCACGAGATGAACATCATCAGCTCCCGGGGCCCATATACTGAATTCAGCAATATTTTCTGAGTTATTAAAGCTGACTCCTGGCTTCCAATCCGGCCCGGGTAATGGATGAATCTCGTGACAATCGTCGAAATGCATGCATTCATTCAAGCACAATCCTGACATTGAAGCAAGCTTGCAACATTCTTTCACAATGGGTAAAATATGGGCATGAGTACACTATACAAATCTCCATTGCAGAAAGCACGATACGAGTATCAGCCAAAGCTTCCGACAGCCCTACAGGGGAATCCTTCCGATATCGGCATAGAATTCGGTAGCGCAACCGAGGCTATTGCTGATCAGGCAGAACTGAAGACACTCTTCAGCCACACATATGGCAAGCCGATTGCCAGTTTTACCAAGGGATCCAACAAGATCAGCCTGAAAAAACTGAAGGTTGCTGTTATCCTTTCCGGTGGACAGGCTCCCGGCGGTCATAATGTAATAGCCGGGATCTATGACGGGCTCAAGAAAGCTAATCCAGAATCTGTCCTGATCGGATTCAAGGGTGGCCCTTCCGGTCTTCTCGAAAATGATTATGTTGAAATAACCGATGATTTCATGAATGAATACCGTAACACCGGCGGATTCGACATGATTGGGTCAGGTAGAACCAAGATCGCAACAGATGAACAATTTGCAACATCTCTACGTGTCGCAAAAGAAGAAAATCTTAGCGCAATTGTAATTATTGGAGGGGATGACTCCAATACCAATGCTGCCCTTCTGGCTGAATATTTTGTTTCAGAGGGAACCGATATACAGGTAATCGGAGTACCCAAGACAATCGATGGTGACCTTAAGAACGAATATATTGAAACCTCATTCGGTTTTGATACTGCCACCAAGACCTACAGCGAACTGATCGGGAACATTGGCCGAGATGCCAACAGTGCCAAAAAATACTGGCATTTCATCAAGCTCATGGGGCGATCAGCAAGCCATATTGCACTGGAATGTGCGCTTCAGACCCGACCCAACGTCTGCCTGATTTCTGAGGAAGTAGCTGAGAAGAAACAGACACTGGATGAAATTGTGCAGTCAATCGCCAGCACGGTTGCTGTCCGCAGCCAGAACGGTGAAGACTTTGGTCTTGTGCTGATTCCTGAAGGCCTTATTGAGTTTATTCCGGAAATGAACGATCTTATTGCTCAACTCAACGATCTTCTTGCAACTGAAGCCGCTGAATATGAAAAACTCAAGTCATTCGAAGATCAGTGTGACTGGGTCATCAAAAGGCTCAAAAAAGAGTCCGGAATCGTCTTCGCTGAACTCCCACCGGATATTCAGAAACAGCTTCTTATGGACAGAGATCCACATGGAAACGTTCAGGTCAGTCGAATAGAAACTGAAAAACTTCTAATCGGTATGGTAGAAAAGAAACTTGCAGAAATGAAAAAGTCCGGCAACTACAACGGTAAATTCTCTGCCCTGAATCATTTCTTCGGTTATGAAGGCAGATGTGCATTCCCATCAAATTTTGATGCCGACTACTGCTACAGCCTTGGTTATGCTGCGAATCTCCTGATATCACAGGGACTGACAGGCTACCTGAGTTCTGTGCGTAATCTTGAAAAGCCTGCCGATCAATGGCTTGCGGGAGGTATTCCCCTTACCATGATGATGAATATGGAACAGCGGCATGGTTCCCCCAAACCAGTCATCCGCAAAGCACTTGTAGAGCTGGATGGTGCGCCTTTCAAGGAATTCGTCAAGCACAGAGAGATCTGGGCAAGTCAGACCAGCTTTGTTTTTCCTGGTGCGATTCAATACTATGGCCCCAGTGAGGTTTGCGATCAGCCGACTGTCACATTGGCACTGGAAAAAGCCTGATTGTTTTACAGCAACCGAGATAGATAATCTCCAGCTGTGAATCACCGCTCTGTACATGCAGAGCGGTTTTTTTTCCACTTTATGTATACAGGAGTCGAGGACTTACACATGAGAAGACCGTATTCAGTGCTGACAGAAAGTCAGAAAAATCAATTTGCCAGACTCAAACCGGGAATAACACTGTTCCCGGAACATACTGAGGCTGTTTCGGTCTATATTCATATTCCATTCTGCTCAAGTCGCTGTAGATATTGCGATTTCTATTTTGAAACGGGTTGGTCACAGCAGGTACTGTCAAGAACACTTGAAAGAATACTGGAAGAGGCAGCTTTTTTTGCTGAATACTCAGCCTACCCATGCATTAAGAGTATCTATCTTGGCGGTGGGACACCCAGCATAATACCACCTCCCCTGCTTTATGATTTTCTCGGCCGTCTTAAAAAGAATCTCCGCTGCGAAAATCAGGTGTTCGAATGGACAATGGAAGCTAATCCTGAGCATATAAGTGCTGAACTTCTCGATGCCGCAAAAAAGCAATCGGTAAACCGTCTCAGTATTGGTGTACAAAGTTTCTCGGACAAACTACTTCGGCTACTGACCAGACGTGCATACAGAAGCACTGTAGAAAATGCACTGCAGCTTGTTAAAGATCTGTGGGTAGATAATAATCACACATGGAGCCTGGATTTTATTAGTGGCATTCCTGAGCAGACACCGGATGATATATACGAAGATCTGACGGCTGTTCATCACTGGCAGCCACCGCATATATCCCACTACAGTCTGACAATCGAGGAAAAAACTCCTCTGGATCAGCTTATTCAGCGTGGCGAGCTCGAACTACCTGACCAGGACGAGCTGTGGGAGCTGATGCACAAGGGTCTTGTAGGGTCAGGCTATGAGCAGTATGAAGTATCAAATTATACCAGAAACGGCTGTAAATCTGTCCACAATCTGAGTTACTGGAATATGCGGCCATACTGGGGACTTGGACCTGGCGCAGTTGGAACTATACCAGTAAGAGATGATAAGGGTACCCTGTTTCCCGCGAGGCTGACCAACCCAACATTATTTGAATACAGTTCGGCAAGCGATAGATCATGGAAGCATGAAATTGAAGCATTGTCTCCCTCTGACCTTTTCAAGGATTACTGTATAACAGGCCTGAGGACAAAAGACGGTATATCACTTGAAGATGTCGAGAAGGTGTTCGGCGAACATGGACTGGGACTTCTCCAGCTTTTCAGATCAGATCAGGAAGTTTTTTTTCTATCCCCGGGGAATGACAGTAGACTTACTTGTTCCGATAAGGGACGTATGCTGCTCGATTCAGTTGTCCGACATGGATTATCCAGTATTGAAGAAGAACTGAACAGCCTGAAACACGCACACTGGCCTTCCGCATGGAGCTGCTGATCTCTGACTCAGGTACGGTCAAGCGGACGGCCGCAATACTCAGCAATTATTTCAGCTTCCTCAAGCAGGAGTTTACCGTATTCTGCAGGACGTGAGTCAATCAGAAATGGTTCCTGACCGATAGTCCAGAGCAGTAACTGGCAGAGATCCCGGCCCTTCTGGTTCACAGTACTGCATTCAAATCGTTCAATTTCCCGCATTGAAATACCAAGATGCCTGCCCACAAACAGAAATCCCATTCTGTAATGCACCTCGGAGGCTTCCCGGTCAAATACCCAACGCTCGTCATACAGGAGTGCCAGAACGGCAAGGCATAGCACACCTATGGCAACCGGACTCCAGATGCCAGTATAAAAAGCTACCCAGGCTGTCAATACCGCAAGAGTTCCAAAAAACCAGCGGAACTGATGCGGAATGTGCACATGTAAACGCCCGTTTCGTAGTGGTGCAATGCGTAAGTGGAGGTCGAACATAGCTCTATTGTGCACATCCTGAGTGAACTGTGCAAGAAGAAGATTCAGGCAATTTGCAGATACAAGCAAAGCGCTGTTAAATAAACAGCGCTTGCCATCGGCCTAACTATATGCTATTTGGAAGCCATACGTTGAGACAGTGTGCCAAGTGCCTGGGTTACACGATCGAGAAAAATAGCGAGTATAACAATAGCGAGACCGGCTTCAAAGCCGACGTCGATCCGAAGCTGGGTAACTCCACGTGCAACTTCATTACCAAGGCCTCCGGCACCAATCAGACCAGCAATAACTACCATTGATAATGCAAGCATGATAGTCTGATTCACTCCAGCCATTATCGTAGACAATGCAACAGGAAGCTCAGCTTTGATCAGCATCTGACGGTTAGTACAGCCGAATGATATAGCTGCTTCCTTTATTTCTTTCGGCACCTGTCTGATCCCGAGATTTGTAAGGCGTACTGCAGGAGGCAGACTGAATATAAGTGTAGCCACTACCCCGGGAACTGCACCGAGTCTGAAAAACAGAACAGCCGGAATAAGGTACACAAATGCCGGCAAGGTCTGCATAAAGTCCAGAATCGGACGTGCGATATTCCATGCCTTATCACTCTTTGAGCAAAGAATGCCTGTAGGAATCCCCAGGAACAGGGCCATAAAAACTGATGTCAGAACGAGTGAAAAAGTACTCATGGTATGCGACCAGAGCCCCATGTACCAGATTATCGTAAATCCGATCAGGGTAAAGATTCCGACACCGCGGCTGGCGACAAACCAGGCTATCAAGGTCAGAATAATTATCATCAATATCGCGGGAGGAAACTCTAGTATAGAAGCAATTACATTTAATACCGCAATAATCACCGCACGTATCGCATCAAAAAGCCAGCCCATATTATCCTGCAACCATCGCACAACAGTTTCGAAGCTGCGTCCAATCTGGAAAATACTCTGTATGTTATTCAGCATTATGCACCTCCTGTTCGTCATCGTTACTCAACTGCTCACGCAATGACTGAGGGCTATTCTCTTGATCAGCTCCCTTTGACATCTCAGTTATAATGGCCGCACGGCTCAGTGCTCCATGAAATATTCCTTCGTCATCCGTAATTGCTATTGGATATTTCGTAGCCATTGCTGTCGGCAGCAGATCCGAAATCGGTGTGCTGTCATTGGTCGTATAAACATCATCAATTATAATAGAACTGATATCTTTCTCGCCTTTTTTATGGAGCCGCAGCACATCATCAATCGTGACAATACCCTTCAGTTTTCGTTGTGAATCTGTCACAAAAACTGACGAGATACTCTTCTGCTCCATGACCCGCATAGCGGCTTTCACATCTTCACGCGGATAGGTAATAGAACTTGCACGGAAACCCAATGTCGATGCGGTAATAACTTTTGTGTGATCAACATTCTGTACAAAGCGCTCAACGTATTCATCTGCAGGATTAGAGAGGATTTCCTCTGGAGTTCCAATCTGCCGTACCCGGCCGTCAGGACCGAGAATCGCAATACGATCACCTAGTTTGAGTGCTTCATCCAGATCATGGGTAATGAATACAATTGTTTTGTTCATACGTGCCTGAAGTTCAAGCAACTCATCCTGCATTTGTGTACGGATCAGTGGATCCAGTGCACTGAATGCTTCATCCATCAGCAGAATTTCGGGATCGTTGGCAAGTGCCCGGGCAAGACCTACCCGCTGCTGCATACCACCGCTCAATTCAGAAGTCAGACTGTTTTCAAAACCGGCAAGTCCAACCAGTTTAACAGCCTTCATCGCTTTTTCCCGTCTTTGTTCCTTATCCATTCCACTTACTTCAAGACCGAATTCAACGTTATTAATTACGTTTCTGTGAGGTAAAAGTCCAAAATGCTGAAAAACCATGGACATTTTGCTCCTGCGAACCTCACGAAGCTTTTCCTTATCCATTTTCATGATGTCTTCGCCATCAATCAGTATTTCACCTGCGGTAGGATCAATGAGACGATTAAGACAGCGGATAAAAGTAGATTTTCCACTGCCGGACAAACCCATAACTACGAAAGTCTCTTTTTTATGAATCTCGAATGAGGCGCCATTAATTGCTATGGTGCAGCCAGTCTTTTTTAAGATATCAGGTTTTGAGACACCTTGTTTTATCAGTGGAATCGCTCGTTTAGGATTCGGGCCAAAGATCTTGTACAGATCCCTTATTTCTATAATTGCCATAACTCTCCTTTAGTACTTGCTATAGTACAAAATACTATTAAAAATCAGAAAAAAAAACTGCAGAGGATATCCTCTGCAGTTTGATAAAAACTACGGAATCCAGTTTTCCCAGATTTCCCGGTTCTGATCCTTCCATTCCCTTGCAGCCGCAAGTGTACTGAGGTTGGATTCATTAATATGAACCATCAGAGGACCGATAGTCTCATTGGTAAAATACATGTTATTCAGGAATTGATGCAGTTCCGGCTTGTCTTCAGCCAGACCTGTGCGTCCGATTATTTCTATGTCGTCAAGATCAAAGAAGATTTCTTCATCCTGTTCAAGGATAGCCAGATCAAAATATCCGAACATTGAGTGCGGCTGCCAGCCCATTCCGACGATGTATTCTTCATTACGGATCGCAGCATCAATTGCCGCCATCATAGCTGCATCAGAAGATGCCATCAGGGAAATTCCTGCTTCATCCAGACCGTATGAAGGAATAATTCCTTCCTCGGTTGTAATCATCATTCCTGCGCCTGCATCGATACCGGTAATAACACCGCCAAGCTTTTCTACAACCTCGGGTCGGGCAAGATCAGAAATGCTTGTGACGCCATCGTCGTACATGTACTGCGGTACGATAAGACCTGTCACACCATCATGATAAATAGTACCCACAACCTCAAGATCGCCCTCGTACTGATTCACGTAGTTAGCGTGAAGACCTGGCAACCATGCTTCCATAAAAGCATCATAGTCGCCTGAGGCAACTGATGAAAATGCGGGGCCTACATCTGCGGCCGTAATGGTTACATCATAACCCATCTCATCTTCAAGAATGGCCTGTGCAAGATGCGTCCAGGCTATGCCTTCTTCCCAATTCACGTAGACCAGACGGGCTTCTTTCGAAGTGTCTGAGGCCTCACATCCTGCGAAAAATAAAATCGGTGCTATGACAGCAATTACAAGCATTGCGATAATGCGATTCAGTTTCATATTAACTCCTTATGTTTACTGGTATAAATAATATACTACTAAAATTATGTACATCGGTCAAGTAATGAACAATCCGAGCGAAGAATAGACATGAAATAGTCAGATACGCCAGCTTGATAACTGCTAATTAGTTATTATACAATTAATTATGATTTTCCTACAATTTGGTGCTAATGCTTTGCAATCGAAATTTTTCTTTAGCGAGCTAAATAAAAATATAGAGGTAATTGAAAAAATGCACTTTGCAATATCCTCTATATTGCCCTAATAATGTTTGTGGTATAATCTATTGCTATGGCAGATAGTAATGAGCTTCGTAATGAAATATATCATCAGCTGCGCAAGATATTTCAGGCTCTATCCATTCACTCCAAGCAGCTTAACAAGAGGTTCGGTCTTACAGGACCGCAATTGATGATACTTAAGGCGATCGCTGCCCAGTCACATCCAACTATAGGAAATCTGGCAAGATCAGTATGCTTGAGTCAGGCTACTGTAACAAATATTCTGGATCGACTCGAAAAAAGAGAACTGATCGAACGAACCAGAAGTACAGTAGACAAGCGTCGGGTACTGGTAGATACGACCGATGCTGCTAATGAAATACTGAATGAGAATCCGACGATTTTCCAGGAGGATTTCACTCAAAAATTCGATCAACTGGACGAATGGCAGCAAAAAATGATACTGACAGCACTTGAACTGACTTCAAGCCTGATGGAGACAGACAAACTGCCTGTCGACGCCGGCTCGATTGGTGAGATGTTCTACTGATACAGCAGGTGTTAATGCATTATTTTGATGGGAGACGATAACGACGTTTTTCCGTGTTCTCACATTCTCTGTACAGAATTGCAGTATTGCCTATGATTCTTACAAGACTGGCATTGTTTTTCACAGCAAGTTGCTCACTGATTAGAGCGCGTTCGGCTTTAAAATCAACAAATCGAACTTTTATAAGTTCATGTGATTCAAGAGCCTGATTCACAGCTTCGATTATCTCTTCAGTAAAGCCCTTTCTTCCCACCATTACTACAGGTTCAAGATTATGGGCTTGTTTTGATAAATATTTGCGTTGAGAGCTTGTTATTTCTGACATCAGCAGGATTATACACGCTTAGAGAATTCAGTGCAACGAAGGAGCTCCCACAAACGACATAAATACAGTGTATCATTGCGGGAATACTGCTCGATTTCGTTCATAATCACCTGTGAATGCCAACGAGTTGGATAGGTACCATCCGGATAACCGCAGCGCTGCCAGTAATACTGCAAACTGGCAGTTCTCCCATCAAATACTGTCTTTGCATCATTGCACTCATCTGGACTCAAGACCTCAGTTAAAGACTTCAAGGAAGTCTTACCTTTCTGTTCCGGAAAATATACCCATCCAGACTCAAAAGGATGATGTAAATCGACAATTCTATCTCTGGCAGTCAACAATATCTCTTTGTTTTCACGTTTACTGGTATATTCAGAAAGAAACAGCAAACAATGCAGTTCCATCGCAGCCCCGAATACACCAATAGATCCAGCACCGGCAAGATCCTCGGCAAGCGAATCAGCAAGCCCGGAAAGATTATCTGAGGCTGGATCAAGGCATTTCCAGCCGCTGCTGGCAGCTGAGTCGGAAATCGAATACATAACAGGCACATACTGCCAGGGCGGCACTGATGGATATAATGTGATAGATGATTGTACTGACTCGAAGTCAAGAAATACGATTGACTCATCAATTTCCTGACACCATGCAGCCAGTGAAACGGCGTCCGGAAATACAGTATTTTCAATTAATGCCTTCTGCTGGTTCCTCTGTCGCTGTGACAGTCGCACTGAGGATGGTATGCTGCGGATATCCTCTATGCCGTCTCTGAGAAGACTTCGATAATCTCCTTTTCCTCTGAGAAGATGCCTGACATGATATGGTGAATTTTCATTTGCTGCGTCATCTGCAGCGGCACGCTGTATCGGAAAAAAAGCACCAGGCCCAGCATATTCGACTGAGGTTTCATCCATAAATGTCCTGGCGAGAGTCCTGATTTCTTCACCACGCTTTTTCACCAATCTGGTACCGGGAATGATTTTTCCACCCGGACCTATAAACTCTACATCTACATGAACAGCACCAGAATTACTCAGACAAAGATAAAACAGTGCAGTCTGGGTAATAATACCTGATTTCAATCTGGCATTCGGCAGTATACGTTGAATTTTCCAGCCTTGTGTGCCAACAGGAATCATAACATCGACAGAACACCATATAGACTCCTGCCAGCATGAGTATGGGTACACGAGAGTGGTTCTGTTGAGGTACGAGGATTTTGTCTTACAGGATGCTATAGCCAGCTCGTATTCGATCTCAGCTGTTTTGATTACACGAAGCGCTGTATCAGATCTGTAGGATTGAAGTCTCTGCTTGAGAACAAATGCCGGATCCGGACAGCGGTCGGCTTCCGGATAATAATTTATCATCGAAGAACGCACTTGCTGCTCAAGCAGCGCATCATGAGCAGCTGCTAATCTTTCTTCATCTCCGGAGGGTCTAACATCACGCTGCTTAAGCTTGGTTTCAAGCCAATCTGCAAAATAATCTGAAAAAAACACTATTACAGCATTTCATAAGTATCAATGGCAATCTGCAATTCTTCATTGGTTGGCATAACCATAATTGCAGTTGGACTATAATCTTTTGAAATTATTCCCGCTTTGTTGCCGTTCTCCAGATTCTTACGATGATCAATCACGAATCCAAGATTTTCAAGCATAGTACAGATGCGCTCCCGCATTCTGGTGCCGTTTTCACCTACACCACCTGTAAATACGAGAATATCTGTTCTTACAATATTTGCTGCGTAGGCTCCAATATAATGACGAATTTTATGGGCATAGACATCCAGGGCTTCTATCGCATTTCTGTTTCCGGATTCAGCCGCCGCTTCGACATCACGAAGATCATTAGATATACCTGACAATCCAAGCAAGCCGCTTTGCTTATTCAGAAGGACATTGAGATCCTTCTCGTTATAACCCCGTTCCATGAGATAAAACAGAATCGCAGGATCAATGTCACCGCTGCGGGTACCCATAACCAGACCTTCCAGCGGAGTAAAACCCATTGATGTATCAACGGAAATACCTGCGCTGATTGCAGTTATGGATGCTCCATTTCCCAGATGACAGACAATGAGATTCGTATTACTGGGATGCCGCTTCATAAACTTCGTGGCTTCTCCAGCTACATAACGATGGCTGGTACCATGAAAACCATATCTCCTGATTTTATATTTCTCATACAGATCTCTTGGGAGTCCGTACAGATACGCGGCCGGTTTCAATGTCTGATGAAAGGCGGTATCAAAAACAGCCACCTGTGTAACATCAGGCAGGAACTGCATTGCCTGCGTAATTCCTGAAAGATTTACAGGGTTATGCAATGGTGCAAGCTCAATACATTCAGTGATTGCCTCGATTACATGTTTATCAATACGAACTGAGGAACTATATTTTTCTCCGCCGTGTACAACCCTGTGCCCCACCCCCGTTATCTGATTGATATTTTCTACAATACCATTCTTTTCATTAGTAAGAGCCGTAACCATGAGCTGGACTGCTTCAGCATGAGAATCAATCGCCTGATTAAGGTTAATAGATCCGTTTATACCGCACTGAGACAGGTGTCCCGCTTCCGTTCCGATCCGCTCTACCAGCCCCTTACCCAGGCTTTTTCTCTCAGGCATTAAAAACACTTCATATTTGAGTGATGAACTGCCACAATTAATTACCAGTATACGCGCAACTTGATCTTTCAATTAGATTCTCCTTCAGCTTCTCTTTGTTGCAAAATATTTTCAGCTGCATCAAGTTGTGCAGCAACATCCTCATCTTCCGGAAATAGCTCAATGGCTTTCCTGAAATCTTCGGCGGCAGCCCTGTATTCACCTCGAAAAAGCGAAATATTGCCACGGTTAACGTAAGCCTCAAAAAAACCCTCACGATTCCGGATCGCTCTGCTGTAGGCTGAATAAGCCTGATCAAGCTCATTGCGGTCATAGAATATATTACCTGCATTATAATGTGCCTCGGCATAGGACTGATTGAGTTCTATGGCTTCAAGATAATCTGAAAGCGCTGAATCATATTCAGCGGAGGCATAGAAGGCATTCCCTCTGTTAACCAGCATACTGGCTGATGGATCAGTCTCAATGGCTGCGGAAAACAGCTGAATCGCGAATGTATAGTCGGCAGACCTCAGTGCAGTAAGTCCCCGATTGAATTGGGCATCAGCCAGATCAGAACGATTATCTGTGCTTTCTTCAGCCAATTCAAAGGAAACAGCCGCCTCCTCAAACAAGCCGGCATCGTACTGCAGGACGCCGACATTGTACCAATGTTCAAATTTAAATGAATTCGGTGGGTTCAGCTCGAGAAGAGCATCTATAGCAGCCACAATACTATGCTCTTTCAAACGCACTGCAGAAGCGGCTGCATCTGCATAAACCTCTTCAGGTCTAATTTCAGCATATAGCATCGCTGAAAGACAAAAGAAGAGAATACATGCTGCTGCAGTTAAAACATTGATCCTGTTATTGATGTTATTGAATAGAGACATATCTTGATTGTATAACGTTATCTCTAGCCAGTAAACTCATAGTTACCTAAACCTACTGTAGAACGGCTACAATGCGTTCAAGCACTTTTTTTCTGTCCAGGGGTTTCACTATATAATTCTTGGCACCTAGCAGAAGTGATTTTTTCACAAGATCATTTTTACCAAGGGCAGAAATCATAATAACCCTGGCATCTTTGTCATAAGAAACAATATGCTCAAGTGCTGTAACCCCATCCATTTTCGGCATGGTAATATCCATGGTAACAAGATCAATTCCAGGGTGAAGCTCTTTATATTTTTCAACACCTTCTGCACCGTCAGTTGCAGTTGCTGCAACTTCAAAGCCTGCACTGGTAAGAATCTGGCTTAGCTGTTTACCGGTAAACATTGAATCATCTACGATTAGTACTCGATATGCAGATCCGTCCGGTTTCAAACCCTCAGGTTCTTTGTCATTAATGCTGGGAAAATCAGATTTGGTTTTCATGCTCACATCTCCTGCAAACGATCTTTGGATAGCTCTAGTATACAAGAATACGGGAGCAAGTCAACGACTTGCTCCCGTAAGTGGATGAGGGAGGGAGGAATGGGACAGTCATATATATATTAATTTTACATTACATTTTTTTTTACATTCAATATTACATTTCTGGCAAAAATAATCCCATTGCCAGCCCAATTGCTGTGCATAAATAGTTATGCAATTATAGTGCCAAGAATTGAATCAGGAGTAAAAAAATGATGTTAAAATTTTAATTCCTTATTAAAAAAGGAATTAAAAAACAGATCTACGGAGATGAGTTCAGGAATATCAACTTGAGAGAGACTACTGTCTATGCAAAATGCATAATGAGTAAAAAACTATGCGTTTTGCATGCCTAAACGCCTGCTAAGTGTAGATTGAGCAATCCCCAGCATTCGAGCAGCAGCTGATTGATTCCCGTCACTGAGACGAATTGCTTCCTGAATAAAATAATCTTCCACCTCGGAAAGTTTTGGAAACCTACCTGTATAGCTTAATGAGACACCGCTCATAATCCCGGTCTTCCCGGGCGCTTCATTATTGCCGGTTATATAGCCTCGAATAGGCTCTATCGAAAGTTGAGGACCGTTTGATCTACTGACAGCATCATATACCAATGATTGGAGTTCACGAATATTCCCGGGAAAATCGTAGTTTTCCAGAATAGCGTATATTTCCTGCGGAACTTGCGGACGGCTTCGCTTCAGTTCGTTGCTTGCGGATCCGACAAAGAATTCGACCAGATGAGGTACATCCTCCATTCGGTCTTTCAAGGCCGGGACCCGAACAGTATGAGCCATCAAACGGTAATAAAGGTCCTTTCTGAAGCTTCCTGTCTCCATTTTTTCAGTAAGATTAGCGTTTGTGGCAGCAACAACCCTTAAGTGAGCCTTTCGAGGAACATCGGAACCAAGAGGATAATATTCAGCCTCCTGTAGAAGCCTTAGAAGCTTGACCTGAGCTCCCATAGGGAGATCCCCGATCTCATCCAGAAATAGTGTACCGCCTGCCGCATGTTCTACCAATCCCCTACGACTCGATGCGGCACCGGTAAAAGCTCCTTTCATATGGCCGAAAAGTGTATCTGAAAACATGGTTTCATCAAGTCCGCTCACATTACATGGAACGAACTCTCCAGGGCATTCACTGATGTTATGCAGCACCTGAGCAATCAATTCCTTGCCTGTACCACTCTCACCAAGGACCAGAACTGGTTTGGGACTGGCTGCAATTGCTTCAATATATGCGAAGAGCTGCCGCATTCGGTGGCTTACAGTTATAATATCCCGAAATGCTTCCGGCTGCTTGATTTCATAAGCCTGCATGGAGGAACTCAATGCCTGTATTTCCCTGCGAAGGGCCTGAAAATTAAGACCATGCTGTACTGCGGTAACCAGGCGAGGTTCTGATACCGGCTTGGTAATAAAGTCAAAAGCTCCCCGTCGCATACATTCAACGGCAACCTGTACGCTGTCCTCACTGGTAGCAACAAGCACCGGAATGTCAGGAAACTGCAGAGAAACCTGAGCGAGTACTTCCTGCCCGGAGACATGTGGCATATGCAGATCCAGCACTATTAGATCCACCTGGTGCTGTACCAGCACTGGAACGACCTGACGTGAATCATCGCAGATCACACATCTGGCGTTCAGGTTTGCCTCTATCTGCAGTGTATACAGTTCAGAACTAACCGGATCATCTTCCACGATTAAAACTATGGCTGGTTCATCAGTTTCTGTCAGTTGCGTTTCCATCATAAGTTTCATATTGTACGAAAAATACACTATTATACAACTATGTCATATACACCTTATGTAATGTACTGGATGCAGTCCTCTGTACGCAGTCACTGGAATCCTGCCCTCGAACGGGCCATAATCGAAGCTAACAAGCAAAATTTACCCCTGCTGGTTGTATTTGTACTGACCAAAGGGTTTATGTCTGCAAACGTCAGACATTACGCATTTCTACTGGAAGGCTTGCGTGAGACCTTTCAGGAACTGGGCAGTAGAAATATTACACTGCATATTGTCAGTGGGAATCCGCCCGATGCCATTGTCCTGCTCAGCAGATATGCAGAAGTTTGCATACTGGATCAAGGCTATCTTCGAATTCATCGCGATTGGTATTCTCAGATCAGAAAAAGGATCTCCAAGCCGATTATTCAGATCGAAAGTAATACTGTTCTTCCAGTACGCACTGCCTATCCGAAAGAGGCATATTCAGCCGGTATAATCCGTCCTAAAATTCATGCACTTTGGGGTGATTACCTGGAAGCAATCAAACAATATGAGCTGACAAACCATAATCTTCCAGATGTGAAATCACTTTATCCAGAGCTCGAGTTCCTCTCTGAGAGCGATTTAGAGGATAAACTAATGGATACTGCAGCCGCACATGCATCACCCGGCAGTATTAGCATTTCCAGCAAAATCAAGGGTGGAGAACTTCAGGCTGAAAGAAGGCTTCATATTTTCATAGAGCAGAACCTTGGAAGTTTTGCTGACGACAGGAACGATCCATCACTTGAAGGAAGCTCTATACTTAGTCCCTATCTTCATTACGGGATGATCAGCCCCCTCAGGATAGCACTGGAAGCAAGAGACAGAGGTTCTGGAGAGAGCGTTGATGTATTATGGGAAGAGTTGATTGTAAGGCGTGAACTATCATGTAACTTTACTGAATATAACGGCAACTATGATAACCCGGAATGTCTTCCGGATTGGGCACTGAAAACACTGCACAAGCATAATTCTGATCCTCGTGAATATCTTTATACATACGAAGAGCTGGAGCAGGCTGCTACACACGATAAGTACTGGAATGCTGCACAAAATCAGATGCGAATACTCGGATGGATGCATGGATACATGCGTATGTACTGGGGAAAGAAAGTTATCGAATGGTCACCTGATTTCGAAACAGCTTACGAACGACTGATTCGTTTGAACGACGACTGGGAACTTGACGGAAGGGATCCGAATGGATACGCGGGTGTTGCCTGGTGTTTCGGCAAACATGATCGCGCCTGGCAGGAACGGCCGGTTTTCGGGAAGATCAGGTATATGAATGATTCCGGCTTGAAACGGAAATTTAATATAGATGCCTACGCCGATAAATGGACGCAGACATCTGCTTCAGACCAATCGGACTGACGTTCAATATTTAATTAAATAGCAGCACGCTGATGACCATGATAATATTCATCCCTAAGAGCCTGAACCCCAGCGTCCTCGAGATAATCATCAAAAGGCATCATTCGGTCGATTATGCCTCCCGGAGTAATTTCGACTATGCGGTTGGCAATACTATGAACAAACTGATGATCATGTGATGTGAACATAACGACTTCCGGAAATTCGATTAAGGCATTATTGAGTGCGGTAATGGCTTCAAGATCAAGATGATTGGTAGGATCGTCCATTATCAGGGTATTTGCTCCGGAAAGCATCATCTTTGACAGCATACAGCGGACCTTCTCGCCTCCCGATAGGACCTGCACGTTTTTGAGGGCATCATCCCCTGAAAAAAGCATTCTTCCAAGAAAGCCGCGAACATAACTCTCGTCTGTACTGTCGGAATACTGTTTGAGCCAATCGATAATAGATATCTTTTCCGTAAAATAGCGGGAACTTTCAATAGGAAAATATGACTGACTTATTGTCACTCCCCACTCATAAGTACCACTATCTGCTTCCATCTCCCCGGAGACTATATCGAAAAGAGCACTCTTGGACGCGTGCTCACGGCCAACAAACGCTATTTTATCACCGCGATTTACAGTCAGTGAAAAGTTATCAAGCAATTTTTCGTCTTCTATGGTTTTCGAGATATTTTCTATATTGAGAACTATTCGTCCACATTCGCGCTCCGGTTTGAAAGCAACGTACGGAAACCGTCTGCTGCTGGCCTTGAAATTATCCAGATTCAGCTTATCCAGCATCTTCTTACGAGAGGTTGCCTGTTTACTTTTGGCAGCATTTGAAGCAAAGCGCTGAATAAAATCCTTTAATTCCTTTGCTTTATCCTCGGCCCTTTTTTGCTGGTCGCGGGACTGCTTCAATGCAAGCTGACTTGCCTGATACCAGAAATCATAATTACCTACATACACAGATATTTTCTGAAAATCTATATCTGCAATATGAGTACAGACCCGATTTAGAAAATGCCTGTCATGCGAAACAACGATAACAGTGTTATTGAATTTCTCAAGAAAGCCCTCTAACCAGTTAATCGATTCAAGATCAAGGTTATTTGTCGGCTCATCCAGAAGCAGAATATCGGGATTACCGAACAAGGCCTGAGCAAGCAGCACCCTGACCTTCAGACCGCCTTCAAGTTCCGACATTTTTTTATCATGAAGCGATTCATCAATTCCCAGTCCATCCAGGAGAGTCGAAGCCTCTGCTTCCGCTTCCCAACCATTCAGATCAGCAAATTCACCTTCAAGTGTCGAGGCACGAAGACCATCTTCTTCAGAAAATTCCTCTTTGGCATAGACTGCCTCACGTTCCATCATTATGTCATACAGATGCTTATGCCCCATAATTACTGTATGCATTACGGTATGTTCATCAAAAGCAAATTGATCCTGTCTGAGCACCGCCAGTCGTTGCCCGGTGCTGATAGATACATCACCGGAGTCCGGTTGAATATCTCCTGACAGTATCCGCAGAAATGTTGATTTCCCGGCTCCGTTTGCACCTATCACTCCATAGCAATTGCCTGGGGTAAATTTAATTGAAACATCTTTAAATAATGGTATATTACCGAATGATAAGCCTACTTCATTTACACTAATCACTTCTTAGCTCCTCTGTGTGTGTTGGGTTTTGTAACGCGTACCGAAATGAAAGGTCAATACTGCACTGCAGGCGGTTTATAATTGACCGGGGTATCGTTAAGCTATAATGTATCAGCATGCAGATTTATTGTATACGTCATGGCGAATCTTCAAATAATATTCTGGAAGGAAAGAGTGATTACCTGCAGAAACGCAGCTGTGAGCCACTGCTTACCGAGACCGGTAGAAAACAAGCTGAATGTGCTGCGAAATACATAGCTGAATATATCAGCAATCCAGAAATCAATACACACTCCCCACGGGCAGGAAAGACGAAAATCTTTACGAGCTATATGCTGCGTGCGGTTCAAACCGCTGAATATATTGGCCGTAAAACAGATATTCAGGTACACGCATGGAAAGATCTGCATGAGAGAGGGGGCTGTCTGGAATTCGACGACACCAGGAAGGCATTTAAAACAGTTCCTGGTTATGGAAAAGCATACTACAGCAGAAAACATCCAGATCTCTATACAGATTCAGAACTCAAGGAATGCGGCTGGAATAGTCTTAAAAACCCTGAACAACAGCGTGGCTGCTATCTGCGTGCAAAAAAGGTTCTGGAAAAACTAACTGCAATGCCGGATGATCAAACAGTCATATTGGTCAGCCATCGTTTGTTTATAAGTGCCCTGCTTTCTGTAGTTCTCAAGGCTGATCACGCATACAGTGATCGGCTTTACTCGCACAATACAGGAATCAGCTGCATTCAGATAAGCTCAGGAATTATGTCGATCAGATTTCACAATCGTTTCCATTTTCTCCCGGAAGAACTGTCAGGAAACACGGTATAATTCTTTACTACTTTTATAAGTTTAAGTACATTATCGATTATGCAAAATGATACAATAACAACAAGACTTCAGCTTGATGGAGCTAACTGTTCATCGTGCGTGTATACGATCGAACACCTTGGCAGAAAAATGGATGGTGTAAAAGATATTTATGTTGATCGGGCAACACAGCAAATCGAACTATCCTATGATGGAAATGAGGAAACCGTTGAAAAACTCATAACTATTGTCAAAAAAATAGGCTATACAGCTGCACGGACAGATACATAGTATGTGTCCGTGCAGCTGAAATCAGATAAAATATTTACATACCAGAAACATCAACCTTTTACACCGCCGAGAGTCAAACCGGACAGCAGATATTTTGATGAACTGATAAATATTGTCAGTACCGGTATTGATATCATCAGCGATGCCGCAGCAAACTGCCCCCATTGTGTAGTAAACTGTGACTGCATGCGCTGCAAACCAAGCGTCCAGGTAAACATACTGTCCTGGCTAATAATTACTCTTGCCAGCAGAAAATCATTCCAGACCTGGGTAAAATTGAAAAGAAATGCGATAGCCAGAGCTGGTGTAGATAGTGGAAGGATTATCTTTGTAAAAGCCTGCATGCTGGTCGCACCATCTATCATGGCAGATTGTTCAAGTTCAACAGGTATCGTATCGTAATAACCTTTTAGTATCCAGATACTGAAAGGAATTGACCCAACAGAATAGGCTAAAACCAATCCCAGCCATTGGTTTTGCAGATTAAAACGAATAGCCAGTATGTATAATGGTATTATGAGCATACCTGCAGGGATCATCTGTGTAGTTAACAAAAATACGAGTCCCGGAAGCTTCCCCGGGAATCTATAGCGACTGAAAGCATAAGCACTTGTCGCGGCAAGGGCAACTCCTATTATAGATGTAGAAATTGTAATCACAAGAGAATTGTATATCCATAACAGAAAGTTAGCATTTTGACCTACGAATATATTCCGGAAGTTTTCGAGGCTTGCCCCCTCAGGAATTATCGAAAGATCTGTTGTCAGAAGCCTGTTGCCCGGCCGCAAACTGACAGAGAAAATTCTGACGGCTGGATAAACTGCTGCAATTACAAACAGAATAAGTGCTATATGTATAAGAATCCTGGTAAATGGTGCATCACCTCTGGCCCGGTAAAAAAACCATTTAAAAAAGCCGTAGCGCTGTATATCATATATAAAACCTGGTTTTTTCGGTAAAAAATTGGATTCTTTCTTGATTTCTATCAACATTTCAGGCCTCCTTTCCGGAAATTTCAGCTGCACTCAGCAGCTGCTTTTTTTTGTTGTTCGAGCCAACAAGGGTGAGAGATCCTGAATTCAAGTCACTTACAACCTGAAAACCTGAAACCCGGATATAGAATACAGCTGCAGCCAACAGAAGAAGAAATATTACAAACCCCAGGGTTGCTGCAAAGCCATACTGAAAAAATTGAGTCATAACACGAAACAGTGCTGTGACAAGAATCTGATTTTCTTCTATATTCTGTTCATTGAGAAAATACGGAACATTAAACTGATTGAATGTCCAGATTATTCCTAGTATTACCGCAGGTGTCATAACCGGTTTTATCAAAGGCATGGTTATGTGCTGAAATTGAGCAATATGACTCGCACCATCCATCTCTGAAGCCTCATAATAGGTGCTATCAATACTCTGCAAGCCACCAAGAAGAATTGTCATCATAAATGGAATTCCAAGCCAGCCATTTACGATATGAAATGAAACGAAATTCCAGAAGGGATCTGACTTCCACCTTATTCTTTCGAATCCCATACGATCAAGCATGACATTGACAAATCCATATTCATAATTGAACTCACCACGCCAGGTCAGGGCTACTATAACCTGAGGCAAAGCCCAGGGAAGCAGGATCAATGCACGGTATATACCCCGCATTTTCATTTTCCTGTTCAACAGCATCGCAATAATCATGCCGAAGAAAACATGTATTACAACCTGGAGTAAGGTCCAATGAACGGTAGTAAATAGAATAGAGAAAAAACCTCTATGCTGAAGCAGAGGCCCGGTAAATACTCTTTTAATATTCTCAATAAATGGTGCAAGACCTATATCGGGAGGATTATTTCCTGTAGGGAACCTGCGGATACTCATGTTGGTGAATGCAAGGTAAAACTGGTATAGTATGGGCCCAACTACTATTACAAGCAACCCTATAGCGCCCGGTAGTAAAAGCATAACCGGAATCGCATATTTCCATTTAAGTACACGTACTAGTATTATATACAGCAGGACCTCAAGAACCGCGATTCCAATTGCTGCGAACAGAATAGCGCCACCAACCTCGGAAAGGCTCCTGATAATGATCGAGGCGGATAAACCTGCCATGTTACCTCCTGTAAAAAAGACAGCAGGGGCTATAATGCCCCTGCCATTTTGCATAAATAAGACTATTGCATCTGCCTTATACCCTGCTCGGCTGCAGTCTGCATTCGAGCAGCGGCTTCAGCAGGCGACATATTTCCGGTTAACACCGAATTTTGTTCCGGCTGCATGGCATCCCAGTTTGCACGCATTTCAACAGTTGACGGCATAGGTGTTCCAACCTGCATCTGAGCAATGGAACCTTGCTGAATAGGATCGCTCGTGAGTAATGGATCGTCTGCAAGACTGAGCAGTCCAGGCAGTCTGTTCAATCTGGTAACAAGCTCTCTCTGATTTTGTTCGTTAATTGCGAACGTAATAAAATCCTTGACTGCATCAAGCACTTCACCACTAACCTGCGAAGGAACCATGAAATATTTACCTGAGGTATAAGGAGCAGGCCATAGACCGGTACTGCTGATCATCGGTATCGGAGCAACTGCGAAATCATCACCAAGAATCTCGGGATATTCTCCAAGTGTCCAGTCACCATTAATAATCATGGCAGCCTTGCCTTCCTTGAACAGAGTGTCCATGGTGTTGTAGTCAGCTTCCTGTGGTGTGATTCGGTGTGTGAATTTCAGATCGTACATAAACTGAAGGGTATCGATCATTTCCTGGGAGTTCAGATTGGGAGTGACACCATCTTCTTCAAAGACAGATCCACCAAAACCTCCAAGCCATGGAACCAGCCAGAAAGGCTCTGTGAAATTATACACAAGTCCATATACATCAGGATTATTGGCAGTAGCATTTTTAGCCGCGGCTATCATATCGTCTGTATTTTGCGGAGCTTCCGGAACCAATCGTTTATTGTACATTAGCATAAGATGGTTACCGGCATTGATAGGAACACCCCAGATGTTACCGCCCATTTCCACACCATCTATGTAATCATTGGGGTTGTAGAAACCATCTACTGGCTGAATCAGATCAGCTACGACGAAAGGTCCAGCATGATCATTAACGGTCCAGAGCAGCTCTGGTGCCCCACCTGCGAGACTGGAAGTAATAAAATCTTCTCGAAGTGCTTCAGTCTCCTTGTTTACTACCTCGACCTTTATATCGGGGTTTGCAAGCATATACGACTCAGCAAGACTGACAACATACTGAAATGCTCCATCGGCTTCCCCTTCCTGGGTCCATAAACTAATGGAAATCCCATCGTCAGCACCATCCTGCTGGCATCCAGCAGCAAGCAATATCAGCAGAATAATTCCTGCAGCAGCTATTCTTTTCATTCTCAGCTCCTTGAAACACGGTTTATTAAACCGCTTTATCTTTGCATCTTACGCCCAGTTCTATAACTTGTCAAGGATTTCCTGAAGAATGGTGAATTATACAGACAGTCTTCTTTCAAATAAGAAGAAAAAACGCTACATTGAAGAAAGAGACTGCATTACGGAGGTAATTACATGAGATCACTACAGCGCTCTATGAAAGAAGCACAAAAGACATACCAGAGTTCAAATCAGTCTCTGGAAGCAGCATGGCTGGATCTCGGTACAGTATTACTGGATTCGGGAGAGTTCCATACTGATCAGGCTCAAACCGACTGGGGAAAGGATGCTGAAACAGCACGGTCAGCGAAAAACAGAAAAAGTCATAACCAGTCTATTATTGACGACATAACCGGTCTGCTGCAGGAAAAGCAGGAAATACTTTCAAGTCTTAAAGACGTACCTGCTCGCATAAAGTCTGCAGAAGCAGCCAATAAGCCGGTTTTCCGACATGTTGGTGAACTGGTGATTTCACTTTACGGTCACCGGGAACTTGCATCAAGAAGTTTTTCGGAGCTCCTGAAACCAGCCCGTGAAATATCCAGACAGATTTCGGATATCGACAGAGAAATTGATCAGCTCCAAGCCGGAAAGGGCCGACTTGGACTTAATTCAATTGGTGGAGGACTCAAGATTGCGACGCGGAAATCAAGACGAAGCAGTCTCCAGAAATATCTTGAACAGGAAGCATCAGAACTGGGAAAGAAACTGCTTGGCGAAAATCTGCTGCAGGAATTAATGGATCCGGACGTTGAAACTGCTGCCGCTGGATACTGGCAGAATCAGAAACGAATCGATGAAATAAGAACCGCTCAAAGCGAACTCGAATCAACAATGAACACCATTAATGATCGTCTCGGAGAATTATGTGGAAGCAAAAATCCGAATCAGCAACTGGATATACTGGAACTGGAGAATCGTGCTCTGCAAAAAGAAATCGAGACCCTGCTGGTAAGCATTGCCAAGAAATACTATAGCAACAACCCTCTCAAGGAAGGAAGCACACCAAATGGAGTACAGGAACTAATACGAAGAATCCAGGTGCTGACGGAAGAAGCTCAATCCGAACAACAGCGAATTGAAAGAATAGAAGCTGCTATCCAGTTAAGGAAGGCACAAAGCCGACAGCAGGATATCAAGAAGAAACTACATACAACAGAACAGCAGATACAGTCCCTGCAGCAGGAAAAACAGCGTTATGAAGACGAGCTGTTTAATACGGAAGCAGAAATACAGCGCTTGATTGAATCAAGAGGATCAATACAGGGCATAAGCGATTAATCCTCCATTAGAAGAGCTGCATTAACGTAGGTCAATTCACCTTCAGGAAAATCATGAGGAAAACGAAACCATAGCTCATACATACTGGCTTGCCTCAAATCTATGACAAAGCCATCGGTAATCGCACCATAATCCTCATTGTTCTGCAGTACCTGTCCTTCCGTTGATGATATTCCAAAAAGTACTGGCTGTGATTCAAAATTTGATATGAAAAATTCATACCTGCCGCTTACAGGAACACTGAATCTGTTTGAAACCATTTCTTCCGAGCCGGAATATGAGGATGGCTGCAGTGCCGCCCTGAAAGGCAGTGTGGAAATAAGAATATCATTTTCATCAAGAACCATATTATATCCGTCACTATCAGAATCAAGAACATCAGTCGCACTACGTTCATCGACAACAAGTCGAGAGAGGAAGTTGTGGTTTAACCTGTAGGCTGCTTCGTGGTATATGGCTGTAATTTCAGCCGTGGGCCAATCATCTGACACAGAAACAGCTTCCCAGGAGCTAAAAAAACGGCTGGACACTTCTCCATTAAATGGATCAAGGGATACTGTAAAACCGGATCTATCCACTATGTGCAGTTCTGGTGCGGAAAGTGTATTATCAGCATAATAGGCAACGACCTCACCTTCTCTTTCCCAGAGAACATCACCCGTATTTCCATTAATCCCGACAATGCCATTGATTGTCTGGACGCAAAGCACCAGATTATCAATACTTTCAAAAACAACAGGTTCCTGAAAAGGAATAAAGTTATCCTCTATTACCCACAACGTGCTGTTGCGATCAATCGAATACTGTGACCAGTCAACTGATTCCTGTGGGGGAGTAAATACCCAGATCTCTTCGCCTGGACTGCCTTGATCCATGTCCTGAACTGAATCATCAAGCTGTACAGAATCATCACTATCTTGTGTTTCCTCTATGCTGCAGCCTGCTATACCGACAATGTATACAGCAGCAATTACAGCCGATAGAAGCCATAAAGATGTTGCAAAATACCGAGGCCGTTTAATTTTCAAGAACATCTGTTAACTCCAGCATTGTTTTCAGTGAAAGATAGGAAAGTAGCCAGGGCATAGCCACGGCTTTTTCATTTGATTCAGCGGAACGGGAAATATAACCAAAAGGCACCTGAAGCAGAGACGGCAAAGTGGAAACCTCACGGGAAAGATCATCAAGAAAAATTTCAAGCGAATACAGATAGTCACTAAGTTTCTCATAATGAAGATAATCAACGGGGTGCCGGACAAGATCTTTTCGCACCCTCTCCTCAAGGCTTCGGGAAATCCATATATGCTGAAGACCTGCTATCCTGATTGCCACATCTGTTGTCAGAATCTCCAGAAATGCCTTGGGATATCGAGGTGAATTATGAAGGCTATCCAACATCTCGCTTAGATAGCGACTGGCTTCTGCTGCTGCATCACCAATGTCACCATGCCAGATTATATGATCACGATCAACTGGCAGTATAATTAAACCATGCGCGGCAAACCATTCCCTGGGATTCAATGAGAAACTGTGAGCTTCAGATCCATTAGCTGTATCACGCAGCCAGATATCCAGAGCTCTCTGTATTCTACTCTCATCTGTGCCTTTTTCAATGACAAGTATTGTTTCGGGGAAACCAGCATTGTAATACTCGATCCTGCGGGAGCCAGCTATGCGTAAGCCATCAAGCCATTCACGTTGAGCATCTCTCATAATCTCATACAGTCTTTGATCTTCTATGCCTGCAAGTGACTCCTGCATGATTCTGCTGCCGAACACTTCAGTCTTCTGATACAGATCAGAAGACCAGGCCCGTCCCTGCTGCCGTTCAAAAGTCTGCAGACTATTCCTTGAAGCCCTGGCTTTATGCAGATATTCAGTTATCCAGCTGTCATCTATTAATAAAGGCTGGATATTTCTGGCAGCGCTCATTATTACCGGCCGTAGAATAGTGCCAGAATCACTTTCAGCCTCAGTATCAGACTTCGATTCATCTCCAGTAATATAGGAAAAATATACAGGGTCATCATCAATCAGATCCATCGTAGTAAAAAAATCTGACCACGCAACAGATGATGGTCGCCTGGAAGTAACAGCCAAGCGAATGACTGACTTGATGAAATCGGATTCCTTACTGCCTTGCGGCAGCAAATTCCGCAGATAATCAAAAGAAGCTGCAACAAGCGGATCTTTTCGGATACTTTCTGCTATTTCGACCGGGAATACAGGTATATCACCAGGTAAAAAACCTATTTGTTTTTCTCTATCTTCGGAGCTTTCATTATCCAGAAGAGCAGCCAGCCATGAAAGTAGTGAACTATGGCGTACGTTAAGCCTCATAATGTGTGTGGCAATACTCGTAAGCTGAGCAGAAGCCTCGGCATCAAGTGAACTGACATCTTCGGCGAAGGCATAAATACCTGATACAAGGTTATCTCCGCTCCGGGACAGGGTCACCAGAAGCTGCTGACTTAAATCCTGGGTAAGCAGAAAACGCCATGTTCGTATATCATCTCCTCGAGGAGCATCAATGGTTAACCGACCTGCATTAGCGAAATAATTCTGTATCTGCTCAGAAGAATAATCGCCTTGTGTAAAAGCGAAAGCAGTGTCTATAAACAGATCAATCAGTTCAGCTGAAACTCCACTTTGTATCTGATAAATTCTCAGTGCCGCCAGTCGCTTATGATATGCCTCTGTCTGGGGTCTGGGCATTTCCGACATGAGTAGAGCTTCGAGTTCGGTCACTAAAGACTCATCTTTATCCTGAAACGGAACAGCCAATTCTGCCGCAAATTCAGCCCCTTTCCTCTCATCCTGAAGTGAATTGAGAGACAGCGCTGTAGCATAACGATCTTGAAGCCATACCTGCCTGTACCGTTCATGTTTCTGAACTGTCTGAGCAATCCGCTCTCCGGAAGAGAAGCTCTCTACCAGAGAAACCGCATATTCAGGTAATTCAGCAGTACTGATATTCGGCACGAGAATACATACCATTATCAGCAAAGTCAGAGATCCGATCTTCAGTTTCATGCTCATAACCTATACCACAGGAAGATAAACGTCCAGCTTTCCCATATTTTTCCATGTAATATTATGCTATAGTATGCGCCATGTCGAATACAGATATGAGTCTATTCAGTAACATTGATTCACATGCCCCTTTTCCTGACCGAATGCGGCCCCGGCAGCTCGAAGAGTTCATAGGGCAGGAACATATTATTGGAGAAGGTAGACTGCTCAGAAGGGCCATTCAGGCGGATCGAATCAGTACCCTGATTTTTTACGGTCCTCCAGGTACAGGAAAAACAACGCTGGCAAGAGTCATAGCCAATACTACCAAACGGGCATTCACATCGCTGAACGCTGTTCTTGGAGGTGTTGCCGAAGTCCGGAAAGCGATTGAACAGGCTAAAAGCATGCGTGATCTGTATGACCGCAGTACAATACTCTTCGTGGATGAGGTGCACCGCTGGAATAAAGCTCAGCAGGATGCATTGCTGCCATGGGTTGAAAACGGTACCGTAATTTTTATTGGAGCAACCACTGAAAACCCCTATTTCGCTGTAAATTCGGCGCTCGTAAGCAGATCGAGGGTATTTCAGCTCAAGCCGCTGGGCACAAATGATCTGCAGAAGGTGGCTGAGCAAGCCCTGCGTGATCCTGTCCGGGGATACGGAAAATACGATGTGACTATTGATCCTGATGCTCTCGATCATCTGGTCCAGATAGCTGACGGTGATGCCAGAAGTCTACTTGGAGCAATCGAACTTGCGGTAGAAACAAGCGGTTCGCAGTTCCCTCCTCACGAGGGTGAAACAATTCACGTTACCCTGCCTGTCGCTGAAGACAGCATACAGCGCAAAGCCGTCCTCTATGATAGAGAAGGTGATTATCATTATGATACCATCAGTGCTTTTATCAAATCCGTCAGAGGGTCCGATCCGGATGCCGCTCTGTACTGGTTAAGCAGAATGGTATATTCAGGTGAGGATCCACGATACATTTTCCGGAGAATGCTTATCTCTGCTGGAGAAGACATTGGCCTGGCTGACCCGCATGCACTCGGAGTCGTGAATCAAGCTGCCCAGGCATTCGAGCGTGTCGGTATGCCCGAGGGGCAATATTTTCTTACACATGCAGTTCTGTATCTCGCCAATGCACCAAAATCAAATTCATCGCTTGGTTATTTTGATGCCCTCAAGACGGTTGAACAGGAAGCACAGCATGAAGTTCCTAATCATCTAAGGGATGACAGTAGAGACAAGCATGGATTTGGACATGGACAAGGCTATGCATACCCTCATGCATACAGAGATCACTGGGTAGCCCAGGACTACCTGCCTTCAGGACTGAAAGGTAAGGTTTTCTACCAACCCGGGAAGCTCGGTTGGGAAGGCAGCATCCATCAAACCGTCAACAGAAGGCGTGAGATACAACTGACTGTACATAGTTCCGATGATTTTCCGGAAATACTTAGTTTTTCCCCCAGAGACAAGGGGCGGGATGCCTGGATACGTAGAATACAGCGAAGTGGAAATGGATACCTGAATGAACTCCGCGATCATATCTGGAGCAGAATGAAATTTGCAAGGCACCATACAATTCTTACTGCAGGGCAGTTCTGTACCGTTCTGACAGGTGAGGCCCTGAGAAACTGTCCGGAAGGCGGGGTAACAGCGCTGCCCTATGATAGTAAGGAACTTGAATTTCTCACGCATAAATCAGAGGAGCTTCCTGAAGAGGATCGTCCGCTCATTCTTGAAAAAAAAGGCTGTACTTCCGAAATCCTCCAGCAAACATTGCATCCATTCGACAGGATCACAGGAGTCAATATCCTTCTTGAATCTCCGCAAAAAGAAAAAATTCTTAAAGAAATGCATCAACAGGCACAGGAAGGTGCGTTGATGGTTCTGGCAGAGCTGTATCCTGCAGGGGGAAGCAGACTAAGCCAGTTTCTTGATAATGATTTCAGAAAAATGAATCCTTCAGCAACAAACGCACTAACTGAAACTGAAAACAACATCTATGAATCAATGGATGATCCCAAGACTGCTTGGAAACCTGATGACCTCACGGAGATGGCAGCAGAAGCCGGCTGGAAGAATATCCGGTATGAGGAGATAATCCTGGAGGAAAAACGCATACTGAACAAGGAAATAATATCCCGATGGATTCTGGACACATCCAGCAGATTCGGCAAGGACCTGTCGGAAAGATGTACAGACCAGCAACTTGTAGAACTTGCCGAGGAGTTGATCAGGACAATGACAAAAAGCCCCGTGACATGGTTCATGAAATTCATATTTCTTTCTGCATCCGCTTGACAATTTCTCTGTCTTGAGATATTTTCCTCGGCACACGGTGGGTGTAGTTCAATGGTAGAGCGCCAGATTGTGGTTCTGGTTGTTGCGGGTTCAAGTCCCGTCATCCACCCGTTTTTTTACTTTTTTTGCACCCGTAGCTCAGCTGGATAGAGTGCCGGACTTCGAATCCGTGGGTCGCAGGTTCGAATCCTGCCGGGTGTATTTTTTTGTTGTTTTTCCAGGCAACAATCGGGCCGTTAGCTCAGCTGGCAGAGCAGCAGACTCTTAATCTGCGGGTCGTAGGTTCGATCCCTACACGGCTCAGAACGCACAACGGAAGCGCTGAATTATTTCTGGGAGGTCTTGACGGTTTTTCAGGAATCATATATATTCCGTTTTGCAAGTGCGCTTTACAGCAGGCGCTGAAAGCGAGAGTGGTGGAATTGGTAGACACGCCAGACTTAGGATCTGGTACCTTCGGGTGTGGGGGTTCAAGTCCCTTCTCTCGCACTGCTCGTATGAATGGCACTGATCGTACAGCGCAAAGCTTTTCTGTTAACTTGCGAGAGTAGCTCAGTGGTAGAGCTCCACCTTGCCAAGGTGGATGTCGCGGGTTCGAATCCCGTCTCTCGCTCTTTAAAAGCGTACTGGATTGCCAGTACGCTTTTTTTATACTCTATGTACAAGGATATACCTGTGGTTAAAGAAAAACAGATTGAACACCTCGATAATTCGGCGGTGAAACTGACGGTTACTGTCGGGCAGGAAACTGTACGCACGGAATATGACAATCTCCTGAAAGAATATGCAAAAGATGCCCAGATAAAGGGATTCAGGAAAGGCAAGGTTCCACCAAGTGTACTTGAACGAAAGTTCGGAGAATCTATCCGCTATGAAGCTTCCCAGAAAACACTCGAATCATCACTGAGAAGTGTGTTTGAGGAAATTGAGGAAAAGCCGCTACCCTACTGCACACCAACTCTCGAGGATGAACCAGAATTTTCACTTGAAAAAGATCTGGTGTTCTCGGTTACTTACGATATCTTTCCAGAGATTACAGTCGGTGAGTATTCAGGAATTCCTGCAGAAGAACCCCAGGTTAACATCAGCAAGGAAGATGAAAAACGTGAGCTTGAACAGATTCAGGAACAGAATGCTGTAGTCGTTGAAAAAGACGATGCCAAAATCAAGAAAGAACATATCGTAACCTTGAATTATGAGGAACTTGATGAAAACGACAGCCCTGTGGATGGAAGCAGACGTGAGGATTTCACCTTTACGATCGGCACCGGCTACAATCTGTACAAAATTGATGATGATGTAATCGGCCTGAAAAAAGGTGACAAAAAAGTTATCAGCAAATCATTCCCTGAAGATTTTGAGAACACAGACCTTGCCGGAACCGAAAAGAAAATATCAGTTGAAATAACCAATGTTAAGGAAAAAGAACTTCCTGCCATTGATGACGAGCTTGCCCAGGATGTAAGCGAAAAATACGAAACAATTGATGACCTGAAAAACGATATCAAAAACCGTCTTGAAAAAAATCTTGAATTGAAAATCCGTCAGATCAAGATTGATCAGATAATGGATGCACTTGTGGACAGCAGCACTGTTCCTGTACCTGGTTCCATGATTACCGCCGAACTTGACAACTCCTGGCAGCGTTTCGTACACCAGTTTCGCACAGAAGAAGCACAGGTACTGCAGCTGCTCCAGATGCAGGGAAAAACCAAAGATGAACTTCTGGAAGAATGGAAACCTGCTGCAGAGAAAAATCTCAAGCGCAGCCTGATAATGCAGAAACTTATCGAAACAGAAAAGATTGAAGTCAGCGACGAGGAACTGGATGCCGAGATTGCGGAACAGGCAGAACAGAGCGGTGCCAGTCTTGATGAAATCAAGGAGTATTTTACCAAACAAGGCATGCTCCCCTACCTCAAACAGGATCTTCAGGAAAGAAAAGCTCAGGATCTGCTGTTAAGCAAGGCTAAGATTAAAAAAGGAAAAAAATCCACATATCTGGACGTTGTGCAGCCGAATCAGTAAATTGAACGCCAAGGAATAATACATGAATGTGCAGAACAATACGTTAGTACCAATGGTCGTGGAGCAAACCGGTGTCGGTGAACGTTCATACGATATCTATTCACGGCTGCTGAAGGATCGAATCGTTTTTCTCGATGGTGAGATTCATGATGTAACTGCCGACCTCGTTGTCGCCCAACTTCTGTTTCTGGAATCACAGGATCCGGACAAGGATATCAGTCTGTACATCCATTCACCCGGCGGTTCAGTTACCGCCGGACTGGCAATCTATGATACAATACAGTATATCAGACCTGATGTTCAGACAATCTGTATGGGTCAGGCAGCATCTATGGGCGCTGTCCTGCTTGCTGCAGGGACTGCCGGCAAACGTTTCGCCCTCCCATCCAGCCGTGTGCTCATGCATCAGCCGTGGGGCGGTGCACAGGGACAGGCCAGTGATATCGGAATCCAGGCCCGTGAAATAATGCGGCTGAAGCGCCTTCTGATTGAGTACTTCGCGCAACATACCGGTCACAGTTTTGAAAAGATAGAGGCCGATATGGAAAGAGATTTCTTTATGTCGGCGCAGGAAAGCAAGGACTATGGCATTGTAGACAAGATACTGATAAGGGAAAAAAATGCTGAATAAGCGAAACGAGAATCAGAAAACCTGTTCATTCTGCGGTAAAAATGCCGAAATGGCCAAAAAACTAATAGCCGGCCCCGGCGTATACATCTGTGATGAATGCGTAAATGTCTGCAAGAAGATAATTGATGATGAGGAAGATGTTGTAACAGCAGAGTATCTTGATTCTATCCCTACTCCGAAGGAAATAAAAGAATATCTTGATCAGTATATAGTCGGTCAGGAGCGTCCGAAACGGACACTGTCTGTTGCAGTTTATAATCACTACAAGCGTGTAACGCATAAAGCAAAGATAGAAAGCGATGTCGAGGTTGAAAAATCAAATGTCCTCATGATCGGGCCAACCGGCACCGGCAAGACCCTGCTTGCTAAAACACTTGCTCGTAAATTAAAGGTTCCTTTTGCGATTGCTGATGCCACGACACTGACCGAAGCGGGATATGTCGGTGAAGATGTTGAAAACATTCTCCTGAAGCTTATACAGGCTGCAGGCAACAATATTGCTGCTGCCGAGCGTGGTATTATCTATATTGACGAAATAGACAAGATAGGACGTAAATCAGAAAACGTTTCTATTACCCGTGATGTATCTGGTGAAGGCGTACAGCAGGCACTGCTGAAAATCATTGAAGGTACAATTGCTTCAGTTCCTCCCCAGGGTGGCCGCAAACACCCAAGCCAGGAAATGATAAAGCTCGATACCAGTAATATCCTGTTTATCTGTGGTGGCGCATTCGTCGGACTCGACAAGGTTATTGAGAGCCGGGTTTCTGAACACCCGATGGGTTTCGGTGCTGATGTAAGTTCGGCCAAGAACAAGCATCTCTCGGAACTCTATGCAGCTATGCATCCGGATGACCTTATTAAATTCGGTCTGATACCCGAATTTATCGGTCGTATGCCGATTAACGTTGCTTTGGATGAGCTCTCCATTGAAGATCTCGAGCGGATAATTACCGAGCCCAAAAACTCTATCATCAGGCAATACGAGGCTTCTCTCGGACTCGACGATGTCGAGATCGAATTCCAGCGGGAGGCTGTCCAGGAAATTGCAAAGGTTGCTCTTGACAGAAAAACCGGCGCACGCGGACTGAGATCAATTGTCGAACATGTCATGATAGACCTTATGTTTGAGTTGCCATCTATGGAAGGCCGTAAAAAGGTAATCATCAGTCGTGAGGTTATCACCCAGGAAGCCAAACCAGAGGTGATTGAAATTAAACAATCAGCATGAAGTTATTCGATAGACCACTGAACAAGGGGGACTCAGATGAGCTCCCCTTGTTGCCCAGCGCTGAAATAATAATTTTCCCGCATATGGTCGGCCCCTTTTTTATTGCCAAGGACAGCGGTGCGGAAAGTATCGACACAGCGATGAATGGGGACCGCAGGATTGTCGTTGTACCACAGCTGCATCAGGCAGACAGCAAGGCTTCACCACAAGACAGTCTAAATCCCGTCGGAACGGTTGCCAGAATAATGCAGGTTATGAAGCTTCCAAATGGATCTACCCGGGTACTGATTGAAGGCGAGCGTCGTGTCAGACTGCTTGATTTCATACAGAACAGTGGTAGTCCCATACTTGTCCGAACTGGTGACATATCAGACAGCCCTGCCCCTTCTAATGCCGGCACTTTGATGAAATCTATCCAGACCAGTTTCCAGGAACTTGTTGGTGACAACAAACGGGTTAACCCTGAAATACTTAAACAGGTTGAGCGCGCAGATACTCCGAATAAACTCGTGGATCTAGTAGCTGGTCACGCAAATATTGACAGAAAGAAAAAACTCGATCTGCTGAACGCTGAGGATACTACCTACAGGCTTGAGGAAACTGCTATAGCTCTGGACGCCGAGATAGAAGTTCAAAACCTAAAGCGCAGCATCTCTGACCGCGTCAAACAGCGAATGGAACGCAGTCAAAAAGAGTATTATCTGAATGAACAGCTCAAGGAAATCAACAAGGAACTTGGAAAAGAGACTCCTGATGATAATGGAATCCATGAGCTGGAAGAGGCTCTGGACAATCTACAGCTGCCGGAAGAAGTAAATGCCAAGGCAAGAAAAGAACTGAAACGCCTTGAGCGCATGCAGCCAATGGCTCCGGAAGCTGGGATTCTCAGGACTTATATCGAATGGATTATTGATATACCATGGCTTGCTAACGATGAACCGATCCCATCTATAGACGATGCCCAGAATATTCTCGACAACGATCACTATGACATGGACAAGCCCAAACAACGGATCCTGGAATATATTGCAATCCAGAAATTAAATCCTGGTGTTAAAGGCCCGATCCTCTGTTTTGTAGGGCCTCCTGGAACAGGAAAAACCTCCCTCGGTAAATCAATGGCCAGAGCACTGGGCAGGGAGTTCACAAGGATTTCATTAGGTGGGGTTCGGGATGAGGCCGAAATACGTGGTCACAGGCGCACCTACGTCGGCGCAATGCCAGGAAAAATAATTCAGGGGCTACGCAGACTTAAAACAGTCAATCCGGTTTTTCTTCTTGATGAAATAGATAAAATTTCTTCTGATCATCGGGGAGATCCCGCTTCTGCTCTTCTTGAAGTTCTTGATCCTGAACAGAACAATAGTTTCATGGATCATTATCTTGATGTCCCATACGATCTTTCGAAAGTTGTTTTTCTTACCACAGCTAACAGTCTGCATACAATTCCTCATGCTCTTCGTGATAGAATGGAAATTATCGAGGTTCCCGGTTATACCGAATACGAAAAGGCCAAGATAGCAGAAAAATTCCTTATTCCGAAGCAGCAGCAGGAAAATGGTCTGGACTGGGCCTCAATAACCTTCCAGAGCACGGCACTCCGGACAATGATTAATGAATACACCATGGAAAGCGGTGTGAGAAACCTTGAGCGACATACCGCAGCAGTTATGCGCAGGATTGCCCGGGAAGCAGTCGCAGAAGGTTATCCAGAGAGGTCAGCCGAAGAACAGTTCAGCTTTGTAGTTACTCCGGCCCGAGTCAGAAAATTTCTTGGTAAAAGAACAGCCCGCCGTGATCTTATGGTTCAGGAACAACGTATCGGAATGGCTCTGGGCATGGCATGGACCGAAGCAGGAGGGACTCTTCTTCCTGTAGAAGTAAGTCTATTCCCCGGCAAAGGCGATCTGACACTAACAGGTAATCTCGGGGATGTAATGAAAGAAAGCGCCCGTATTGCCCACACCTTCCTGAGAAGCAACAGCAAACATTTTGCAGGTCTGAATGTCAGCTTGTGTGAGCAGGATATGCATATTCATGTACCTGAAGGCGCTATTCCGAAAGATGGCCCCTCAGCAGGAATTACTATGACCATGGCGCTTCTATCTGCCCTGCTTGAAACCCCACTCCCCTGTGGTTGGTCCATGACAGGTGAAATTACATTGACCGGACGCATTCTCCCGGTCGGTGGTATAAAAGAAAAAGTACTTGCAGCACACCGAAACGGTATTAAAGCTATTCTGCTGCCAACAGAGAACCAGCTTGATGCTGAGGAATTGCCACGTGAAATCCGACAGCAGACAACCTTCCATTTTCCTGCTACTATACTTGAAGCCGTGGCTCTTCTGTTTCCGGCTGAATAAAACTACTTTGATAACAGTGCTTGTGTATTAGGGGGTAAATTATGATTGGTAAACTCACCGGGCGTTCACTACTTCATCTTTTTGATTTTTCCAGTGAAGAAATATCCGGCCTTATTGATTTTGCTGCAGAACTGAAACAGGAACGAATTCAGGGAATACGCAAACAACGTTTTCAGGGCATGACTCTTGCAATGATATTTGAAAAACGATCGACAAGAACTCGTTGTGCTTTTGAGACTGCATTTGGTGAAGAAGGTGGGCATCCGGTTTTCCTGTCGACAGCGGATATTCAGCTTGGAGGTAAAGAGAGTGTTGAGGATACCGCGCGTGTTCTTGGTCGAATGTTTGACGGAATCCAGTTTCGCGGCTTCAAGCAGGCTACGGTAGAAACACTCGCCGAGTATTCAGGGGTACCTGTTTTCAATGGTCTTACTGATACCTATCACCCTACTCAGGCACTTGCTGATATACTTACGATGCAGGAAAATTTCGGAAATCTCAAAGGCAGAGTGCTCAGCTATATCGGTGATGGTCGAAATAATGTCGCAAGCTCACTACTCATTATTTGCGGAAAACTAGGAATCAAATGTCGAATCATTTGTCCAGCTGAACTTTCGCCCCCACAGGAGCTGATAGATGCGGTAAACGAATTTTCAGAAACACCGCCCGTAATCAGCAGCAATCTCCTGGATGTACGCGGATCTGATGTAGTTTATACTGACGTATGGGTTTCTATGGGTGAAGAAGCACAGGCGGAACAAAGAAAAAAACTTCTGGGAGATTACCAGGTAAACGCCACTTTGATGTCACTCGCTGGTGAAAATGCGGTTTTCCTTCACTGTCTTCCTGCTGTTGTTGGTCAGGAAGTAAGTAAAGACGTTTTTGAAGGGAACTCATCACGTGTTTGGGATCAGGCAGAAAACCGAAAACACACTATCAAAGCGGTTATGCTGTCCACTATGGTAAAAGAATAGCGCTCATACTGAGATTTTTTCGTAGAAAGCTCAGCCAGTTATTTTCTTGCAAAGCACGGCACATACATCTATACTATAATCTATAAGATGTACAACAAGGAGGTAGGCCATGAAGAAACGCATTGCCTTTCAGTTAGTGTTTATTTGTTTTCTCTTTCTGGCAAGCGGTCTGCATGTATCAGCTCAATTTGGATTTGAAGTTCAGAACCGTGAATCCAATATCTACGTGAGATCGCTTCAAATCGAAGAAGTATATGCAACCAGTTTCGGCTATCGTGTGCAGTACCGGCGATCAAACGGACGGCTTGCGTATGCTGATCTACCTCTTTCATGGTTCGGATCTGCTGCAGCAGCAGGATCAGTGGCCTACACTCATTCACCGGCTGTCCCTTTTATGAATGTTGTTTTTATAGACGGTTCTGTATCGCATGTAAATCTTTTTCTTCCCAGGAACAGAATGCACCACGTTTACAAAGCAATAGACAGAACAATCAACTGGCGGGAGTACTTCGAAGGTATTGAAACTCTCGAGCTGAACTATTAAAACTATCTGCATGAAATCAATTAATATACCCGATGACCTCAAGGAATTTCTGGAGGATCATCGGGCCTTTTTTATCCTCTCACACATGGAGCCTGATGGTGATTGTGTCGGCTCCTCCCTCGCACTTCGCAGCTTTCTTCGAAGAAGCGGCAAAATTGCTGAAACCTTTAATGTCGGTCCATTTGACCGTAGCGAAATACGGGAATTTGCGTCTGAATTTAAACCTGAAATTTCGGATGAAATGCTGCGTGAATACCCCGATGCCGGTGTAATTGTTGTTGACAGCTCAAGTTTTGACAGAATCGGCGGTCTACAGCAGCAGGTGAGACATTTCAAGATTGCAGTAATCGACCATCATGCGGCCGGTCACCCATACGGCGCAATCAGAATGGTAGACGCAAAAATCCCTGCCACTGCATTGATGGTTCAGCGTATCATCGAAGATCTTAGTGGCGAGGTCACGACTGAAGAAGCAAAACTCCTGTTTATGGGACTGATTACAGACACTGGATTTTTCAGATTTCTCGAAGCTGGAAGCGGTGATGTTTTTATGGCAGCATCAAGGCTTGTTCAGAAAGGTGCTTCACCAAGATTGACATACAGAAAGGTAAACGATGGCAGGTCAATGCAGTCACGCAAACATCTGGCCCGCTTACTGGATCGTGCTGAATCATATTTCGATGGCCAGTTTTTTATCTCTCATTCTCTACTTAGTGATGAACAGGAATTCGGGCAGAACGAACGTGATAGTGATAGTCTCTACTATCTGCTCCTGAGTATCGAAAATTGTGAGGCAATTGCATTTCTCCGCGAGATTGAACCTGGCGTAACGGTCGGAAGTCTACGTTCCGCTGAACATATTGATGTATCTCAGATTGCTCTCAAACTTGGCGGAGGTGGGCATGCCCGTGCCTCCGGATTCAGACAGGATATGCCAATTCCGGAAGTCAAGAAAAAATTAATCGCACTTTTTACTGAAGCTTTCAATCGCTGAATTTCCTGTACAATATGACTTATATCGAATCAACTAGAGAAAAGAAATGACGCGCTCGTAAATCATTTCGATAATGTTTGTAACGGATTGTAACAAAATAAAGTGGTTTCCGGGTTTTACACCTAAACCCGGAATGACTCTGCCACTGAATCATACAATTGTTGCATATTTATCACTATACAAGCAGATAATTTCTACATTCGCACAAATTCATGACTCTATATGCTGCAATTTATATCGGTCATGGCCCGAATATTGCATATCTCCTGTTGAGGAGAGGAATAATGACCGAACTGACTCGAACTGTGCTGGATTTTCAGGAAAAAAAGAAGTCACTTGAAGATGTTTTCAAGAGAATCGCCCCGATAATATATAATTATCCGAGACGCAGCGGCCGCGGAGGAGAAGATGAATGCGGTGAATTTTTGTTGTTTTTTTACAGCAGGATGCTTAGACTGCTAAAAAACTACAGTTATAAAGCTGACAGCTGCTTTGAAGCGTATCTGTTCCTAAGCATGAAATACCAATACAGCTCGTTCTACAAACGCAGAGTAGGTAATATGAACTCTTTCGGGAATTATGACATAGAGTACACAGTAACCGATAATACTCACGATACAGTAAATGAAGAGATTTCTGAAGCATCTGTCAATCCAGAAATGATTGTGAAAAATTTTCATTCACTCTGCAGTGAAAAAATCAGAAAAAAAAACGTACTGCAAAAACGAATTATGGTGCTCGCCTTGATGAACTGTGAATTTATAAGCGAACAGGAGACGCAAATCTGCGCTGATGTTATTGGTATAGATCTAAAGGAGTTCCAGGGAATGATTGATACCCTCCGCCAGAAAATCAACAGCAGGGATCACCGGCGGCAGACCATACGAAAACGCAGGAATGCAGCAATGATTAATTTACGCAGTATTCAGTACAAACTGCACTGCCAGTATTTCAGCAATGATGAGCGTCATATACTGGAGCAAAGAGAAAGATATTACAGTCATCTGCTTTCAAATTGCAGACGTCAACTCAGAAGAATCTGCGTTAAACCAATGCACAGCGAAGTGTCAGAAGTGACAGGTCTTCCGGAAGGTACGATTCATTACACAATGGCCTACTTCAGAAGGATGTATCAGAATATGAGTACTGGTATGATACTTCGTATGGAATCAACTCAGGATACCATGGTATCATTAAAACATGACTATAGCACTGGCAAGCAACAACCAACACAAACTGAAAGAGATACAGGAGATTATTCCAGGAATCAACATAATTAGTCCTGATCAACTGGATATTGATTTTAATCCTGAAGAAACAGGAAATAGTTTTTCCGAAAATGCATGGATAAAAGCTGAGCATCTCTATGCCCTTTTGATTGAAAAAAAACTTATCAAACAGCTGGGCATAGATGCTGTTATTGCTGATGACTCTGGCATTTGTGTAGATGCACTAGATGGCAAACCTGGTATTTATTCAGCGAGATATGGCAGTGATGATCAGAATAATCCATGCCTGAATGATAAAGACCGCAATCAGAAACTCCTGTCAGAGTTGGTTGATATCGTGGATGGTCCCGAACGTAGTGCAAGATACATCTGTGCCATAAGTGTTCTGATAAATCCAGATAGATTTATCTCGGTACAGGACAGCATGGAAGGCAGAATAGCCATGAAGCCATCTTCAGGTAGTGGCGGATTCGGCTATGATCCGATCTTTTTTATTCCTGAATACGGCCGACATGTCGCAGATCTCACTGATGCTGAAAAGCATAGAATCAGTCACCGGGGAAAGGCCATGAGAACGGCCCTGTCGGCTATGCAAACTGCTTTGACTGAGTTAGGATAAAGACATGTCTGAAAAATATACAACACCTTTACGAAATGAAATCAAGCCATCAGATCAATGGGATCTTGGCAGCCTTTTTTCATCAGATACAGAATGGGAAGCAACCTACAAACAGCTGGAAGAACGTATTCCTTCGATCACTGCATTGCAGGGAACACTGGGCACATCAGCAGAAAGCCTCAGGGACGCCCTGAAGCTGATGATGTCAATAAGTATGGATGAGGAACGACTCGGCTATTATGCCCATCTAAAATACTCCGAAGATGCGGGGAACAGCGAAAATCAGGCAAGGTTCGCAAGATTCATGCAACTGTCTGCACGGATAGAAACTGAAGCAGCATTTCAGAGTCCGGAAATCCAGGCTATTCCCGATGAGACTATTCAGGGTTTTATGAAAAATGAAATTCTTGAAGAGTATACCATCTATCTATCACGCCTGCTTCGCTACAAACCGTATATCCTGAGTGGAAAAGAAGAAAAACTGCTTGCAATGCAGGCAGAAAGTAACCAAACCGCCAATAAAGCTTTTTCTGCTCTGACAGATGTAGATATCGATTATGGCACTATTGAAACCCCGGAAGGGCTTAAGCCCCTGACACAGTCAAGTTTCTCTTCATTGATGCAGCATAGCAGCCGTGAGGTCCGCGAGAAAGCTTATCTGCAGTTCTATGGTCATATCGAAGCTCACCAGAATACTATTGCAGCACTCTATGGAGGAAGCGTTCAGCTTGATGTATATCAGGCGCGTGTACGTGGTTTCAATTCGTCCCGAGAATCCAAACTATTCGCAGACGATGTTCCTGAATCTGTCTACGACACATTGATTAACCAGGTTCATGAAGCATTCCCTGTATTACACTCATACTACCAGCTGCGCTCTCGAATTCTTGGCATTCCCAAGCTCAGATTGTTCGATGTAAGAGTGCCTCTTCTGAAAGATATCAAGATGACACATAGTTATGAGGATGCTGTACAGCTTCTCGAAGAAGCTCTTGCTCCTCTGGGAGCAGAATATGTCTCCGTGCTTTCAGACGGACTCAGAAACGGATGGGTCGACCGCTATGAAAACAAGGGGAAACGTTCAGGTGCTTTCTCAGCCGGCAGCTTTCTTGGTAACCCGTACATTCTTATGAATTACAAGGAAGATGTACTCCGGGATATATTCACACTTGCTCATGAGGGAGGGCATTCCATGCACTCCTATTACTCAGCAAAAAACAATCCTTTCCAGAATTACCAGTACACAATCTTTGAAGCGGAAGTAGCCTCTACATTCAATGAACAACTACTTTTTAATCATATGCTGGGTAAATACTCAGATAATCCACAAATAACAGCATATCTTCTGAATCTGAGAATTGATGATATTCTGGCTACCCTGTTCCGTCAGACCATGTTTGCTGAATATGAAAAAATAACACACTCCATGGTAGAAACCGGCAAACCTCTCACCGTTGAAAGTTTACGCACTGAATATGCAAATCTTCAACGCCAATACTTTGGTGAATCCGTAGCAATTGAGGCACCTGATGATATTGAAGGATTACGGATACCACATTTCTATCGCGCATTTTATGTATATAAATACGCCACAGGTATAAGCGCGGCAATCAGTCTGTCAGACGATGTTCTTGGAAATAAACCCGGTGCACTTGAGAAATATTTCAGCTTTCTGAAATCCGGTGGCTCAAAATTTCCTATTGATAATCTGGCGACTGCAGGTGCAGATATGCATAGTCCTGAGGTCGTTGCCAAAGCTATCAGGGTATTCAGTGATTTGCTGGGAAAACTGGAAAAAGCTCTGGATGAGATGGACTGAAAACCGGGGCTATCTGCTGAATATTATACGGTAGATAGCTATGACTAATTTTTTTCCGCTATCTTATTGACATGATCAAGGCTTCCCGATATATTCACCCCATCGTTTCGCGGCAGTGGCGGAATCGGTAGACGCGCCAGCTTGAGGGGCTGGTGTTCGCAAGGACGTGGAGGTTCAAGTCCTCTCTGCCGCATAAAGCATTCAGCCCATCGGGCTGGATGCTTTTTTTTTATACTATACCTGCCCTGCTTCACCCAGGTTCCAGAAGGCCGATAATTCCGGTTCATCAATTCGTCTCGACTGAGCAACCAGTCCTAAATGGAAGGGCTCCAGTGATGGCATTGCTTTCAGAATACGAACCTCAGTGCTCAGCGCAGAGGATTCAAGAACGATTCTTGGCACAAGACCGATTCCAAACCCGAGGCGTACCATACTGAGAATTCCTTCGCTCCCGGAAACTTCTGCATATATTCTGGGATGCAGGCCTCCCCCATCAGATAAAAACCATTGCATTAGCTCTTCGCGCGCAATTCCATCCCGTGGCACAACCATGGGAAGCTCCGAGGCAGCTTCAGGCGTTAAATTATCAGGAATTCTTGACGGATCAAAAGACTCGACAGATATTCTTGGAGCAATAAAAATAAGATCTGAATCAAGCAGTGAACAGGAGGAAAGTCCATCCGGGAGTATCTTCGGAAGGGCAGCGACAGCAATATCGGCATGCCCATCGCTGACTCTCTGTAAAGCCTCTGCGTGAGCCCCGGTCTCCAGAACAACCCTGATTCCAGGAAATGCAGTACGCAATCGTGCCAACAGGCGGGGAAGCACTGCGATACTGGCTGTCACTGAAGCGAATAATCGCAGCTCGCCATGCAGCTGTCCGGATTTAGTACCTAATTCACGTTCCATTGAATGCCATTTAGAAAGTACTTCGCGGCAGAACTCAGCAAATATCCTCCCTGCCATAGTAAGACTGATATCCCGTGACTCACGATGTATCAATTCCTGATCGAGCTCCTGTTCCATTCGCTGCAATGCTCTGCTCACTGCCGATGGGCTAAGATGGCAGATTTCTCCGGTGATCCTGAAATGAAGGGTCTCGGAGAGAGTTAAAAATAACTGCATGTCTCGAATATCCATTGTATTCATTCCTTTCTGCTTCTTACGCATTCAGCCGATTCATGATATGCTCCGATCTCATGAATAATGCTGATGATCACCGACGGAATTCAAAAATGATGAGAGACAGCAGTAAGCTGTCTGGCCTGACCATGATATCACGAATTCTTGGTCTTTTACGGGAAATTACCAGAACAAGCCTGCTTGGTACAGGCCTCCTGGCTGAAGCATTCACAGCTGCCTATAATACACCTAACCTCTTCAGAAAGCTTCTGGCAGAAGGTGCCATGTCTACGGCTCTCATCCCTACAATGCAGGGATATTTCGCTGAGGGGAATGATAAAAAAACAGAAGAATTCCTGTCTGCGACATTTACAGCACTAATCTGGACGGTAGGTATTGTGGTAGCCATGGGAATGGCAGGCGCTGCTTATATCGCGCAAACATATGCAGCAATGTCAACAGATCCAACAATTGCCATGGATACCATTGAGACAGCCTTTCTGATAAGGCTTATGTTTCCTTTTCTCGCGATGGTTTCAATTGCGGCTTTCTTTCAGGGAATACTTAATTCACATGGTGTATTCGTTCCCTCCGGTGTGGGACCGATTTTATTTAACATCAGTTTTCTTACAGTTCCACCGCTAATTGTTTTCTGGGTTCCAAACCCTGCACGCGCTATGGCGATAGGCGTACTCGTCGGCGGTGTCCTACAGGCTTGCGTGCAATTACCGGCAGTAATTAAAATGGGAGCTCGGTTCAGGATAATTTCGGTCAGAAGAGCATTTCTGAACCCCGGCATGAAGCGCGTTCTCATGTTGATGGCGCCGACTCTGCTTGGAATGGCTGTGTATGAATTAAATGCCTTTGTATCAACCGGGCTGGCATACGGTGTCGGAGCAGCGACAAGTATCCAGATATCACTGCGTCTGCAGGAGCTAATACTAGGTGTTTTTGTAATGTCTATCGGAACTGTACTGCTTCCGGAGCTTTCAATTGCAGCATCAAAACACGAGTGGGACAGGTTTAATGATCGATTGAAGAAATCTCTTGATGCAGTCCTGCTAGTTACCTTACCAATAGCTGTATTTGCGATAATCCAGAGAGTTCATATAGTTGCAGTACTTTTTCAGACCGGGCAATTCGGACGGGAATCAGTGCTGATTACTGCAGAAATTTTTCTTTATCATATGCTCGGACTTATCTTCATTGCTGCAAACCGTATCATTGCACCGGCATTTTATGCCCAGAAAGATACCCGGAGTCCAACTCTCGCAGGCATAGCCTCCTTCACTGTGAATATTGTTCTGGCATGGTCCCTTTCCTTCAGATTTCAGGGAGTTGGTATTGCCGCTGCATTATCAATTGCCGGGCTGGTAAATACTATTGCATTGGTTTGGATGCTTAAAAAGAAAAATATCGAAGGGATTGGTACTGTCTTTTCACCGGTTCTAATGTATTCAGGTAAACTTCTGCTTCTTTCACTTGTGTCGTCAGTACCGGTAATATTCCTAAGTCCTATACTGGAAAATCTGGTTTCGACATCGGCATCACGTCTTGTATTTGCCGGTATTCCACTGACACTAACAGCTATAGTCTATTGCTCTACAGGAGTCTTTCTGCTCTGGATTACCAAAGATCCAATTGCATTGTTTCTTGTTCAGGCAATAAAAAAGCGAAAAAGTTGAACAAGCCTGTGCTCTGCTTGCTTTCCGGATGAAGCTCTGCTAATCTCTGAATATGCCTATTCGTAAACTGCTACACACAGTGCTTATTCCTGCTTGTTGCTTGCTGCTTGTATCTGCAGTACTGTTTATCGGTTGTCAGGAAGAGAGCCCGGAAAATGAAGCTACGGTAACAGGACGGGTACTCAGCACTGAAGAATTAGCTGGAGAAAGACCAGTAGTGAATCTGCAGACAAATAGAGACAACACCGGACAGCAATCCGGGTTTATTCCTCCGGAAGGCGATTTAAGGCAGGAAAATGATGTAAGGATAGCATCCGTTGATCCAGCGGATCGAGCTCTAGACAAGCTATTGAACAGTGCAGAACCGAGTCATAGCAAAGCCGCACTCGACACAGAAATGGACTACCTGCATTCCGGAACTCACACAGCGAAATCAACCCTTGATTCCTTCCTTGAAGCGCTTCTGCGTGGAGAAATAGCAAGTGGTACCCTGCTTGAAGAAAACAGTTTTCTGCTGGAACTGGAACTGGAACCAATTCTCGATGGCGAGATATCCCTTGAGCACTACAGGACAGGTGTTTTCCGTGAATCCGATTCCGGGTACCGTCTTGCTGTACGACTGTTTACTTCCAGGACAAGCGCTGTATCTGAAATCACCTTATCCCGGACGAATGGAACCTGGAAAATTTCTGATATAGTTGTCCCCTGGGACGACCTCCGACAATCCGCCGGGACGCCAAGATTCCAGCCTGCAAGTCACACATGGACAATTGGCAGCGGATCATGAATCCAGGTTCAACCGAAGTATTTCTGGCATTAAGCACTGCTTTAAGAAATCAGCTTCAGATAAAGCTTCTGATTCCGCAGCATCCGCCAATTCCTGCAACAATTCAGGCCTTGAGCAGCGATTATACCGATGTTCACTGCATTAGTTCTGTATTAAGTGAGACGCAACTCCAGCTTGTTCGGCTGGAAATACCGTCCCGTAACGGAGCATTTTCAGTAACCACACATGTTATAAGCATAAACGACAAAATGCTCAGACTTGCGCTTCATACAGATGGAGTACAGAAACATCCCTTGATTACTGAAGCTCTCAACGTTCAGACTGAAAAGGTTCCGCAGCTAAAAAAAGTACATTCGCTACTGCATCATCTCAGGGATGGCATCAGCCCCTGGGCAGAACATAGAATTGCAATAGAGCTGCAAGGAAAAAGAGAAAATGCGGTAATGCATATCCAGACGAATCACAAAATCAGCAGAATCCCGGAGCAATTCTGCTTTCCTGTTCGCCCTTTTGAGAAACAGTCCAGATACGATATCCAGGTGCCTATACGGCTTCAGGATCGTGTTTTCGGATACATTGCAGTAATTCTTGCTCATGATGACACTATAGATCTCCCCGAACGTCTGAGCGAGCTAAGTGTATATGCTGCGTCTCTGGCCTATGGGCTTGTAAGCCTTCCTGAACCATCAGAAACAAGCTACCTCTTGATGTCATCAAAGTATGGTTCACTCTATTTCCGCAGCTCCCCTCAATTTCCAGCCGGCTGTGCATATCCCGTTCCCCTGAATAATGGTTATTGCTTCAGTTTCCACGTATAAACCCGGATGCGATTCCTGCCGATATAAGACAGACGGGGATGTAAATGCATTATACCTTATTCGAAATCCGAAGTTATAAACAGATTGAACGTTGTTCCGCTGAAATAGTAAAACAAATTCAGTCTATTCTTTCCGTGTGTATGGACAGTCAGGGAATACATATTGATCCAAAAAGCTCGGGTTATTATCTGTTTCAGTTTCCAAGTTCGCGCCTGGCTGATCTGGAGCTCATGGCGGCCGCAGTCTACAGGGCATTCACACAGTTGAATGAAATTCGTCACGACTTGATGGGCTTTTCAGTATTGATAGATTCCGTAGAAAACACGGATGATACCAGTCTGTTTCGCAGCTTACGCAACAGACTACTGCAGGCTGAACATGAGGATTCATTCTGGATAGGAGACGATGCACGTCACAATTTTGAACATCTGTTCAGATTCCATGAAGATAATGTCAGACAAGGAGGCCTCAGCAGAGTTCTCGGAATTAAGGACAAGGAGGCATTGAACATTGGTTTTCAGCAATTCAGTGTTGATCGCGAAATACATGACTTCCTGTTCTCTGCACTCGAATCCTATTATGAACCCGGTTACAAAGCATCTCTGAAGTGGATACAGTCCAGTTTTCCACTTGAAACTGTCTCGACAATCGAATCTTCTGTGCAGGAATTCCTTCAGTCAGCATTCAGAGACTGCTATCTTTCTCTCCGGTTGATCCAGGATCCTCCCTTTGTAATTTGGGGAGAAGAGCATGCTGATGTATTCAGCAAGCAATTACGAGAACAGATCATGAGTGAACCGGCAAATCCGGTTTCTTTAGCCGAGCAGCCCTTATATAGAATACGACAACAGATATATAACTGCCTTGAGGAGAGACTCGCAGCAGCCGAATATCTGGGAAAACCTCTCGTCCTTGCAATGTACTGTGAAGATGAGCTGAACGATTCATTAAGCCTGATTACATCATGGTTCACTGAAACCATGTTAAAAAGGGAAATTGGAATACCGGTGATGATAAGCCGGGAGGAGGCCCGCGCCCTCCCCCACCTTCCCAAAAAAGCCTGCACGATACTCGACCATCAGAGACTGAAAAGGCCTTCACGTCTAAATGAATACTGGGACAGTCTTGGAGCAAAAGGATTTCACGCCCTTGCAGAGGAGTGTGATTCACGCAGCCAGACCGTACTGTTCTGCTTTCAGCTCTTCGGCTCTAGCCTTAATAGTGAAATGCTACTCGAATTTCTACAGGAAGAAGGCATATCACCTTTTGTATATCCTGATATATGCCGTCATCTGGCTGATAAAGGACTCATTCTATCAATCAGATTTCCTCTTCCAGCCATTCTTGATACCCCAAACCAGAACCTGACCTGGATGGAAAGAACCGAACGGAAACGGCTGATGCAGAAGGCAGAATTATTTATTCAGAGAAAACTTGATAAGTCAAAACTGCAGATGACGATGCAGCTGCTTCAGATTGGCACCACTGTAGCTGATCCACACAGGGTTCTTAACTGGTTTTTATCATTAAGCAGACAACTTTTACTTAGCGGCAGAGTCGAAGAAGCAGGTAGACTAGTCAGACATGCTCATCAGATACTCGGACTTACATTTTCAAGAGGAGTGGCTGTGAGAATACGTTGGGTTCTATGGACCTGCCGGATGCTCCTCGCTCTGGCAGAAAATGATTCAGAAAGTATTCGAAATCTTCGAAGCGATGTTCACGATTTCAGTCACCTCGTTGACATTCCTTCTGCTGACAGCGGCTATGTCCTGCTCGCAATCGCCAAAATGAATCAGGCATCCAGAAACTGGAATGCCGCACTGCAGTATGCAAAAAAAGCAATAATCTCATTTCAGGAAGCTCATGAAAGAGCTGGTATAATCGAAGCAAATATTCTCATTGCCCGCTGCAGGCTGATCCAGGGATCGATGTGGGAAGCCCTGGACTATATGCAGATTGCCCTCGACTTTGCAAATCCGGTAAAGAACACGCTGATATATGCTCATACATCTGTGATAGTGGCTGCCAAGCAATTTCTCTATGGCAACTACAGCAGAACCAGAGAAATCTGCACAGCCATTATTCCCACCTGTCAGCGTTCTGGATGGACATTACTATCCCTGAAACTCCAGTTCATGCTGGCTCGAGTTGATTTTGAATTAGGTAATTATGAGACCGCAATGCAGAAATTCGGTACAGGGAGTGCCTATTCCCGCAGCATAGAAAACCCCGAAGCTCTGGGAATGTTTTTACGCTGGCAAATCAGGTGTCTGAGTTATACCAAGGCACCATCCGCATCCATCAGAATCTTCAGAAAACAGCCTCAACATCCGGAGCGAGACCTATTTCTGGGAGAAGCTCTATTACTGTATAATGAATACAGTCTTGCTCAGTCAGTCCTTGATCAGACAGAAGAACAGTGGACTGAATTGTTTTCTGCCCAGAACACCAATCCTTTTTCTACTGGTTTTTTACTGATAGAGGGAACAGGCATCTTTTTTGAGTCAGAACACACCTACCCTCCTGTTTTGCTTGGCAGATGCTATTCAGCTACTGCAGAATTAAGAAAACATTGCAGTAAACAAGCTCTTGAGCACATGCAGTCACTGCTGCGCAGTAGCAGTATAAGTCCAATTGATCCGAGTTCAGCAATATATTATTACCTCTATGCTCAAGCATTACTCATGGCTGATGAACCGATAGAGGATCCGAATGCCATTATCGGGAAGGCTGCAAAACAACTCCAGGAGAGAAGCACAAAAATGGATAATCCCAAGGACAAGATTGCATATCTCAAACAAAATTACTGGTCACAAAAACTTCTGGATACAGCCCAGGCACAGAAAATGGTATAATTTTAGAGCTTTTTCTATACGGAATAATGACTCTGCTTGACACTCACCGTGAATCCTGCTATCTTCTGCATCGTTGTCAAACGGTGGCGTAGCTCAGTCGGTAGAGCAAACGGCTCATATCCGTTCGGTCAGGGGTTCAAGTCCCTTCGCCACCAAAATATAAAAAAGCAGCATGGGAAAATTGCAAAAACTGTTTGCACTTTCCCATGCTGCTTTTTTTTTATCAGAAATAACTCCGGAATATAGAACCAGGCTCCACATCTTTCAGCTATCTGCACTCGCTATTCAGCAATATCCCGTGAAAAATTTTCTATTTCCCGTATGAATTCCTGCAGGTCAGAGAAGTTCCTGTATACTGATGCAAAACGAACGTAGGCTACGCGGTCTACATGGTAGAGCTTTTCGAGTACCATTTCACCAATGGCACTGGATGATATTTCGTGATCACTGCCACCTTGCAGGCTGGCTTTATCCTCAAGATCGTTAACTATTTCTTCAATTTCACGCTGACTGATATCTCGTTTTTCAAGCGCTCTATGAATCCCTCTTTCCAGCTTTTCACGGCTGAATGGCTCCCGACGATTATGCTTTTTTACAATCATCAATTGTTTCTCAACAATTCTTTCGTATGAGGTAAAGCGGAAGCTGCACTCAGAGCACTCTCTTCTCCGTCGTATCGATTCACCGCTGGCCAGTGTTCTGGATTCAATTACTCTGTTATCCATACTGCCGCATCTTGGGCATTTCATATTATTACTATACCGGCATTCCAGCTGTCACACAATAGTATGCTCAGGCTGGACAGCAGATCAATTTTAAGCTACGGTCTTCTATTATGAGTTTCAGTACTCCAAATCAATCGCGTATTTTTCATTATCTGGACAGCAGGCAGCCAAACTCCATACGGGATCCTTTGTGGGGTCATATCTATCTTGATGACCCGATGCTGAAACTGGTAAACAGTCCACCGCTTCAGCAATTGACCAGAATAAAGCAGCTGGGCCCATCCTTTCTGGTTTATCCAGGTGCAACACATACAAGGTTGAATCACAGTCTCGGCGTACTGCAAATTGCAAGGAAAATGTTACGTAACCTGCTCTCTTACCCAGGCGCACCGGAAGTCAGTCTTGAAGGAGCAAAAGCTTTTCTCTGCGCAGCCCTTCTGCACGATGTAGGACATTTTCCATACACTCACGCACTGAAAGAACTTCCTCTAGTCGAACATGAACAACTGACTGCAAAGCACATTCTTTCAGAGCCTATAAAAGCGATACTTGAAAATGATATCGAGATCAATGCAGAAGCTGCTGCAGCAATAGTTGACAGTTCATTCGTAGGCCCTGTGACAGGGGAAATTCTGTTTTTCAGACACTTGCTTAGTTCTGCACTTGATCCCGACAAGCTGGATTACCTCAACCGTGATGCATATTTCTGTGGTGTTCCTTATGGTGTGCAGGATACTGATTATGTACTTGACCAAATTCGTCCGCATCCTGAATTTGGTGTCGGTATCCTTGAATCAGGTATCTCTGCACTCGAAAATCTACTGTTTTCCAAATACCTCATGTATCGTGCAGTGTACTGGCATAGAACTGTCAGAATTGCTACCGGCATGATTAAAAAAGGTTTGTATCTTGGTCTCGACTCCGGAAAAATCATAGCAGAAGAACTGTACGACCTTGATGACGAAAGCTTCTACAGTCTTTGCAGAAATAATGAAGAACCGGAATTCCAGCTTATCCAGTCTGTGCACCGACGGGAATTTTTTCAGACGGTCTGTGAAATACCATTTAACCCGGATTTCCCCCATCATTCTGCTATGACGGCCCTTCCTGATCGTACAGAAACCGAAAAAAAGATTGCCGATTTTCTTGCATCAGAGCTGAATCGACCCGTCCCTGAGGAGTTCATTCTTATTGATATTCCCGAGAATATCTCTTTTGAAATCAATATGCATATTCTAAGCAGCAAGGGATGGCGACCATATGCAGAAACCCGCACTGTTTTCACTCCCCAGGTTATAAAGGATTTCACAGCTGCTCTACGTTTGGTACGATTAGCTCTACATCCATCACTGACACCGTTAAAGACGTCAAGCATACAGAAATTAACCAGGCTTCTTAATCATGGAATGGATTGAATACACCGCCGGTACAAACGATGATGGACGGAGAATCGATATTCTTGTCAAACGCATACAGCAGGATGCGGGATTATCCGGACTCTTTGCTGCTATACGTAAAGGCCTGATACGTGTAAACGGAAATAAAGTCACTCCCTCCGAAAGGGTATACAGCGGTGACAAAATCGGCATCGCAGCATTCCTCATACAGCAACCTGAAGCTGGAAAAAGAGGAAGTTCTCCTGCTCTATCTTCTGCAGATATACCTGTACTTTATGAGAACAAACATATAATCGTATTCTCAAAACCTGCCGGAATGCTAGTTCATGACGGTCCGGAATCCCTGGCAGCCAGAGTAAAGCCATATTTGCTTGAGCAGGCAGAACCATCATTAAGCTTTCGTCCCGGGCCCTTGCATCGGCTTGACAGAAACACATCAGGTGCCATTGTTTTCAGTAAATCACTGGCTGGAGCCCAGTGGTTTTCAGAAGCCATGAAAAACGGGGGCATAAGAAAGATTTATCTCGCAGTGCTACAGGGATCAATTCAGAAAACCGGAATTATGACATGGACTGATAGGGTACAGCGCAGCGAAATGAAAAGTTATATTGCAAACTCTGGAGGCGATCTTGCCGTTACCCACTGTCTGAAAATAGGTTCCGCGGAAGGATACAGCCCGGAGAGCAGGTCAAGCTCCTATTCCCTGACCGCCCTCGAAATTGAAACCGGAAGAACACACCAGATACGTATTCAGACATCAGAACGCGGCTGGCCGGTCTACGGTGACAGGAAATACGGCAGCACCGAAGGAAGTGCCCATTCTATGTTTCTGCATGCTGCGGTCGTAAGCCTTCCCGCATGGGAACATTCAGATCGGGTTCTGATTAGCGCACCGCTTCCCCGTAGATGGTATGAGCAATTCAGGCTGGATTGTATTTCAGCAGCACCCAGAGATACAGAAGGCAGAAAACAGTGGTATGCGCAGGTAATAAAGAATATTCAGTTGCAGTTATCTGTGCCCTAAGTATACAAAAATGCCTGCAAGAGATACTATACAGCTATGCGCAATTTGTTTCGTAACATGTCATGGAGAATGAAAGGCGTCAAGGTTTATGCTCTTGTAGGGAAAAGTGGTACCGGAAAAAGCTTTCGTTCGGCACTGATCATGGAAAAATATTCAATTACCCATATGATCGATGATGGACTGCTGATCCGCAAGGATAAAATTCTGGCCGGCAGATCTGCCAAACGGGAAAATGCATATCTTGCCGCTGTCAAAACTGCGATTTTTGCTGATAAAGAGCACCGTGAAGAAGTCCTGAACATGCTCAAAAAAGAGCAGATAAATAATATCCTCATACTAGGTACTTCAGAAAAGATGATTCACAGGATTACTGAAGCCCTTGATCTTCCTTCTGTGCATAAAATGATACACATAGAGGAAATTGCGACAGAAAATGAAATTCAGACCGCAATACATCATCGAAAGAACCATGGAAGACACGTAATCCCGGTTCCTTCGATTGAAGTTAAACAGAACTATCCCAAGATTATGGCAGATTCCTTCAAGATCCTTTTCTCAGGGGGACTCTCATTCGGAAAAAAAAGCAAGGTTTTTGAAAAAACCGTGGTCCGCCCGGAGTTTTCCACCAAGGGCACAGTCAGTATATCTGAAGCAGCTTTGGGTCAGATGATATTTCATTGTGTTGCAGAGTTCGCACCTGAACTGCAGGTGCAGAAGGTATCCATTCGGATGGAAAAAGCTGGATACCGGCTTAATATCAGCTTGAGAGTTCCTTTCGGAACGCAGCTCTCCGGCACAATTCACCAGCTACACCGCTATATAGTGGACAATATTGAAAGATTCACTGGTATCATGATCGAGGAATTGCACATAAAGGTCGATACTGTAATGACAAACCACAGATAGTCGGTAAACCAGGCAACAAGAGTTTGACATCCTGATTTACCGCACCTAATATGTATATATGGAGGGTACAATAGATGAAAAAGCTGATCAGAATAAGTCTTGTGCTGGCTTTGACAGGATTAACAGCAGCGACAGCCGCTGCAGCAGAAGACTACACAGCAGCAGGCAACTACTATTACGTTGTATCAGATATCAGCCAGGAGAACGCTGAATATCAGCTTGAAGCAATGGAAGCCCTTTACGAGTTTTACAACTCCTACTTTCATTTTCATCCGGATTCTTTACAACATCCATTGCGAGTCAGGATTTTCGGTGACCGCAGTAATTACGAAGCATATATAGGGCGCTTTATCGATAATCCTGATGAGGATTATGTCTATCTTCATTACAGTGATCCGCAGCGCAGCGAGCTGATTGGCTATGCCAGTGAGAGCAGAGAAAATCTACAGACCTTGAGCCACCAGGCATTTATCCAGTTTCTCAGATCATTTATACCAAATCCTCCGTTATGGCTCAGAGAAGGCTTTGCTGTGTATTTCGAATATGCCCAGTATGACAAGGAATTCGAGACTGTTTCATACCGGGAAAATCTCTCCTGGCTCGAAACACTACAGAATGATCTTGTAAACGGTCTATTCGATCGCTTGAGTGCCGAAGAAATCCTCCTTATGGATGTTCAGACAGCCCAGGAAAATTTAACTGATTTCTACCCGAGAGCATGGGGTATGATTTCATTTCTTCTACACTCCCCGATTCGTGAATACAATCGGCTTTTGTGGGACAGTATAAGTGCATTAGCAAGGGAAGGCAGTCTGCAGGAAAATAATGACAAAGTCCTCAGATCGGCCTTTGCCTGGATTGACCCTGAAACACTTACCGAAGACTTCCACTTTTATATTGAGACACGCCAGACATTCAGAAGTCTTGTTCTCGATGGTATCGAGCATTACACTAATGACAGACTTGACCGAGCTGAACAGCGTTTTATACAGGCTTTGAACCTGCAGGATGCCAACTACATTCCCTATTACTATTTAGGCCTCATTAATTATTCACGAGGTAACTATCGTCTTGCAGAATTCTACTATAATACTGCAATTGATCTTGGTTCAGACCCCGGATTAACCACATACGCATTGAGTGTAAATGCCTATGCCGAAGCTGATTATGATCGTGCTTTAAGCCTGCTGGAAGAAACATTACAGATTGATACTGAAACCTATAGAGAAAAGGTTGAGTATCTGCGGGATCGAATTCAGGAAGAAGCATAACAATCAATGGAGTTACGCAGCATTGCTTTACGGGATACCCTGATTCATAAACTGCGCGAGCTTGAAGCACATACCGAAAATGTGTATCTCTCGCTCGCACAGCAATTCCCTTTACTGATCAAGGAGATGGAATATAGTCTGGATCAATCATCCAGGCTCATAGGGAGCCTCTCCTCTGACACTTCACTGGGTAAAAGTCCAGTATTTTCTGCAGCCGAAAGATTATTTTCAGCTATACAGACATCGGATCAGCAATTCCAGTCCATGCTGCATGAGGATGACAGCGTCTTTGCAGATATGGAACAGGGAATCAAGTATCTGTATGCACTGGAAGATCATATCAATAGAATCCGTACAGATTCGGAATTAATGGAACTTATTTCCCTGAATGCTCTTACAGTGGCCTTAAAAGCAGGTAGCGCAGGCCGCGGTTTCTCTTTTATTACTGAAGAACTGCAACGGATTTCCGGCCGGACTATCGCGCTGACTGAGGATACTACCCGCAAGGGAGAACTGGTTTCTACACTCTTTCACACTTTCAGACAGAATGTTTCTTCTGCGAGGACGGTTGAACAGGAACTTTTCCAGAGTTTCAAGCCTGTGCTTGAGCAAAGAGTTCAGGCTTTTCTCGAATCGGCTGACAGAATATTTTCCATTTTCCTGGGAATACGCGAAGAAGCAGCAAGAATAAAGTCCCCATTGACCGTCATTATGCAGGAAATTCAACAGCAGGATATTATCAAGCAATCAATCGACCATGTAATAATGACCCTTGAAGAGATGGAAAGTTCAACCGACTTGACAGATGACCAGGCATCTCTGGATGAACTCAGCTTTTTAATGAGTCTCCCCGATTTAGCAGGAACAGTAATAAAAGAGGTTCAGGAACGACTCATTCAGAGTCTGGAATGCTTTGAAGCAGAATCTGCCCGCGCTCATAAAATTATTAACGAGGTGGATGACGCTATCAACCGAAAACTCAGAGAGCTCTTCCCTGCTGATCAGAAACACATTTTTTCTGACTGGCTCGCTGAAACGGAAAAAAGTCTTTCAGGCTTATTTCAGCAGATGCGTAATGCGATGCAGAAAAAAGAGACACTCTCACATGACAGTAAAAATCTGGTCCAGGGAGTGTTCCAGATCGATCATAACTTCCAGTCTTTCCAGACAATAATATCTCGCTTCCACAACCTTAATATGTCATCACGGATTGAAGTTGCAAAAAGCTCAGTGCTTCGGGATATGGACGGTACCATTGAAGAAATGAATGAACTGACAGATCAAGTGACCGGTCACGTTCAGGAAGCTATAGATACAGTGCAGGATTTCATTCAAGGCACAAACTCTTCTATTACGAAATACAGAAGAATGATTGATGATCAGCAGTCCCAGGTAGAATCGCGTTTCAGTAAAATTGCCAGTGATTTTAATAGTCTACATAAAACACAAAATGAACTCAGTACACAGATACATAGTTTTTCCGTATTCTCCCGAAATTTCCAGGAATTATTCAAAACAAGCAAGCAGGATTTAAAAGGTTTACGTGGACTTCTGGATGATCTGGATAGTATCTTTAAAACATTGAATGACGTAAAGACTGAAGCAGCCGATCAACGGCAGAAGCTGCTTGCAAAAATGGGTCTGACAGAATGGGAAATAGAGAGCAGCCGTTTAGTACAGCTTATAGAGCGATTTACAATCTATACGCATAAGAAAGCAGCCAGTGATCTTGCTGGGTTTGTGGTTGATGATCAAACAGCTGAAAGCGGTGAGGTAACACTCTTCTGAAAATGGTGCAATAAATGGACACACAATACAATTCTAAACTTGATCGTTTGACTTATGTCCTTCATCCTGGTGAGTATCACGCTACCGGTGATCCGGTCATAATATCAACAGTTCTTGGCAGCTGTATTGCCGTAGTACTGTTTGATTCGCAAGCCAGAATCGGTGGTATGAACCATTTCCTTCTCCCGGGCTCCGTAGATAAGAGCCATCTATACACCAGCAAGGAAGGCCGTTATGGACTTTTTGCTATGGAATTACTGATAAATCAGCTGCTCAAGCTCGGTGCCCAGAAGCATAGACTCAAAGCCAAGGTATTCGGTGGAGCAAAAATGTTCAAATTTGATGGAGAATCGACCGGCTTTACCGTATCAGAAAGCAATGTCAGTTTCGCATTTGAGTACCTCAAGACGGAGGGAATACCAGTTGTAGCACAGGAAGTCGGCAATACTTATGCACGCAAGGTTCTGTTTCTGCCGGACACATCCCAGGTTTTTCTGAAAGGTATCCGCAAGGTTCAGGAAGAACAGCAGATTGTGGCAGAAGAAAAACAATTCCTGCGTACCGTACAGACCGCTCCCGAACCCAAAAGCAGCGAGCCGGATCTTTTCTGATAAATCAGAGCCTGTATTCGCCTATGGCTGCACAGGATTCTGTCCTCCGGCAGGTTTTCTCCCGGAACGTCTTCTTTTATTTCTGGCCCTTCTCGGCCGCTGAGGTTCGATCTGTTCGCCTGCAAGTGGCACGGTAAAATAGCCATTCTCAAAATACTGCTTTCTTCCCTTAATCAACATATGAACAGCCGATTCGACATCGCGGTTTGGCGGGGTTACCGGTTTGAGAAACATCTTGAGCGCAGTATATACATCACCACTTGGAATCTTCCGCTTCTTGCCTATCTCGGTGATATTGTAGAAATACTCGGAAGCTATATACGCAATAGCAATAGATCTTGATTCTGAAGGCAAATGTTCTATTGCCGCATCCAGCTTATTCATTGAAGAAAAAAAGCCATCAAAATACGCAGTGGTCTTGTCACGCAATTGTGCATCAAGAAACGGGAGCATATGAACGAGAAGTTTGTATTCAAAGCATGTACGCAAAATACCAGCGGCGTTCCCGGACTGTAATATCTTGAATACTTCCTCAGTCATCCTGGAATTAGGCGTAGAAGCCAGTAAATCCGATGAGCGAAGCAGATTTCGCTTGAGTCTGAAAGTTAACTTGAAATTACAGCGGACCGAATATTTGACAGCCCTGATCATCCTTACCGGATCTTCATGAAAAATCCGCTTTACGGGAATAACTGGCTTTACTATACCGCTCCTGATATCCTCAAATCCTGTGTTGAAATCAAGAACCTGATTATTCTCTGTATCGTAGTAAAGAGAATTCAGGGTGAAGTCACGCCGGGCGGCATCCTCTTCAATGCTTCCATACACTGTATGGAAGCCCTCGGACTCAAGTGCTCTGAAGGTGGCAACCTCAATGATTTTATCCTGGAAAAATATATGAACAAGTCGGAACCTTTTTCCGATAACCCTTGAGTTTCTAAAGAGTTTTCTGATCTGTGCCGGTGAGGCATTAGTAGCCATATCGAAGTCTTTCGGACTTCTTCCCAGGAGGAGATCCCTCACAGCACCGCCTACAATATAAGCCTGAAAACCATGCCGGCGTAGTCTCCTGGCGATTCTGACAGCATCATAATCTATAGAGGCAGGTTGAATTCCATGTTCCTGGGAGGTATATATTTTCGCCTGTGGTATAGCTTTTCCGTTTTTTCCGGTTGTGTATCGAATCAGCAAGGTGCTGCACCTTCAAATGTATGGTATTGATATGTCTGATAGTAGTGTACCTTTGAATCAGGATTCTGTATAGTCCTTTTTGTGAGCGGTATATACATAGATTTTTTTTCAGACTTACATGAATTAAGCATTGCATCTGTCCCCTACCTCTTCATCCTGGATGTAGAAATGAAGCAGCCCATGCTCTGGACGCTTGATTCGATTGATCCCTCAGACATCCTGTATTCGACCCCCTTAGGATCAAATCTTCCACTGGATTACTCACTTAATACTGTACCAAAGATTGAGATATTCAGAAAAAAAGCCTACCATGAATACCTGAAAGGCTTTTCTGTTATTCATGAAGGTCAATTGTACGGTGAATCCTTTCTTGCCAACCTGACATACCCGGTAGATATTCGCCTGAATACAGATCTCAAACAGGTATTGCTGTATGCCAGGGCACCATACAGGTTCTGGTTGAAGGATCACTTCTGCGTGTTTTCACCTGAGTCCTTTATCCGAATTAGTTCTGAAGGAGAAATTTCGACATATCCAATGAAAGGAACTATTCTCGCGTCGGAACAGGATGCTGAAAACAGCTTGCTGAACAATCCGAAGGAAGCAGCAGAACATCTGACGGTAGTTGATCTCCTGCGTAACGACCTGGGATCAATTGCATCTGAGATTGAAGTACGCAAATATAGATACCTGGAACACATACAAAGTGATTCGGGCGGCATTATTCAGGCAAGTTCAGAAATAATTGCTCAGCTTGGTACGAGCTGGAAAAAGAAACTGGCCCTGGCACTTCAGAGTATGCTGCCAGCCGGATCGATAAGCGGGGCACCGAAAAAACGTACTATGGAACTGATACGCCAGGCTGAAGGTGAAGATCGAGGTTATTATACTGGTATCCTTGGTTTTTTCGACGGGAATGAATTCTGCAGTGCCGTAATGATACGATTTATAGAGCAGAGAGCAGGAGGATTAAGCAGCCAGCCACTTCTTGCCTTTCCACGCTTCAGGGCTGGAGGAGGAATAACCATTTACAGTGATCCCAAAGAAGAATATGCTGAACTACATGCCAAGATCAGAATTCCACATTTCGGCTGATACAGTATTTTTTGAGGCTATCTGTATAATAGAAGGTTCAGCCTGCTATCCAGAGGATCATATTGACCGGATGATACTTGCATTGCGTGCTGCAGGAGACACAAGATTCAGCGCTGAAGAAAAGGCGAAAGCATATTATTCCCGTGCGCTTGAATCCGTTCCTGATTCATCGACTGGCACATGGAAATTGCGTTTCCGTTATACGACTGAGAAATTGATAGATACTGAAATAGTTGAGTACAGCAAAAAAGAAATCACATCCTTCATACTTCGGGATCTGCCCACTCATATTCCCCTGAACGAAATCTATCCACTCAAATTTGAAAACAGGCATTATATACAGAACTGCAGTAAAGGCCTGGAGGCGACAGAGGAAGTCATTCTGGTATATAATGGCTTTATTACAGATGCTGGTTATTCAGCACTTGCCTTCCATCGCGGTGGCAAGTGGTTCACACCTGATACCCCGCTGCTGTACAGCACTTCCAGAAACAGGGAACTCCGTTCCGGAAGGTTAACTGAAGCTAGTATCCGTTGTACGGATCTATTTTTATATGATTCAATCTGCATTCTGAATGCAATGAATCCGTTAGGAACACGGTGTTTTCCTACAAGCACTATACATAATTTACGTGAAGCACAGGAGAGAAGCTGATGATAAACCCCAGAATTCTAAAAGGTTTCAGAGATATGATGCCGAATGATGAACGGCTGAGGCTCCACCTGCAGAGCAAACTCCAGAATGTATTTGAAGGATTCGGCTGCGTTCCGATTGATACACCCATGCTGGAGTACACTGAAGTACTGCTGGGAAAAGGCGGAGGTGAAACGGATAAACAGGTCTACCACTTTATAGATCACGGGGGCAGGGATATTGCACTGCGTTTTGATCTCACAGTTCCCTTTGCCAGATTCATGGCTATGCACCATAACGAACTGCAGTTGCCTTTCAAGAGATATCACATCTCGAAGGTCTTCAGGGGTGAAAATACCCAACGAGGTAGATACCGTGAATTTGTGCAGTGTGATTTTGATATAGTAGGATCTGACTCAGTATCCTCGGATTTTGAAATCCTGAGTATAATGGCAGCCTCTTTCAAGGCCCTGCAGATCGACAGAATCAGTATTAAAGTCTCTCACCGTGGGCTTTTCAACCAACTGCTTGACCGTCTGGAAATCGCCCAACAATCAGTCGAAATTCTGAGACTTGTAGATAAACTCAGAAAAATCGGTCAGGACAAGGTGCTTGAAGGACTGACCACACTCAGTAGCCATTCTGCTGCAGAAGATATCCTTGCATTTATTCAGCCTGCCGGGAACAATGCCCAGACGCTGGAAAATATGACACGTCTCGCAGGCGGTGAAACTGATGCATCCCGACGGCTGGGCCAGGTTATTCAGCTCTGTGAAGACGCTGGTATCGAAGCAGATATCGTAATAGATCCCTCAATCACCAGGGGACTGGATTACTACACTGGAATTGTCTTTGAAACCTTTCTCAGTGAACTCCCTGAGATTGGATCTGTCTGTAGCGGTGGTAGATATAACGATCTTGCTGCACTGTACAGCAAACAGGAACTGCCCGGAGTTGGCGCATCAATAGGTCTGGACAGGTTACTTGCCGGCCTTGATGAACTGAACTCGATCCCTGATCTCGGCCCGCAGACTCATGCATTGATTTTCTGCGTAGATGAAGGCTGTCTACCGGATTATCATCGTCTTGCAGCAGCTCTCAGGGCCCAGGGGCTTAAAATAGAGGTGTATCCCGAGGCCAAAAAACTCCCGAAGCAGTTTTCCTTTGCCGAGAAAAAGAACATTCCCTTCGGTATACTTTTTGGACCTGATGAAAAAACTACAGGAACGGCTAATATAAAGAACCTTGTGAGCCGTGAAAGTATGGAAAATATCCCCTTGCAGGATATTGGCTCACATCTGAAAAATAATACTGAGATAATCAGTGACAAAAGCAGGAAATTATGAGATATCAAGACCTTCCGGTATATGCCCAGCGCAGCAGGATTCTCGATGCGTTGAAAGACAATCAGGTTATTGTAGTTGAAAGCCCGACCGGTTCAGGAAAGACCACCCAGCTTCCAGTGCTGCTCCAGGAAGCAGGATATACAAAGAAAGGAATGGTTGGTGTAACTCAGCCGCGAAGAATCGCTGCAGTATCAGTCTGCGATTTTATCCGTAAGCAGATTAAACCTGAAAATGTTGATTTTGTTGCCTACAAGATGCGGTTCGAAGATCACACTACTCCCGCTACACATCTAAAAATAATGACCGACGGTACTCTGCTACAGGAAATCAAGCATGATACGAGTCTGACTCAGTATTCTGTTATTATTGTGGATGAAGCCCACGAACGCAGCCTGACCATTGATTTTATACTGGGATTGCTGAAGCGAGCCCTGGATAGCAGGCCTGAATTACGGGTGATTATATCATCAGCAACAATCAATGCTGAAATATTTTCCGAGTATTTCAACAAGTGCCCTGTAATACGCATAGATACACCCGTATATCCTGTGCAGGTAATTTATAACCCTCCGCCTTCTGAGCAGGGGTATGAGGGTTTTATAACCAGAATCTCCGACGTTGTGGGAAGAGTAATCGATAACAAACAGGATGGAGACATTCTGGTGTTCTGCAGTGGCGAGAAATTCATCAAGGATACTGTATTGCAGCTTGAACGCATGCCCTACAGGCGGAAACTTCATATTCAGCCGCTTTACGGCCGACTCAGCAAGGAAGAACAGGAATCAGTTTTTCTTCCAGCACCGAAAAACAAGATGAAGATAGTTATCGCTACAAATATTGCTGAAACCAGCGTAACTATAGATGGTATTACGACTGTCATTGACACCGGCCTGGCAAAGACAAACTTTTACAATCCCAAGACATTTACATCTTCGCTCGTTGAGGGTCCTGTATCCCGGGCCTCAGCAAATCAACGCAAAGGGCGGGCAGGGAGAACCCAACCCGGAACCTGTTATCGATTATACTCCAGGGATGATTATGAAAGTCGTCCCTTATACGCCCAGGAAGAAATATATCGCACGGATCTAAGTGAAGTAGTTCTCCGAATGGCTGAAATCGGCATCCGGAATTTTGAAGGGTTTGATTTTATCAGTCCTCCAGGAAGACAGGGAATTATAGGTGCGATCGATACCCTCAAGGATCTCAATGCATTAAATCCCGACAACTCTCTTTCAAAAATCGGCGAAATGATGGCCAAGTTCCCCCTGCTCCCTCGTCATTCACGCATTATAATATCTGCTATGTACGATTATCCGCAGGTAATGGATGAAGTATTGATTGGCACATCATTCCTCACCTGCCCGTCTCCTTTCCTGCTGCCTCCGGGAGAAGAGGTTGCAGCAAGGAAAGCACATCATGGCTTCCGTGACAGCAAGGGTGACTTTGTCTCCTATATTCGTATGTTTCGTTCCTATAAATCTGCCCGCAACCGCAGTGACTTTTGTGAACGTAACTACCTCGACTCCCAGGCGATGGCAGAGATATTCAATGTAAAAAACCAGTTAGGGGAAATTGTGAGCGAACAAGGCGTTCCTCTCCTGAGTGGTGGGCGCATAGAAGACTATTTATGCGCAATGGCTACCGGGTTGATCCAGTTTATCTGTGTACGTTCCGGAAAAGGACAGTATCGAAGCCTCACAACAGATAGAATACAGATACATCCCGGATCAATATTATTCAGGGAAACACCTCGCTTCATTCTGGCAGGTGAAATAGTCAGAACGACCAGAATGTGGGCTCGCTCGGTCTCACCTCTTGAACCCGATATGATTCATACCGTCCGCCCGGAGCTTCTGTCAATGTTGCAGGATGCGGAAAAAGGTAGAAAAACAAAGGCAGACTCCAATCAGTACAGTGTCAAAATCAATAATCATGATTTTCCAGTCAGACAGCAGAAAGGCAGTAAGAACATTGTTGAACTGCCCTGGCCGGAGTTGAAAAACTGTATGCGTAAAGGTGTTTCCAATCTGCCTCAGGAGATCGGCAACAGGAAGGCAGTTGTTATATACGAGGGACATGAATTGTTTTCCCGCGAAAAAATAGCAGTTATACTTTCACATATACGTTTTTTTGATCTGGATAAGGATATTATCAGGAACTGGCCCGGAAGAAAACAATTCACATTGTCAAACGATGATATCTTTACAGAAATCTGCTCCAACCTGCATCTGCTTATGAAACCTGCTGGATTAAAAAAGAAATCAAAAAATCTAGGATTTATAAGTTTAAAAAGCAATGGTACGGGAACCTTCTATTTTAGTGTTCAAAGGTTCTATTTCACGGCCCTCGGAGAGAGTCTGGCTTCTCTGGAAGAGCTGCTTGAAGAGCTTCCTGAACATAAAAATCTGGATGCAGAGCATGCAGTAAATGAAAGTTACAGGCGCCTCATACATATGTACGAGGCCTGAATTAGAACACAAATTACTCAAATGTCCGATAAAAAACTGACTGAGGGGGTGTTCAGCTCAGAACTGCTTCAGCCAGAACCTCTCTCAGTACGGTTTCACTGACTACTTCCTGAAAGGTGTCAGCCTGACCATGCTGAAGAACAAAACGAACCTGCCCGTCACGCTTTTTCTTGTCAGAACGCATTGCGCTTATGAGATCTTCAATCGATTTCCCGTCTGGAAGCTTTATCTTTTCAGGATAACCCAGTTCAATTGCCAATTGATAAACTTCGTCATAATAGGACTGCGGTGTTTTTCCCAGACATAAGCCTGATTTCAGGGCACATAGTATTCCCCACACAACCAGGGTTCCATGAGGAATTGTCCCGAAACCAAGTACAGATTCAGCAGCATGTCCAAAGGTGTGTCCAAGATTCAAAAAGGCTCGTTGACCGGACTCCCGGAAATCAGCCTCCACAATGCTTCCTTTGATCGCCAGGGCTTCTCTGATTATTTCCTCCCAGACATATCTATCTGTTTCCCAGCGTGAGTCATCTCTGCGGTCTGAATCCATTAGCTCCGCGGCATGTTTCCGAAGCTTCTTCCATAAATCCCCACTATCGAGTAATGCAGCCTTGAAAACTTCTCCCATACCGCTTTGCAGCTCGTAATCGGGAAGACTACGTAAAAAATCAACCTCGATAATCAATTCAGAAGCAGGATAAAAGGTGCCAATCATGTTCTTGTAACCACCGAAATTCATTCCTGTTTTTCCGCCGAAGGCAGCATCAACCATAGACAGGAGCGTACTCGGGACCAGTATACAGTTGATTCCCCGCATATAGATTGATGCAGCAAAGGCAGATAAATCACAAAGCACACCGCCACCGACAGCAAGCAGACTACCGTCCCTGGCGACTCCTCTATCTAGCAGTGTCTGTAGAACAAGAGTAACGGTATCCCAGGTTTTATGTTGTTCATCAGCCTGCAAGGTTAGATCCCCTGGAGGAAGTTTTACACCATGCGGGGCTGCGGCCATGACACTGTCGTACACACTCAGATCACAACGGAGTTCAGATAGTCTTGTGGAACCAAAGTGAACAGCAGTCGAGAACTTATCTACGTTCAAAGTCATACATTGACACCAGATTCAGAAACAACCGATGAAACAATATTCCTTATAAATGGATCAGTAATGGAATATATACGGCGATTTCCCTTGATCTCAGAGCTGACAATTCCGTTATCCTTGAGAACAGCAAGGTGTTGTGAAACGACAGGCTGAGCCTGCCCTACACACTCCCACAGCTGACTGACACAGGGTTCACCGGAGTAATATATTGCACATAATAATTTAAGACGAAGAGGATGTCCGCAGACCTTGAGACGCTGTGCTCGCTCGCTTAGATAATCCTCCGGACATGGCTGCGCTACTTGCATATTTCCACTCCAAAATTTTCTTATATAGTTACTTTACAATATAAAAATCAATAATGCAACAGCATATGTTTACCGATAACAATATTAAATGGCTTACTGTATTAGTCTTGACGAATCATCCAAGTCATGAGATGTTAGATGTGTATCGGGAGAGCGAGTGCAAAGGCAAAAGAGAAAAAATAGTCAGAAAAAGAAAAAATTTGGTGAATTTACTCTCATAATAATGCCTGACTCGGAATCGGAGCAGCCATACCAGTTCCGTATCCACATTGCGTCGGTAATTTTCGGGCTGTGCATCTTTGCACTCATGACGGTGGGAACCGCTGTTATGGCAAACAACATGCTCAGAACGCGTAACGATAATGTAGATAGCTCATCAAGTACCGAGGCCAGCCTTGAACTGGTTTCTGCTGAGATCGCTTCACTGATCCGTGCCGCTGAAACATTCAATATTACAATCGACAGGACCATTGCACAGTACGGAAACCCGGCTGCCCAGTCCTCTGCATATACCGGAAGAATGAATGACATTATCCTGTCCGACAATCCCGACGACTTACCTGGTATCGCTGAACAGTTTTATCAGGCTGCCGCCTCACTGGAGAACGTAGAAAGATTATTCACCCTGAACAAGAATCTGCTACGGCATATTCCGAATGCATGGCCCCTCCCCGACGGCAGGGGAATCGTTACCCTGGAATACGGTCCGAATATCCACCCCTTCACGAATCAGGTATACCTGCATAAAGGTTTTGACATAGCGGAACCAAGACCGGGCGCACCGATCCTTGCCCTTGCTGATGGGGTAGTAGAGAAAACCGGGTCTGCCTTCGACTATGGTAATTATATCTGGATCCGTCACCGCTATGGATTCCGGACCATGTATGCCCATCTGGCAAGCATTCGTGTTAATGAGGGAGACAGAGTCAATCAGAGGGATTTAATAGGCACCCTTGGCTCGTCAGGGCTCTCTACGGGGCCACACCTGCACCTTGAACTCTGGATGGAAAATCAGATTCTTGACCCTGCCCAGTTTCTGGCAATTTCGAATGACTTTCCACGACGTATACGCAGATAATCAACCCCAAAAAGAATACTAATTAACTCATTCCATTCGAATTGCTTCTGATTCCCAGAGACTTTTCTGACCGCTTTCCTGACTGCTTATTCCTTGCTGAACCGATTGAGCCCGGAGGAGATACCAGCTCGCCAATTCCCTTTCCGACATTCGATCGTAAATTGCTGCCAGTGCTTGCAGTGAAGAGATCACTCCCATAGAATTTTCCAGCTGTCTGTCCAGCTGCAGCGAAATATCTGCGTGTTTGAGAGCTGTTTCAAAATCATTCTGTAATGAATATACCGATGCCAGCTGAAAATGACTTGAAGCTTTTGCGAGTAAATCCCCCCTGCGCTCTGCTATTTTGATAGCCTCATTCAGTGCTGCAAGCGCTTCGCCATAATTACCGTTCAAGCGCTGCGCAATTCCTCTGCTGTGATACACCATTGCTCTTTCAATCGCTTGAGAATCGAGATCATCCTCCAGACCACTCAATAGCTCCAATGCCTGGGTCCCGTTCCTCTCCTGAAGTGATATTTCTGCAAGAGCCACACGCGCACGCACTTTCTCACCGGATAATGAAGATCTGCCTGCAATATATTCAGCCTGTCTGTATAAACTGGCAGCATCAGGCATATTCCCCGCGGCTTTCTGTACATTTCCCAGACCGATCAAGGCAAGAGCAATTCCTGACTGATGATCGATACTCTGACTGAGAAAAAGTGCGTTTCTATACAGAATCTCAGCCTCCTGAATCCTCTGGTTAAGTAGATTCCTCTCAGCGAGCTGTCTGTAATCCAGCGATTGATTCTTGACTGCATTGCTCTCCTGCGGCAGTTTTGCAGTAGTAGAACATCCTGAAAAGATGATGATCGCTGCAATTACTGTGGTAAGCCAGATTATCCCTGTATTTCTAGAAGTCAGCATTTCTATACCCCGGTTGATGGACTGAAGGTGCTCGCTCAGCCTGTATTCCGCCACGCAAAAGAGGATTATTTCTGACCCCTTCCAATACCTGGCGTGTTTCTTCTATTGCAGCCTGCACCTCTATGAGCATAACTCCAATCTGGGGAGATGTTCTCTGAAGACTCCTGGTCATCTCCTCTACATTTTCGAGTGACGCTTCAACGGCTGAAATACTGCCAAATACACTATCAAAAAGCTGGTTGTCATCATTGAGGAAAGTCGCAATGGATCCTTCAGCACCTACAATTCTTGGTAACAGACCGTCAGGATTCTCGAGTTCGGCTGCGAGAAGCTGGACTGACTCGAGTATCACCTGGGCTGATTGTAGAACAATATCAACAGAAGCCGTCACCGCTGCAATATTCTGAAGGGTATCAGTAACAGGCCCTTCGCCTTCTCCCTTGAGCGAAGCCAGAACAACTACAGACATTTCTTCAACTGAAGCCAGTGTTCTATTCAATGTCTGAACCGTCTCCTGAACACCAGTCAGAATCGGCTCCACCTGGTCAAGAATGGCGGCTATAGGATCAATATCACCGAGAAGCACCACCTGTCCACTTTCCACAAGCTGACGGCCTTCAGGAGAATTAATTCTCGGAATAAAGCTGAAATCTTCAAGAATTTGCTCCCTGTTAATACCCGGGTAAAAGGCAAGTCCGCCCCCAATACCAAGAGGATTGCTTTTAAGTTCAACAACGGATCCCGGATGTACCCTGTCATAATATGTATCGTATATTACGAAGGTCACGTCTACCATGTTGTCATCATTCAGTTGATAGTCGATAACCTTACCGATTTCAAAACCGCTTAGCTGTACGGAGAGATTTCTGGAAATTCCGGCAGCCGTCGGAAATTGAGTATAAAAGGTATAATCTCTGGAAAACCAGCGCTGATTGCCACCAACAATAATCAATGCTGTAATGATGAAGGCAGTGGCGATAATAAAAAAAACACCAACAAATTTATCAGCATGCCGTAATCTGAATTTCACTCCTGCTCTCCTTGCTGGAAGCTGTCAAGAATCTCCTGCTGAATATCGGACCTCTTTGATTCCAGCAGTTCATCCATTGGTCCATGTGCAATTATTCTGCCATCCCGTACCACCATCAGGTTATCACCAAGACTGCGGGCGAGATCCAGTTCATGAGTAACCATCATAACAGTCCTCTTTTGTCTGCGATAGGTCTCCAGCTTTCTGAAGATCGGCATAAAACCGGATCTGTCAACAAATGTTGAAGGTTCATCAAGAAAAAGTAGTTGCGGATCATTCACAACCGCTCGCATAAATGAAAGGACTTTCTGTTTACCGGCCGAAAAAGCTATCGGTCGCTGATCAAGTTTTGCGGTGAAACGAATTTCCCGTGCAAGCCTTTCAATTTTCTCCTTGATCTCTGCATCCTTCAATGAAGGATTGTGAAATCTCAAAGGTAGTGCGAGGTTTTCATATACAGACATATCTGACCACAGAGCAGAGTCCTGAAACATAAAGCCCCAGTCCTTACGCAAATTTTTCATGCGATCTTCACTGATCCTTCCAAGATTTTCATCTCTATACCAGACATCGCCTGTTGCTGGTGGATGTATATATGCTGCTGTTTTCAGGAGCAGTGATTTTCCGGAGCCACTGCCGCCAATAAGAATTGTAACCTTCCCCTCTTCAAAAATCTCGCTCACTGAATGTATCAGTTCCTGTCCACCACCGAATACACAGATATTTTCAAGTCTCAGCATTATCCTATCCTTACCATGTAGGAGAGAATGGTTATTATTCCATTAGCCAATATACACAAAACAATGGAATTTCCTATTGATTTTATTGTTTTCTGAGGGACTTCGGTAATTGCCCGCTCAACCTGGAATCCATAGTATGTGGATACAGTACCGATAATTATTCCAAAAGCCAGAGATTTCAGAATAGGTGCAAGAAGATCCCAGGCGGCCATCTGATTCGTAAGATTATACAGGTACTCATCAAGAGGAAGATCCTGGAAGAGACGCACCACAGAATACGACCCGATCAGTCCGAAAATATTGAAATAGATATTCAAACCAAGGATAGAAAGAGTTACACCAATTACCCTTGGTACAGCAATATACGAAATCGGGTTGATTCCTACGGCTACATAGGCTTCCACCTCATGAGAGACAACCATATTTCCAAGCTGTGTGGAGATCGCACTTCCGGATCGAGCTGCTACAATAAAAGCTGTCAGCAATGGTCCAAGCTCACGGGTAATAATCAGTATAAGAAGTGTATACATTACATCCTGGGCACCAAACTGGGGTAGAAGTGAAACCCCCTGAATGATAATTATTGCACCAATGAGCAGTGAGATCATGGCAATTGTTGCCAATGCTTCAATCCCGGTAAAGTAAACCTGAAGAATGAGCACCTTAAGACTTATATTTCTCTGTCGCCAGAATCCGAGCAGTTCACGGATAACCGATCCAAAGTACCCCATTGGGTACAGATAATCCCGGACTACCTTGCTGCGCCTAAGCCTCATGCCCATTCTCACAGACAAGGTGGGTTTCACCGCATTCATCACATTGCTGCATCTCATGATGTTCAAGAAAAGTCTGGAGATGCGCCATCTGATGCGCAGTCAGTGTGCCTGTTCCATGGCAGAATGGACACTCGTTCCCCAGATGCAGCAACACAGCCTGCCGGATAAACTCTGAACGATTGGGCACACTTCTGAGCTTCTCGGCCAGTCCTGAATCAACCTTGAAAGTAATTATCTCTTCTTTTCGAGTCTCCATATGACTAAAGAATAATCTTCTGTCTGAGCTGAGTCAATGACTCAATCAATTGTATGAACCTTGAAACTGTAACGGATATCAATATCTTCTTTCAGACTCGCACCAACTGAACAGTATTTAGTAACTGAAAGCTCAACCGCACGAGCTGCTTTCTTTTCATCAATATTTCCGTACAGATCAAAATGCAGACTTATATCCGAAAATGGACTTGGCACGGAGTTGTCATTTCGTCTTCCTTCGACCGAGTACTTGATATCGCGAAGATCAGCACGCTGCTTTTTCAGTATACTGACAAGATCCATAGCCGCGCAGCTACCTAAGGCTGACAGCAGTGCTTCCATCGGACGCATACCGGAAGCGGTACCTCCGATTTTTTCAGAACCATCTATATCTATACTTTGTCCATCTATATTCCTCGCCCGAAAATGGACAGCCATATTCACACGTTCAACATCGATCCTCATTAATTAACCTCATCAAAATTTCTTATTCCATATCCATCTATCATCCGGTAGGGGTACAGATCTGGAGCCCGGCTGACAGTATCCAGTCTGGTAATATCATCACGCTTGAGCTGCAGGTCAACCGATGATAGGTTATCCTGCAGCTGCTCAGCAGTCCTTGCGCCAATGATGATGGAATCGACCTGAGGCCTGGAGAGCAGCCACGCCAGTGCGACCTGTGATGTGGTGGATCGGTACAGCTCGGCAAGTTTGTTGACCTCATTAAGAATCCGCCAGTTCTGTTCAGTAGCACGTCTATTCCATGCTTCCTCCTGGGTACTCGAAGCCGCTGCGAGTCTTCCTTGAGACGGCTGCTTGTTCTCGGAATATTTACCGGATAAAAACCCTCCTCCAAGAGGACCCCAGGGAACAATTCCCAGGCCTTCACTTTCACAGAAACCTGGCACCTCGTATTCAATATCCCTGACAACCAGGCTGTATTGATACTGAGCTGCAATAAGAGGTATGCCGATTGCAGATGCCCCTGCCTGTATTTTCATAGCCTGCCATGAACGGAAGTTACTTATACCGAAATAACGGACCTTACCCTGTTGGATAAGATCATCCATTGTGCGCAAGGTTTCATCTATCGGGGTTACTGGATCCCACATATGCAGATATTCGATGTCGAGATAATCAGTATTCAATCGCCTGAGACTGTTCTCTACCGAAGAAATCATGTGCTTCCTGGACAAGCCAGCCGCATTTGGATCCCTTGTATCAGTTGGAAAACGGACCTTACTGGCCATTACAAGACGATCACGATTCTTACCGCTGATTGCTTTTCCAATAATCTCTTCTGATCGCCCGCCTGCATACACATCAGCTGTATCAATAAAATTGCCGCCTGCATCAAGAAAACGATGTATCATCTGATCTGCTTCAGCGACTGGTGTTCCCCGGTTTCCTGTCTCTCCAAATACCATAGTTCCGAGACATACCCTCGATACTATCAATCCGCTTCTGCCTAATTGTGTGTACTTCATAGTAAAAATCTAATGCACTTGGAGCATTCCTACAATACGATGGCTAATAAATAATCAGAAGAAACAACACTACGATGTACCGATAGCTGGCCGGTATCTGATTACAATCATTGTATCGGGAGGAATGGATATAATGTCAGTCGTATTACCGTGGAGCCGTAACGAGGTGTTACCCTGCTGATCCCGGGATGTATCCAGAACGATTTCTGGCCTATCATCATGAAGTTTTCTCAACCTGCATTCTATTCGGTCTCTGGAAGCATTCATAAAAAACTCAAAGCTGCAGTCAGGCTCAGGCTCGCCGCGGATTGTCAGATATCTGTTCCCGGCTTCTCCGTTTATATAGCACCTGAGGAATCTGTCCTCCTGCTGATGCCAGTCTTCTTCCTGCATTTCTGTCCCTTCGGGACGTAGCCAGCAGATGTCCTCCGCTGCTGCACCGGGTATCTTCTGTCCCAGAAAAAACCTTGAACGGCGCAGAACTATATGATCTTTTCGTAGTTTGATAAGAGCTGATGTAAAATCCAGGAATGACATTGCCCTGGAATCGATATTCCCCCATGGAAACCAGCTGATTTCATTGTCCTGACAATATGGATTATTGTTTCCACCCTGTGTTCTGACGATTTCGTCACCAGCTGTGATCATCGGCACACCTTGAGAAAGAAGCAGGGTCGCCATCATATTCCGCATGTGACGGAATCGTGCATCCAGAATTTCCTCATCATCAACCGGTCCGTCTACACCATGATTCCAGCTGAAATTATGATCGTGACCGTCTTTTCCACCCTCGAGATTTGCATCATTCAGCTTCCTGTTATAAGTAACCACGTCGTACAGTGTAAAACCATCATGGGCGCTAATGAAATTAATACTGGCCCATGGTCTTCTTCCCCGTTTGTCGAAAATATCTGATGAACCAGTAATTCTGGATGCAAGCTGAGGAACCTGAGCTGAATCCCCTTTCCAGAAACGTCGCACAGTATCTCTGAAACTGTCATTCCATTCCGCCCAACCAGGAGGAAAATTACCGAGCTGATATCCATCTGGTCCGGTATCCCATGGTTCTGCAATAAGTTTACAGCTGGATAAGACCGGATCCTGTGCGACTGCATCCAGGAATCCCGAATCCTGATCGTAGATTCCACCTTCTCTTGCAAGAGTGGTAGCAAGGTCAAAACGGAAGCCGTCAACCTTCATTTCCTGTACCCAATAGCGGAGTGAGTCCGTCACCATCCTCAGAACCATTGAGTGACGAAGTTCCAGGGCATTCCCCGTACCGGTAAAATCATTATAATATCTTGGATTATCATGCATAAGGTAGTAATAGGACGCATTGTCTATTCCACGGAAAGACAGAGTCGGACCAAGGTGGTTCCCTTCAGCTGTGTGATTGAATACGACATCCAGGATCACTTCAAGATCGGCATCATGCATTAGCTGGACGAATGTCTTGAACTCATCAATCAAACCAGTATGCAGGTAATCAGCATGAAGGGAAAAGAATCCTATGGAATTATAACCCCAATAATTAGACAATCCCCGATCCACCAGATGCCGATCCTGAATAAAGGTATGAACAGGAAGCAGTTCAACAGCCGTGACCCCCAGTTTCCGGATGCGCGATATAATCGAGGGGTGACTGAGACCGGCAAAAGTCCCCCTGAGACCATCAGGAACATCAGGGTGCAGCATTGTGAAACCACGCGGATGAAGTTCGTATATTATGCTTCGGTCCCAGGGAGTGCCTGAAAAATAATCCTCACGCCAGGTAAAAGATGGATCGATAACCTTACATTTGGGCATGTATCGAGAGTTATCCTGTTTGTTGAATGAAAGGTCTGCTCTGGCATGTCCGGGGATATATCCGAAATGTGAATCATGCCATTTCAGACTGCCGCTGTATCCTTTTGCATAAGGATCAAGCAGAAGCTTGTGATGATTGAATCTATGACCCTTTGAAGGATCATATGGACCATACACCCGATAACCGTACAGCTGTCCGGCGCGGACATCCGGGAGATAACAATGCCAGATTTCATGTGAATATTCAGGCATTACAATTCGGGCAATCTCACGTTTTCCGGTTTCAGAGAATAGACAAAGCTCTACTTTTTCAGCATGTGCCGAAAAAATTGCAAAATTTGTACCGGATCCATCCCAGCTTGCGCCGAGCGGATAAGGTTTACCTGGCCAGACTCGAAATTGTTGAATGCTCATACATAGTATATTGTAGCGTATCAGTGCACTGAATACAAAGAAACAAGCTGTGCAATCGCCCACTGAACGGCAGACTCTGTCCGGAGGATTCTGGATCCGAAATGTGCCGTCCTGAACCCGTGCTCCGAGAAAAGAGAAAGTTCACTGTCACTCCAGCCTCTTTCAGGCCCTACGGCGATCCGTAAAAGCTGTGTCTGTTCTGATTTCTGCTTAATATCAATATGCCGTAAACCAGCAGCCTTATCATTCTCAGGGTGAAGCAGAATATTGACCGGGTTGGAATCAGAGCAACTGTCAGTAATATTCTTCAGATACTGTTTAACGCTCCAATGACGCTCAAGCTGTGGCAGGACAGTTCCACCGGCCTGCTCCGCCCCTAAAATCAGGAGCTCTCTCAGATCTTTCGGCTCACTCCAGAAACTGCTCTTCATATATGATTTTTCGGTAAGATCTGTACAAAGTACAGAAATCCTGCAAAACCCTGCAGTTACTGCATCCTTGAGAATGCGGCGGAGTACTATCGGTCTGGGATGTCCAAGTATAAGTTCAACTGGATAGAGAGAGTCAGCTTCTTCTTCAAGATAAAATGAACCCAGAAGTATTCCTTCTGAATCGATAGATTCAACTACAGCATGGCCACGGAGCCCATTAATGATGCCTACCTCGACACTTTCTCCAGGCTGAACACGCAATATTTTCAATAAATGGCTGGCTCGTCGGTCATGAGAAGGAAGAAAAACCTGATCACTGATCAGCTCTGCAGGATCAAAAAGAGCTCTGTTCATAAAGAAATCAGAAGTCAGACAGGTATCTGGCTACCTTGTCCACGGAGACTCTTTCAACCCCAAGGAGTTTCTGAATGAGATACCCATCAATTGAAGCCATAAGGATGCTCGCAAGTATTTCATGGTCATCCCGTTGTGGACTTATTCTCTTTAATCCCTCACTGATCATCTGAACCCAGCGCGGATATTCCTGGCGGAATCTATCCCTCAAAGGCGGGTGGTGTGCTATCGCTTCCTGAATCAGATAAAGATGAGTAATACCTTTGGCTGTAGACTTTAAAATAATATCATACATAACACGCAGAACCAGTTCCGGGGTAATATCCTCACTGCTGCGTTCAATCCAGGCAAACAACTTGTTGGTTAAACGGTCAAGATGACGTTCACTGATGTCAAAAATCAGATCCCCTTTGTTGGGATAATAATAGTAAAGTGTTCCCTTGCTGATGCCGGTCTCACGTGCAATATCTGCGAGACTTGTATCAGCAACGCCTTTTTCAACAATCAGCCGGGAAGCTGTTGTTATTATACGCTCTTTGTTCCTTTCTGAACTGGCACGTTTTTTGGCCATTGCCTTACCCTTTCTTCCTGTCTGCTCCATTGCACAACCACAGATAAATTCGGTTGCCGACCGATACAGATTATCCGAAGAAGGCTGATCTGTCAATGATACAGATCAGCCAAGTCCGGGCAATAGAAAGATATAGGCTATTCTAAGCCTTGAGACCTCGATCAATATCGGCGATGATATCATCGATATGTTCGATGCCAATGGAAAGGCGGACCATCTCCGGCGGAATTCCGGCAGATCTTTGCTGGTCCTCATTCAATTGAGAATGAGTTGTACTGGCAGGATGAATGGCAAGGCTTTTTGCATCACCGACATTGGCTACATGACTGAAAAGCTGAAGACCGTTAATAAACCTTGCTCCGGCAGCTGCCCCGCCCTTGGCACCGAACACAATCATGCCGCCGAAACCGCCGTTGAAATATTTCGAAGCATTTGCATAAGAAGGATCAGAGGGCAGTCCTGGATAACGTACCCAGCTGACCTGAGGATGCTGTTCAAGATATTGAGCAACTGCAAGTGCATTACTGCTATGTCGTTCCATGCGCAATGCCAGTGTTTCTATACCCTGTAAAAAAGCCCAGGCGTTGTCAGCTGCAATTGCTGCACCAAGATTTCTAAGTGGCACTACCCTCATCCGGAGAATGTAGGCCAGTGGAGAAAAGTCTCCAAGATCATGTGCAAAACGAATATTGTTATAACTCGGTTCAGGATCATTCAGTGTCGGGAATTTTGCTGTCTTCCAGTTAAACCGGCCACTGTCAGTGACTATTCCGCCTACTGCAACTCCATGGCCACCAATCCATTTCGTCAGAGAATTAACTACAATATCAGCACCATGCTCGATTGCACGAAATAGTGCTGGGGTGGTGAAAGTTGCATCGACGATCAATGGGAGTCCATGCGAATGAGCAACTTCAGCGATAGCCTCAAAGTCGGGAACGCTCAGAGTCGGATTACCAATCGATTCTACAAACACAGCTCTTGTTTTGTCGTTGATCTGTGCTGCTATGGCCTGAGGATCAAGTGGATCAGCAAATCTGGTCGTTATTCCATAGTCAGGCAGAATATCATTGAACATGGTAAACGTACCACCGTAGAGATGGTTACTGGATACAATCTCGGTTCCGGAGGTTGCAATATTGATAATTGCATAAAATATGGCACTCGTACCCGAAGCCAACGCTAATGAGGCGGCCCCGCCTTCAAGTGCAGTCATGCGCTGTTCAAGAACATCCTGGGTGGGGTTCTGGATTCGACTGTAAATGTAGCCAAGTTCCTTCAGTCCAAACAGATTCGCAGCATGTTCTGCATCACGGAAATTATAGGCAACGGTCCTCGAAACGGGTACTGCCCGACTCGGATTTTCAGAATTTCGGCTCTGTCCCTCGTGCAGCGCCAGAGTCTCAAGTCTGTAGCTTGAATTCGACATATATCATCTCCTTATAATCAGTTACTTCTTCATTCCTCAAATATCTTTAATTCGTTCTACTCATCAAAAAGCCAGGTACTCAGATAGCGTTCACCTGTATCACAGACAAAGGTAACAATACGCTTTCCTGCATTTTCAGGCCGTTTCGATATCTGTTCAGCAGCCCACAGATTTGCTCCGGTACTGATTCCGCCAAGCAGCCCTTCAGTACGGGCCAGTTTACGGGTAGCATCTGTAGCATCTTCATTTGAAACCTGGATAATCTCATCAATAAGATCTGTTCTTAATATTTCCGGAATAAAGCCTGCGCCCAAACCCTGGATTCTATGCGGTCCTGAAGCGCCTCCGGACAGTACAGCAGAGTTTCTGGGTTCTACAGCGACAACATGAAGTTCAGGATTCAATTCTTTAAGTCGTTCTGATACTCCACTGATACTACCCCCGGTACCAACACCCGCAATGAAAATATCTACTCTTCCTTCACAATCCTTCCATATTTCTTCTGCTGTAGTTCGCCTGTGAGTGTCCGGATTCGCAGGATTTGAAAACTGACCGGGTAGCCACGCATCGGGATTGCTTTCTGCAATTTCTCTGGCTTTGTTTACTGCACCATTCATCCCTTCAGGACCAGGCGTTAAAATAAGCTCAGCCCCGAGTGCCTTCAGAAGCCGGCGTCGTTCTATACTCATGGTTTCCGGCATGGTGAGTAGAACCTTATACCCCTTTACGGCACCTACGAAAGCAAGAGCAACGCCGGTATTACCACTGGTTGCTTCCACGATTGTCCCACCAGGCGTGAGATCTCCACTCTTTTCAGCAGCTTCAATCATTCCTAATCCGATTCTGTCCTTCACACTGGAGGTAGGATTGTATTGTTCGAGTTTTACAATAATCTCGGTCTGCAGAGGTTCGCCGTATCGCTGCAGCCTAAGCATAGGTGTATTACCAACCAGCTCTGTCATGGAATTATACATTGCCATTCAATCCTCCTGCAGCAGTTATAGAAACTCACTGTCAAACTTATGTAATCTTATTGACTTACTTGAATATTAAGAAGTTTCAATAAAAAAATCAAGTATGATGATAGTGTTTCACAGGAATTCATGAACAGACTGCATTTATCATCAGTCAATCATCTGTTATTCATCTATAATCGTAAGCTCTACCCTGCGATTGAGCCGCCTGCCATCTTCGGTACTGTTATCAGCTATCGGTCTGTCAGCTCCATATCCCTGATATATCAACTGATCCGCATCCCTTACACCGAGCTGAATCAGATACCGTCCAACTGCAGCTGCCCGCTCTTCCGACAGACGCTGGCGTCCTTCTTCGGTTCCAGCCAGGGCTGTATGACCACTTACCAGGACATCAAAATCAGGGTAACGCTTCAGGATTTCTGCTATATACCCAAGCTTCTGCTGTTCACTGGATAATAGCCTGGCTGAATCAGGGGGAAACTGAATGTCCGACAAACTGATTGTTACTCCCCGCTCATCAGATCCTACCCTGGCATCTGTCAACTGCAGTGAATCAAGATCACTCTGAATATCTGCAATTACCTGCTCACGATCAAGGATTCCCGATTCTATTACCCTGGCATCGGCCTCACCGGCAAATCTGAAGACCGATGCGTTGTTCATTCGAATCTCGAGGTCATACTCTTCTTCATAGTAGGCAGGACGACCTTTCTCATTATCAAAATAGAGCAGCTGACTGCTGTAGCCGCTTACTACTGAAGGATAAATTTCCTGTGTTCTACGTGGGGATCTGTAGAAAACAGTATAATTGATTTCTATGAGATCGAGCTCTTTTCCTTCAAACATGGTTTTTCCCCTGTATCGATAATTCACCTGCACAGGAAACTCGTATGGCTCAGGTATTCCGAAGGGATTCCGGAAATCATGGACCTCATATCCTTCATGATTCCAGGTTTGACCAGGGACTAAAGCATGTTCAGGCCAGACGGGAACGTCACGCACCACAGGAACAAAAAAGCCGGGTTCTATTTCGTACCTTCCGCGTGTATCTCTCCAGAATTCAGAGTGGTATCTGCCGCGTTGATGATACACTCCGGGTGCGAAATCAACCATTTCTCCGGATTCATAATCAACTTCAATAAAGCCTCGTCGCCCCACAGCTGAATCTTCTGTTTTCTTTACATTTATTTGAATTCTGTTAAGAATTTCTGCTGAATGTGAGAATCTGCCATCGACATAAATATTTTGTTTGACGGTGCTGAGAATGCGATATCGGTCTCCTTCACGATACTGGTAGGCTAATACGACTCCCTCATCAGGCATCTCAGTGCTGTTCAGTAGCACTGGAACTACAAGACAGTACAAGGCAGGAACGAGAAGTAATCCGCGAAATACTGATTTCATGTATTGTTTCATAGTTAAATAGTCGGCAAAACAGTACTTTGCCTTGACAAAGGCCTACTGCAGAATTAGATTGAAACTACAGTCTGCAGGATGGTAGCAGAGGAACTGCAATTTTTGTTTTATTGCAGTTCTGGAATGCGTGTTTACCTTAGCGGGAGACAACGAGCTGAAATGGGATGACTGCGCTTTTCATGTGTATCAGGCGCGGACCAAGAAATAGTATAACCTGGTATTATATGTATAAGCATGTCAGTTACGGTGGCCGTTCGGCAGCCGCATTTCTCCCTCCAAAAAAGTGAGCGCATTTTAAATTTTGATGCGGCCTGCAGACAAGTTTGTGCTTGACTTGAGGAGATAAGACCATGGCACGTGAACTCCCTTCACAGGAAACTGAGTTGCTGGTCGGAAAAATTGCTGAACTGATGCAGAGACTTCAGTATCAGGAAGACCCGGAAGAAATGGATCTGCTGCGCAGATTATTCAAGAAGAACGTCCCGATTTTTCGCCGTTCATATTTCAGCGCCCTGCTGCTTCGAGAACTTGCAAAGAGTCAGGGAATACGTATTGCAGGCCCCGGTAAGCCCGGAAAAAGCGAACGTAAAACCAGGGTTAAAACAGAAAAACAGCCGAAGCCTGAAAAACCCAAACGTCAGCGACCTGAAAAGAAATCAGCTGACAAAACCGAGACTTTTGACACTCCAGCTTCGACAATACCTACAGATGAGGAAGATCCCAACACAATCTTTATAAGCATCGGAAAAAACCGACGCGTATTTCCAAGAGATCTTATTGGTCTCATGGCAAGTATTGATGGTGTTGATCCAGAAAAGATCGGTGATATCCGGATACTGGATAACTATTCTTTCGTAAGTGTTGAATCTTCAATTGCGCCGCTGATAATTACTGCGCTTCATAGCCATGATTACCGGGGACGAAAGCTGACTGTCAACTTCGCCCGTAAGAAAAACTAGGGACAGGCAGCAGCCTGCCCCCGGTAATAATCACTGACTGTCTGTTTGCCGGCCACCGGGCAACAGACAGCGTCGGTGATCCCTTGTGTATCTACTTTCATAAGTAATTGCCAAACGCGCTCAAGTTCAGTAGTCTACATGCATGATGCAATCAGCCGAAAACCAGCAGAAATCCAGTGAAATTGAATTGATGACCCGCCGTTCCAGAATCGCAGGAAAAAAACTTTCCGGCTGTCCGGGAGAAGTGATTTCTTCAGCCTTGAATGCAATGGCTGATGCACTAGAAGCGGACGCAGAAGATATTTTCTCTGCCAACAGCGAAGACATTGAGCGATGTCGTGAGGAAAACACATCCAAACCGCTTATAAAACGTCTGCTCTTCGATCAGGCAAAACTGGATTCGGTTACTGCCGGTCTTCGACAGTTAGCGCAAATGCCGAATCCTCTCGGCAAGATAAAGCTACGCAGGGAACTTGATGATGGACTTGTACTTCAACAAACCTCCTGCCCTATAGGCGTAATCGGCATGATTTTCGAGAGCCGTCCGGATGCCCTGGTTCAGATTGCCGGCTTGTGTGCAAAATCCGGAAATGCAGTGATCCTGAAAGGCGGCAGAGAGGCAATGGAATCAAACCGGATATTAGCCGGAATTCTTGACGAAGCCGGACAGAAATCGGGACTGCCCGAAGGCTGGATCAGTCTGGTGGAAACCCGTGAAGATGTTCAGCAGCTTCTTCATTGTCATGAGAATATTGATCTACTGATCCCACGCGGCAGTAATGAATTTGTGCAATACATAATGAACAACACAACTATTCCTGTTCTTGGACATGCTGACGGAATATGTCACGTGTTCATTGATGAATCAGCTGACAGCGACATGGCTGTAAATGTGACTCTCGATTCAAAAACACAATACCTTGCTGTATGCAACGCTGCAGAGACACTGCTGGTGCATAAAAACGCTGCCACACGACTACTGCCCTGCATCTTCTCCGAGCTCAGTAATGCAGGGGTTGAGGTCCGAGGCTGCGAAGCTACCTGCAAAATTGTTCCTGCTCTGCCGGCAACAGAAGAGGACTGGAAAACAGAGTATCTGGATGCCATTATTTCCGTCCGCATTGTTGATGATCTCGACGCCGCCCTGGAACATATTCACAGCTATGGCTCCGGACATACTGATGTAATTATCAGCAACAATGCCGAGCAGGCAATGAAATTCCTTGATACAGTTGATACTGCCAATGCTTTCTGGAACGCCAGCAGCCGCTTTGCAGACGGCTTCCGCTATGGGCTTGGAGCGGAGGTAGGAATCAGTACGGGTAAAATTCATGCCAGAGGACCAGTGGGTATAGAAGGCCTTATGATCTACAAGTGGCAACTTATCGGAAATGGACATATTTCCGCACCATATGCCAGCGGCCTGAAAAATTTCACTCACCGGGATATTACATGAGACCATCCCTGAAAAATGCCAATCGCATCGTTGTAAAAATCGGAACAAATCTGCTGGCCGGAGGTGGTCAGGGGTTTCGATCTGATTTTGCAGCGCATGTCGCGGAGCAAACCGCAAAGCTCAGATTGGCCGGTAAAGAGATCCTTCTGGTTAGCTCAGGAGCTATAGGACTTGGAGCACATCGCCTGGGCTTAAAGGGTCGGATCGAAAAAATAACCCAGCGTCAAATCTGTGCTGCAGTAGGGCAACCCTTGCTCATGGCAGAATACGACAGAATGTTCCGAGCATGTGATGTACCGATTGCTCAAGTACTGCTCACAAGAGATTTATTGAATGACAGAGAATCATTCCTGAATATTCAGGCCACAATCAACAACCTTCTGCAGGAACACATTGTTCCGGTCTGTAATGAGAACGACTCGGTTTCAGTGGCTGAAATAGGGCCTGTTTTCGGTGATAATGACAATCTGAGTGCTCATATAGCCAGCAAGCTGAATGCAGATCTTCTGATTCTTCTCACCGATATAGATGCCTTATACACAGCAGATCCCGGGAAAAACCCTGAAGCCAAACCCATCAGCCTGATAGAAAAAGTAACCAAGGACATATTCCAGCTCGCAGGCGGGAGCAACAGCATCTTTGGCACCGGGGGCATGAAAACAAAACTTGAAGCCGTCCAGATTGCAGCAAGAGCCGGCACACAGGTTGTAATCGCGGACGGGAATACCCCTGACGTTCTGCTCCGACTGCTTGATGATGAAGAGCTCGGCACCCTGTTTCTTCCGGGAGAGCGGATGAAAAGCAGACTCAGATGGATTGCCAATGCAGCTCCGAAAGGCAGAATCCAGGTTGATGACGGAGCATTGAGGGCCCTGCATGCCGGAAAAAGCCTGTTGCCAAGCGGTATTGTTACTGTACATGGTACATTTCATTGTGGAGATATAATCTCTATAAATGGTGAATTCCATGCCATCTGCCGTCTGGACAGTGAGAAAATACAGCAGATCAAAGGGCTTCACTCGAGTAGTATCCGCTCGATACTTGGTGCCGGAGCCGGCAGTGATGTTGTTGCTCAGGCCGATGATATTATTGCATTGAATAAAATGGAGTCACTATCATGAAAATACAAACACAGCGTACGGCCGCACAGGCTGGACTCCTGGTTCTGAATGACATGCACCTGACATCCCTGGGTGAGAAGTACCATTCTGTTGACAGTGGCGCTAAATTCCGGGAAGTTTTATCACTGCTCTGTAAACAGGAACAGCCTCAACTGATTGTACTGAATGGTGATATATGTGCGACTGACCCTGATCCTGTTGTATATAAGGAAACTGCGGAACTTATACAGAAACTCAACATACCTGTATTAGCAATCCCGGGTAACCACGATGACCCCGAATTGATGAAGAAATACCTCAGCTTACCTGAGTACAATATGAAAATCGCAGGAGCAGCCAAAATCGGCATCTGCCCCACTGATCCCTATTGTGGATGGGCTGATCTCGCAGGCATTAATTTATTCTGGTTGAACAGCTGGGATGCCAGGATCAGCAGGGAACAGCTCGACTGGCTCGAAATTATCCGTACGGATATTCCTGCCGACAGACCTACGGTAGTTTTTATGCATCATCCTCCTGCATATGTACCATCTGTATTTATGGAGAGCAATTTCCCGCTTCTGAACAGGGCGGAAATCCTGTCGGAAATACAGAAAATACCCGGCTTGAGCAGGATATTCTGCGGTCATTACCATATTAGCTATGATAGCTCGGATCCGGCAGTTCCATTGTCAATGGTCAGTTCTTCACTGTACACCATAGATCCGGAATCCGATGTTCATCGGATTCTCAACTACAACGCAGGATATGCCAGAGTCTATCCTGGCAAAACCCTCAGTTGGACAGTAGAAGAACTATCGGAAAACATGCTACAAAATCAACATGCGATTTAATACAGACGACACCCGAATTCAGCAACTGAAGCCTTTGATTCCACCTGCAATCCTCATGGAGGATTTCCCTCTGAGCGAAGAAGGGACAGAAACTGTGGAACGTGGCAGATCCGCGATTGAAAGTATTATTCAGGAAAAAGATCACAGACTGGTTGCTGTTGTCGGGCCCTGCTCCATTCATGATCCCGCTGCAGCTATGGAATATGCCGGGCAGCTGATTAAACTGAGAAATCAATTCAAGACACAACTCGAAATTGTTATGCGTGTCTACTTCGAAAAGCCGCGAAGCCGAACCGGGTGGAAAGGACTTATAAATGACCCCCTGCTCGATGGAAGCTTTCAGATCAACCTCGGTCTACGAACTGCGAGACAGCTATTGGTAGATATATCACATATCGGACTGCCAATTGGTTGTGAATTCCTTGATACAATCAGTCCGCAGTTTATTGCGGACACTGTAAGCTGGGGGGCTATCGGGGCGCGTACCACAGAAAGCCAGATACACAGAGAACTGGCATCTGGATTATCCATGCCGGTTGGATTCAAGAACGGAACCGACGGGAATATCGATATTGCTATAGATGCAGTACATGCAGCCAGCATTCCGCATCATTTTCTTTCTGTAACCAAACAGTCAATCGCAGCAATTGTGGAAACCAGAGGAAACGCGAGCTGTCATATTATCCTCCGCGGTGCTAAAGACGGACCAAACTACCATGAAGAATCTGTGAGCAGGGCGGCAGAAAAACTTGCTGCAGCCGGTCTCCATAGTTCTATGATGGTTGACTGTTCCCACGGAAACAGCAACAAGAACCATGAGCGACAATCAATTGTGGCGCGGGACGTAGCAGACCAACTCGCACGAGGATCCAGAAATATTTTCGGAGTTATGATAGAAAGCCATCTGAAGGCTGGAAGCCAGAAACTTGAGGATCCCGGAAAGCTTACATACGGACTGAGCATTACAGATGCATGCATCGATATTAAAACGACTGAAAAGATACTTGAAAATCTTGCAGAGGCTGTAGAAACCCGTCGTAAGCTGACTGAAACTGAGTAAATATGACAGATAGTTCCAGACTGTATTACCTGTTGGAAAAACTCGTTTCATTTCCTACGGTTTCAAATCGCTCGAATACAGAACTTATCGATTTCATCTGCAATTACTGCGATTCTTTCGGAAGCAGATTAGTATATCTGCCCGACAACAGCGGCAGCAAGGCATCAGTAATGCTGCGATTCGGACCGGATGCCCCAGGGGGTATCATTCTGTCTGGACATACCGATGTCGTTCCTGCCCCTGAAGAAGGCTGGCATAATGACCCATTTACTCTATCTCGGATAAAAGGTAGATATTATGGCAGGGGCACCGCGGATATGAAGGGGTTTATTGCCTCTGCTATCTCTGCTGCAGCACAGGCTCCCAAACCAGAAAGACCCGTGTTTCTTGCGCTTACCTACGATGAAGAAGTCGGCTGCCTGGCTGCTCCTTCCTTGATTGAGGCCTCACTCCCTTTGATTCATGAACCACAGGCTGTGATTGTTGGAGAACCTTCCTCCATGAAACCAATTACAGCTAATAAAAGCATCGCTGAATACAGAACAGAATTCAGAGGAATATCAGGACATTCAAGCAAGCCGCAGCTTGGTCTGAATGCTATTGAACTTGCCCATGAATATATCAGCAGCCTGCTGAAAATCGCTGAATTCTTTCGAAATCAGCCAGCGTCCCTGCCGGAAGCACCTGAAAGCTGCCGACCTTCCTATACCACAGTTCAGGTTGGCACAATACGCGGTGGAAGTGCTACCAATGTTATACCCGATAGATGCATGATCAGTTATGATTTGAGAAGTTTTTATTCAGCAGACAGAACATATTTCGAGAATGAAATCAAACAGGCAAGACGCACAATTATAAAAAAATACCGACTGTCTGAGGATGCCATACAGACTGAGAAAAGCTGTGATGTACCTCCACTGGAACCTGAAGTCAGCAATCCCGCTATTTCACTTGCAGGGATGCTGTGCGGAGAATGTCCCCTTGAATGGGCACCTTATGCTACTGAGGCTGGTCAATATCAGACAGCCGGTTTGCCAACAGTCATACTTGGTCCCGGCAGCATTGAGCAGGCTCATCAAATCAATGAGTGGATACAGATTTCTCAATTGGAATCCTCTGAAGAAATGATCCGGAATATCTTTCGGCTGCAGTCCGGGCATCAGAAAAGCATGTACTAAAACAGTTCTCTGTGCTAACATTAGTTCACTGGGATAAAATCAATGACAAAAACTAATACTGCTTCAACGGCGCCAGCATCAAAAGCCCGCCGAGCCTACGATGAATCTACTATCAAGACCTTAAGCTCCCTCGAGCATATCCGTCTCAGGCCAGGAATGTATATTGGTCGCCTCGGGGACGGGAGCAACTTCAATGACGGCATTTATGTCCTGATCAAGGAAGTTATTGACAACAGTATCGACGAATGCATAATGGGTCATGGTTCACGGATAGAAATCAAGATCGACGGCAACAGGGTCGAAGTCAGTGACCGGGGACGAGGAATCCCCCTTGGCAAGGTCATAGAATGCGCTTCGGTAATTAATACCGGTGGAAAATATAATGATGACGTATTCCAGTTCAGCGTTGGATTGAATGGAGTTGGTATAAAGGCAGTCAATGCCCTCTCGCAGGACTTCATAATCAGATCAAGCCGTGAGGGACAATACGTTGAGGCACGCTTCGAAAAAGGTAAACTGAAGGACAAAAAGAAGGGCAGCTCGAAAGCGCCGACTGGAACCAGTGTCAGCTTTGTTCCGGATTCTGAAATATTCGGTGAGTATAATTATGATCTTGAATTTCTTGAGCAGCGCTTCAGAAACTATGCTTACCTCAACGTTGGTCTTACATTAAGATTCAACGGAAAAGATATAATCTCGGAAAACGGTCTAAAGGACCTGCTCGCTGAAGAAGTCGGTGACGAACCACTCTACCCCATTCTTCACTACAGGGGTGAAAGGCTCGAGTTCGCTCTGACACACACGGAAACCTACGGTGAATCCCATTTTTCTTTTGTGAACGGGCAATATACCAATGATGGAGGAACTCATCTCAGTGCGTTCCGCGAAGGAATTCTCAAGGGAGTGAACGAATTCTATAAAAAGGCATTCAGTGGAGTAGACGTCCGGGAAGGGGTCGCAGGCGCGGTTGCGGTGCGACTGAAAGATCCAATATTCGAAAGTCAGACAAAAAACAAACTTGGAAATACGGATATTCGCGCATGGATTGTCCAGGAAGTCCGTGAAGCTGTAATCGATCTTCTCCATAAAAACAAGGATTCGTCACAAACGATTGAACGAAAGATAACCCATAATGAGCGCTTGAGAAAAGAACTCAATACAGTCAAGAAGCAGGCCAAGGAAAAAGCCAAAAAGATCGCTCTAAAAATCCCGAAACTCAAGGACTGTAAATATCACCGGGGTGACAAGAAAGAAGAAGGAAACAGTACAATCTTTCTTACCGAAGGCCAGTCTGCAAGCGGCTCAATGGTGAGCAGCCGCGATCCTTACCTTCAGGCAATATTCAGCCTCCGTGGTAAACCTCAGAATATGTTCGCAAAAAAACGGACAGAAATCTATACAAATGAAGAACTCTACAACCTGATGCAGGCCCTTGGCATTGAAGACGGACTTGAAGGTTTGAGATTCAGCCGCATCGTTATTGCTACTGATGCCGACCATGATGGATTCCATATCCGGAACCTGCTTCTCACCTACTTCTTTTCATTCTTTGAAGAACTGGTACTGGATGGCCGGATATATATTCTTGAAACACCCTTGTTCCGTGTACGAAACAAGAAAGTTACACGCTACTGTTACACAGATGCTGAACGTGATGAAGCCTTGAAGGAAATCAGCTCCCCTGAGGTAACACGTTTTAAAGGCCTGGGGGAAATTTCACCGAATGAATTCGGGCAGTTTATTGGGCCTGACATCCGGCTTGTTGAGGTAAATATTAAATCCCTCAGCTCTGTACATCACGATATGGAATTTTATATGGGTAAAAACACTCCGGTCCGCCGGGATTTTATTATGGAGAATCTGGTCTAATGCCTTATGCTGACGCTCTGTTCAAACACAATTTTCTGCATTATGCATCTTATGTCATAAAAGAACGGGCAATACCTCACGTTGATGATGGATTAAAGCCTGTACAGCGCCGAATACTACACTCGCTCTTTGAGGTTGATGACGGGAAATTTCATAAAGTTGCTAATATTGTCGGACACTGTATGAAATATCACCCCCATGGTGATGCATCAATTTATGAAGCACTGGTCAACATTGCCAACAGAGATATCCTGATAGATAAACAGGGTAACTTCGGTAATCCGATTACCGGCGATCAGGCTTCAGCAGCACGTTATATTGAATGCCGTGTCACTCCATTTGCCAAGGCAGTGCTCTATAATCCTGAATTGACCAGCTTTGAGCCCTCATATGACGGCAGAAACAAGGAACCGCTGGTATTTCCTGCCAAAATCCCGCTGATTCTTGTGCAGGGCGCTGAAGGAATTGCCGTCGGAATGTCTACAAAAATTCTGCCTCATAACCTCCATGAGGTTGTACATGCTGTTCAGGCCAAGCTTCAGGGGCAACACATCCAGCTATTTCCCGATTTCAACTCAGGAGGTCTGATTGATGTCTCTGATTATCAGGACGGACACGGAAAGATCCTTACCCGTGCACTCCTGGACACCAAAGATCCCAAGAAAATCGTAATACGGGAAATTCCGTTTGGAACAACAACAGAGAGTCTGATTGCATCTATTGAGGGCGCAGCAAGAAAAGGCAAGCTCAAGATTGCTTCTATTGATGATTATACCGGCGAAAATGTTGAAATCGAAATCAAATTGCCCAAAGGTGTATATACCAAGGATCTTGTAGATCAACTTTTTGCACATACCGACTGTGAATACTCAATTTCAGTAAATCTCCTGGTAATACATAATGAGAAACCGGTCAATATGACGGTCACAGAGATTATTGAATATCATGCACAGAAACTTGTTGAACTGCTTAGGCAGGAGCTCCAGAATGAGCAGAAGCATCTGAAAGATCTCATGCATGCACGCACACTGGAACAGATATTTGTCGAGGAGCGCATCTACAAGCGGATTGAAGAGGAAAGAACCGCCTCCGGCGTTATAAAGACCGTTCAGGATGGATTCATCCCCTTCATGGACATTATCAAACGTGAAGTCACGGTCGAAGACGTTGAACGGCTTCTACGCATTCCTATCCGGCGAATCTCCCTGTATGACATTGAAAAAGCAAAAAAGGAAATGGCCCAGATACGTGACCGATTGAAGGAAATAGCACGGCATCTGAAAAATATAGTGGAATATGCTGTGGGTTATCTTGATGAACTGCTGGCGAAAGCTCCGGTAGATCATGAGCGAAAAACCAGAATCACCAGCTTCAGTAAGGTCGATGTCAAGGATGTCGCCAACCGCGAACACGTTCTCCGTTTCCACAAGGATAGCGGATATGTAGGCATGAAGGTCGAAGATGGCATAGAACTTGGAAAGATCTCTGAATTTGACAAGATCCTCATAGTACGGAAAAACGGCTCATATACCGTGGTCGATGCTCCGGATAAACTGTATGCGGGAGACATCTGGTTCTGTGGCCTGGCAGAGAAAGACAGACTGACAAAGCTGGTATTCTCTGCTGTCTACAGCAACAAGGAAAAACAAACCTATATCAAGAGGTTTAAAATCGAGCAGTTTATAAAGGATCGCGATTACTCGATACTACCAGACGAAACAGACAACCTTCATCTGCTTACCACCAAAGAGGACGCTGTGATTCAGCTGGAGTATAAACCGAAACCCAACCTGCGTGTTCTCGAACAGGATTTCCCTCTTGGTGATTTCATGATAAAAGGTGTGAAAGCTGGAGGCACAAGATTAAGCACCAAAGAGCTCAAGCGCTGCCGTCTGCTGACAGCAGGGTCCGGAAAACCTGCTCCAGCCACAAAAGCATCTCCACAGTCTGTGGTATCGGTTAAAACCAGAAAAACCAGCAAGAAAAAGTAATTTTTTGCTGGTTTCTCAAGGCTTGTGTTCATAGAGTTGATTTCGTATACTTTGGTATATGGCATCTATCTTGCTTGTGGAAGACAACCGGAGCCTGCATAACCTACTGAAAGAGCTTCTGGAAAATAAAGGTCACGATGTAACCGTTGCAGAAAATGGGAGTGATGGATTTGCATGCAGTCAGGAGCAGGATTTTGATTTAATAATCACTGATATTGTCATTCCCTATAAAAGCGGAATTGAACTGATACAGTCAATCAGAAAACGTGAAAAAAAGCGGCACAAAATCCTTGCAATTTCCGGTGGGAATCAACCATATGTCATGGCTCATCTGGAAACTGCAAAAATATCCGGTGCTGATATGCTGCTTCCCAAACCGTTTACAAACCAGCAATTTGTTACTGCTGTGCATATACTGCTTCAGGCAGATTCCGGTACAGGAACAAAAGAGGGGCAGAGAAACACATGAGTGAGTTGATTTCTTCAAGCCTTGAGACATATCTCGAAGCAATCTATCTGCTTCGGGACGCTGAAGGTTATGCACATACGACAGAAATAGCGGAGCATTTAGGTGTTCGAAAACCAAGTGTGACCGGAGCCCTAAGAAGCCTTGCAGAAAAGGAATTGATATCCTACAGACCATACCGGCCGATTACACTCACCGAAGAAGGACTCAAACTATCAAAAGCCATACATTATAGACATACTCTGCTTCGGGATTTTTTCAAAAAGGTATTAGGTATACCTGAAGAAATTGCAGAAAAGAATGCAGATGCCCTCGAACATCATATTTCTCCCTTGGTGCAAGCAAGACTGGTCGCATTCATCAATTTTGTTGAATCCTGTGTCGAACAGCGATTTGTGTGGAAGGACCCAATCGGCTTTGAATGCTTTGGGAAAGGTGATGACTGCATAAACTGTAATTACACAGCATATGAAAGCGCTACAAACAGTAAATAACTGGTAAAAAGCTGAGCAAACAGAAATATCACTACTGCTGCTGTTTCGATCATACGAGCAGTATTCCCGAGCTTTCGCAAGACCATCTCAGGACTCGTACTCGTCTCCAGAGAGTAGTTGAAAATCTCATCTGATTCTCCCTGCTGCAGTTCAACTATCATTCTCTCGGAAAGATCGAAATCAGTAAGGATTCTGAACTCTGCCGGATCATCCTCCCGGGCAGTTCTACAGTTGAAAGTGCCGGAATTGCAACATGCATGAGCTACCTTCAGAACGTCACGTTGGGAACGAAGCACTCTAGCCCTTCTCCATAATCGTCTGAATATATAATAGCCTGCCACAGAAGGAGGAAGTAAAGGTAGTACCGGACTGAAACTGAAAGTGAGCGCACCAAGCCCCCATAAACGCCCGCCAGGTGTTGCAAATAACAGGTATGAAAGTAATAAGAGCGCGACACTGCCCAGAGTCATGCTGCCAGGAGTAAGCTGATTATAATACTCATTTCTCTGTCTGGCATTCCAGATTGTTCTGAACAGGACCAGACGGGGATCACCTTCAAAAAGAATAATCAGTAGAGGTTCATTCTTTGAACCGCGGAACCGGAGTTGCTGGTTTTCCACACAAAGCTGACCTGCGATGTATATCTGGGTACCTTGATTGATGGTGAACATCCGTTTCCAGGGCACCATTACGGGTGATCGGGCCGCGTCGTTCTGATTTCCAGACAGAAGATCATCCTGGGTACCGGACAGCAGCACAAGATTCTGTCCTTTCATTTCGACAGCCGTAGAGAAGCGCCCGTTGGAAACCCAGAGAATAGAGTCATCCTCGAGAGCATCAACTGTAGCGATCATTCTCCTGCTTCCCAGAAACATTGACTCCTTGCTGCCGGCAGCGGGGCGTTGATCACTGTAACTGATCAGTGGATAAAAAAAAGATTCGAGCACCAGCGCCCTGAGAGTTCGCCAGCGCTGACGTACTATGAGTGCTCCGGTTCCCGGAACGACTATGAAAAAAAGAAGAATACTAAGTGCAACCAGTGTCTGTAAAAGCATTATTTTCGCTCACTTGCTCAAAGCCAGTATTTCCCGTAGACTGCTGTTTATGGTTGAACGCATTATTGTTGGTCCACTTCACACAAACGCCTATATATATTCTATCTCCAAAAAAGAATGTATCGTAATTGACCCAGGTGCAGACCCGGAGCTTCTGTGTCAGAAACTGGATGCAATCAACATGAAACCCAAAAGTATTATCTTTACTCATGGCTACCTGGACCATATTAGCGCAGCATGCAGCCTAATTCAGGCCTATATCGAATTCAGTGAAGAAATACCAGTCGGCATACATGTGGATGACCAGCATCTGATAGGTAACGAAGGGCTTGCCTTGCAATGTGCTCTGTTCACTCAGACCGGAAACAGCGATCTGTATGAAGAACTGAAGGCTGATTTACCAACTGCTGATTTCACCTACAGCGAAGGCGATTTTATTCCTGAATCAAACCTGAAAGTCATTCATACACCGGGACGTTCAAAAGGCAGTGTCTGCTTTTATGAAGAAAGCCAGAACATTCTGTTCACTGGTGACACACTGCTCTTTAAGGCTGTAGGTAATACAAATCTTCCTGAATCAAATCTAGAATTGCTGCTGCAAAGTGTCAAAGAACAGTTATTTACTCTACCACCGGAGACAGTCGTTTTTCCTGGACACGGCCCCCGCACCACAATCGAACGGGAACTCAGGAACAACCCGGTTTTTCGTAATCCCGACTGATAAGCCATAAGCCCGGAAATCTGCAGATTATCTCATTGATTTCACGGAATACCGACGACTGCTTCTTTAATCAGCCGTCGATATAAATACCTGCCCGTCCATATTTCCTTATTTATCAGCTTCCGGATTTTGCTATTTTTGCCCATGAATCCTTAAGACCCACAATGCGGTTAAATACAGGCTTTCCAGGCGAAGAATAAACAGAGTCAACACAGTAATAGCCTTTTCTCAGAAACTGATATCGCTGTCCGGTAACTGCCTCAATCAAACCGGGTTCTCCATAAGCATTGGTGATTTTTTCGAAAGAATCAGGGTTGACAGACTTTAAATAGTCACCATTTTCAGCAGCACTTTCCGGGAAGGCTTCGTTGAAGAGATGATCATAGTTATGAACCTCAATTTTTTCTGCATGGCGGACAGAAACCCAATGCAGAGTACCTTTGACCTTACGGCCGTCAGGACTTGCACCTCCGCGCGATTCAGGGTCATAGGTACAATGCACTTCAATTATCTCGCCATTACTGTCCTTGACTACAGAATCGCAACTTACAAAATATGCGTGTTTCAATCTGACTTCCATTCCCGGCGCAAGCCTGAACCACTTCTTGGGAGGATTTTCACAGATATCTTCTCTCTCGATATACAGTTCCCTTGAGAAAGGAATTTTACGAGTGCCGGCTGATGGATCTTCGGGATTATTATCGGCATCAAGAAATTCTTCGGTTCCTTCGGAATAGTTTGTAATTACCAGTTTTACAGGATCAAGAACAGCCATAACTCTAAGGGCTGTTTTATTCAGATGCTCACGTATGTGGAAGAGAAGATGTGACAGATCAATTGTACTATTTGTCTTACTGATACCAATATCCCTGCAGAAAGATACAATTGCCTCAGGCGGATAACCCCGTCTTCTCATGCCTGATATTGTCGGCATTCTTGGATCATCCCAGCCCTGAACGTAGCCCTTCTCTACCAACTCACGTAATTTCCTTTTACTCATAACAGTATACGTAAGATTCAGGCGGGCAAATTCATACTGATGCGGTACATGCTCAAGTTCAAGTTCCTGAATAAACCAGTCATACAGGGGCCTGTGATTCTCGAATTCAAGTGTGCAGATTGAATGACTGATTTTCTCAATTGCATCGGATTGTCCGTGTGCAAAATCATACATAGGGTAAATGCACCAGGTATCGCCGCTTCTATGATGATGCGCAAATCTGATCCGATACAGGGATGGATCCCTCATATTGATATTAGGATGAGCCATATCAATTTTCGCACGAAGAACATGTGTTCCTTCTGCAAATTCACCGGCTCTCATTTTCCTGAAGAGCTCAAGATTTTCTTCTATACTACGTTCACGGTAGGGACTGTTCTTCCCGGGTTCAGTCGGAGTTCCTCGATAAGCCCTGATTTCATCTGCGTTCAGACTGTCAACATAGGCTTTTCCCTTATGAATCAGAAATTCTGCGAACTCATACAGACGCTCAAAATAATCAGATGCGTAAAATTCATTCTCACCCCAGTCAAAACCAAGCCATTTGACATCAGTTTTAATTGAATCAACAAACTCCAGTTCCTCCTTGCTGGGATTGGTATCATCAAAACGCAGATGACAACGGCCTCCGTACTGCATGGCAAGTGAGAAATTGAGAGTAATCGATTTCGCATGTCCTATGTGCAGGTAACCATTCGGCTCAGGTGGAAACCTGGTTACTACTGTTTCCAGTCCATTTGTAATATCCTGTTCAATAATATGTTCCAGAAAGTTTTTGGCTGTTTCACTCATAATACCCCGAATATAACATAAGTATAAAATAAATAACATCGGTCATGATCAAGAAGTAAAAAAAAGCACGCAGGTAAAGGAGGAACCTGCGTGCCGGAAAACCCCAAAAAATGGGGGGCAGCACCTGGGGGTTGGAGGAGGAGAAGGGTCGGTGCTGCCCCGCAATGGAGGATGGTATGCAGTATCGGGGACCAGGGTTCCGCCGAAGCGGAGGGTTGGTTTGGTATGGTATGGAGTGTTTGGCCTCCCGATACTCTATCTTATATACAACTTAGGTGCCAAGTAGGATACATTTTTTAAAAAAAAGTAATAATTTTTTAAATACTTGTCAGCAAAGCAATTAAAATTGCAACTATTATTGTAAATAATTTACTGACAATTTCATGAACAGATAACAAGCATCTGTAATTGCTGTATCCGCAAATAAAATGCGTAATCCGCTATCTGCACACTGCGGAAATCGCAAACAAACTACATGCTATTTGCAAATGGGCATGAAACCTTCTACAATAAGAGCAGAATAACATTCGGGGTACATATGAAAAAGAAGGAATTCTCTGTCCTTATCGTAGAGGATGAACCAGCAACTGCAATGAATCTCAAAACACGCCTGTTGATTAATGGTCACACAGTAACAGGAATTGCAGCCACCGGTGAAGAGGCTTTCCAGATAACCAGAAATGAGCGCCCTGATATCGTTCTGCTGGATATATCATTAGCGGGAAAGGCATCGGGCATAGATGTCGCCAGAAGGCTGAAAAAACAGCTTCCAGAAACCTCATTTGCTTTTCTTACAGCGACAGATGACCCGGATATTCATAGTGAAATACAGAGCCTGCAGCCTGCAGCAACCATTCGTAAGCCGATTAAAGAGAAACTCTCAATCAGAATTGGTGATGGATTACTGATCTTATAGCATTCTACATCTCCCCATGTTCAAGAAATGAATAATAAGCTGTTCTTGTAAAGACTATGTGATCCAGCAATGATATCCCTATTACTCTTCCAGCCTCGCTCAATCGTTTGGTAACCTCTCTGTCTTCTGTGCTGGGTGTACAGTTTCCTGATGGATGATTATGAGCAACGATAATTGCTGCTGCTCTATTCTCGATAGCACAGGCAAAGACTTCTCTCGGATGAACCATAGTTCGGTTCACCAATCCAATTGAAACAACATGCGTTCTGATTACCTCATGAGCTCCGTTCAATGTCATACAGAGGAACAATTCCTGCATTCTGTCCGCATAGTGCTGGAGAACCGGCAGGGCATCCTGTGGGAGACGTATTTTTCTCCTGTCGAGATTTAATTGCCGTCGCCCGAGTTCTATGGCAGCCGAGATAACAGCGCTCTTGGCAGGTCCCAGACCCTTTATCTGTGATAATATCTCTGGATCTATTCTACCCTTCAGTCTATCAAGCATTGTGATGACATCGTGTGAGATTGCTGTTACCGATCTTCCTGTGCCTCCACTGCCGAGCAGGATACTGATCAGTTCTATATCAGATATATTTTCTGCTCCGCATCTCTGCAGGCGTTCCCGCGGCCGATTATCACTATCCAGGTTTTTTATACACAGGACCTCTTCTGCTGCTGATAATTGCATGTTTCAACCTCCTACTCTCATATACTCACGATTTTTCTCCTGGTCTTGGATAGGTGAATGATTTTTTAAAGATTTATCGTTTTTTTTTGTGATTTCTGATATAAACCCTGCATGCAGTTTTCATTCTCTGATTTACCAAGACCTTTTTATGCCCTGGCTCCTATGGAAGATGTAACGGATCGCGTGTTCAGATCTTTGATAGCAGACCTGGCAAAACCTCATATATTCTATACGGAATTTATATCTGCGCTTGCCCTTCAGGCCAAAAGAAGAACAACTATGGCTGCTTTAAGCTTTGCGAAGAACGAGCAGCCGATAATTGCCCAGATATGGGGAACGGATCCTGAATCATTCTTCGATGCTGCCGTACTGCTAACTGAATACGGCTATAATGGTATCGATATAAATATGGGATGTCCGGCTAAAAAAATAATCAGGAAAGGCGCGTGTGCAGGATTGATAGGAAATAAAAGCCTCAGTTCCGAACTTATACATGCCGTTCGGGAAGGGATAAGATCTACCGGATCAAGTATACCAATAAGCGTAAAAACCAGAAGCGGAATTACCACAGACATGCACCAGGATTGGTGCAGACATTTACTGGAACAGAACCTGGATGCAATCTGCCTTCATCCGAGAACCGCTGAGCAGCAGTCGGATGGAGTAGCAGACTGGACACAGATCAGGAATCTGGCTGAACAGCGTACAGCCATGCAGCTATCCACAGCTGTAATAGGAAACGGTGATGTCCGGGATCTGAGCACTGCTGCAGAATTATCAGCCTGCACAGGCGCAGACGGAATAATGATAGGTCGCGGAATATTTCATAATCCTTACATATTTAACCCTTCAGCAGCTCCGCTGGCAGTTCGCAGCAGGGAAGAAAAAATTAATCTGGCAATAGAGCACACGCAAAGGTTCAGGCGGGCCTATGGGAGCAGCAGAAATTTCGAGATTCTCAAGAAATTCTTCAAGTGCTATCTTCAGAGTTACCCGGGTAGCGAAACCGAACTATCACGGCTGATGAAGGTTCACAGTTATGAGGAAGCGACAGAAATGCTCGAAGGATTACTGTCCACTATTGAAGAAACTACGGATTCCGAGCGGTCATAATCACACGGACAGGGGCTGGATAACCCTCAAGGGTTTTCTCTGGATCCGAAGGATCAAGAAAGTCCCCAAGACTTTCAAATTCCATCCAGTCAGTTTTCCTCTGCTCTATTGTTTCGGTTTTACTGACATCTATTATTACCGGATCCTTGAACCCTGCCCTGCATAACCAGTGCTGCAGCTCCTCCGGACTTGGTATGAACCACACATTCCTCATTTTTGCATAACGCTCACCTGGAACAAGAACAGAACCATGCCTGGCATCAATGCACAGAGTTTCCAGCACGAGTTCTCCACCGGTCAGAAGGCAGGAGCGTAAATCCTGGAGATGGTCAAAAGGACTTTTCCGATGCCCCAGCACCCCCATTGAAAAAACGGTGTGGAACCAGGGCTCTCTTGGACTTTGCTCAAGTCTGAGGGGAAACAAGGCACATGCCTTTCCGGGTATTCGGTGGAGCATTCCGGCAGCAGCATAGAATTGCGCAGCATATAGTAAAAAAGGTTCAAGTCCGAAGGCTGCTGACGCTCCTTCGTGAATCATCCGCCACAGATGATACCCACTGCCGCAGCCAACATCAAGAACTCGTCTACCCTGTAATGGACTGATCCGATCCTTGAGTCGATTCCACTTGATATCGCTGCGCCATTCAGTCTCAATATGGATCGGGCCGAAGTTCCAGGGGCCTTTTCTCCATGGTCTTAGTGATTTGAGAATACCTTCAAGCTGCCCTCTTTGTCTGGAATTACTGTGAAGTTCTTCAAAACCAGGAACACAGATTGAGCCATCCTCATCGGGAAATGGATGCATACCTGAACTGAACTCCGGCATAGCAGAAGTAAACTGGAGATCATATATCTGTTGAAGACATGTACGGTAGCGCTGTAAATCGCTTTGTTTCATGTTCTTCACCTGTTCATCTGCATTGATAGCAGTCTTCATCAGCCAGGAAAAATCACTGGCAATATCAGTCCGACCGCAAATTGAGGAAATCAATTGGGAATAGCTTTGTATCATAGTTTAACTGCTGCAAATCCTGCAAACTGGAAATACTGATACCATTGCACAACAAGTCCAAATCCGGCATTTTTCATGACAGCAGTATATTCTTCTGAAGACCATGGAACAAGCACATTCTCGAGGGCCTGCCTTTTTCTGGCAATTTCAAGATCACTGTAGCCATTCCTACGCTTGAAATCAGTATGAATTTCCTGAAGGAACAAACGCTCTGCCTCATCGGGAACAGAAAGCTTTTCGGAGATCAGTAGAATTCCACCGGGGAGCATGCCTTCAAATATTCTTTTCATTAAAGGATAGCGGTTTTCTGGAGCAATAAACTGCAGAGTGAAATTACTGACCACGACCGAGGCTCGTGATATCTCTATATCTTCAATGTTTTTTTCGAGTAGGAGAACCTTACTGACCGAGCTATCCTCATCCACCAGGCTTCGGCAGCGCTGTATCATGGCCGGACTACTGTCTACGGCAACAATCTCAACTCCTGGAACTACAATGTTATGGCGCATCTGCAGAGTTGCAGCACCGAGACTGCAGCCGAGGTCATAGCAGCGGCTGTGTTCCTGAACATACCTTCTTGTTAACAAACCAATTCCCTGGAGAATATCGGCATAGCCTGGAACAGAACGGTTGATCATATCAGGAAATACACGTACCACCTGCTCATTGAAGAGAAAAGGATCAGGACCTGCATTATTCCTGTAGATAGTGTCTTCTGAATCCCTGGATTTGATCATCCCTGCTGCTTCCCCGCAGATATGTGTTCCAGCATCCAGCTAACGACATCTTCATAAACCTCTGTTCTGTTTACTTCATGTAGCATCTCATGCCGACCGTCAGGGTAAAGCTTCGCATTAATCAGATCATGACCGCATTTTCTGTATACTTTCAGCACTCGGTAAAACCCCTTCCCTGCGCGACCTACCGGATCGCTTCCACCGGAAAAAAACAACTTGGGTAAATCAGTTTCTGTCTGAGTGATGATACGTTTTGAGTTTGATTCAATCAGGCCAGCCAGCATGTCACGGAACAATCCTGCAGTAGGAACAAAACCGCACATATTGTCATGAATATATTTTGCGACCTCTTCGCTGTCTCTCGAAAGCCAGTCAAAATCACTCTCAGCCGGTGCAAATGCTTTATTGAAGGCACCGAAACTGAGGCTGTTAAGCAGCGGAGAAGGCTTCAGCGATGCCCCCATGAGACACAGAATCCTGGCGAGGAGCAAACCGGCCCTTCCTGCGATTCCGGGATCCGAGGCAGTACCGGAAATTATTACACCACTATAGCGGGATTTCTGAAGGGCAAGATGAGTTCTGACAAGAAAAGAACCCATGCTGTGCCCAAGCAGGAAAACAGGTATGTCAGGAAAATCCTTCTTTACAAAATCTGAAACTGACTGTAAATCACCCAGAAGTACATTCCAACCATTCTTTGGAGCAAAGGAGCCAATTCCCGGAGAAGCTGTCAGTGATTTCCCATGCCCTCGGTGGTCGTAGGCAATGGATGCTATTCTTCTGCGGGACAGATAATCTGCCAGTTCTGTATAACGAACACCGTGTTCAGCAAGTCCATGAACCATAATAACAACTGCACATGGAGAATCAGCATCGAAACGGTATGCCTGGAGTGCTGCTCCATCTACACCGGAAATAATCCGAAAATCAGTGCTCCTGCTCATCGTTTGTTACCCTCTGAATCAGTTTAGTATAGGTTCCAGCGTCACGCAAATGATCTACAAGTCCTGCTGTTCTTATTATTCGCGCAATATCAGCCAATGTAGCAAGATGTCTTGCTGGATCCTGGCTTGCAGGAGCCAGCAAGACTACGACCACATATGAAGGTGTCCTGACCATAGGTACGTTCAATGCTTTTTTTGAAACACCTATATAAACCGAAGGCTCATCGACATCGGCAATATGATCGTGCAGCAGAATTACTCCGGGAATCAACTCGACTGGTTCAGTCTGACTGATTTTATGCAGCCTGCGAACAATAACTGGCAGACGCTGCTTTGCTATTCCTACAGAAAGAAGTTTTTCCAGGAGCGTTTCAATCGAAGATGTATTAATCTGAAGCCGACAGCGCTTCTCATTGAATATCCGCATAAAAAACCCACGGTCAACCAACTTTTCCATTGCCTGCCGGTATTCCCGGGTCTCTTCCGGAGCAAAGATGAAACTGATATTTCTGGATGGCAAACGAGTCACCAGCGATTGAGGGAGTCGATCAAGATACGGCTGCCATGATATCAGACCGATACGGGCACAAAAAACGATACACCAGTCATTATCACCGGATATTTCATCAAGTCCGGCAGCCGCGGCTTTAAAATCATCATATTTAGTTATCTCTATTGGTACTGCCGGAGAAGCAGACTGCAGAAAGTCATCTACCATTCCTGGTGTTTTGCTATCCATGAGCACCATGAGTTTTGTACCACTTTGATTTGCCAGAGTTTTAATGCTTGCTACAGCATCAGCAAAACCACTCTGCCTATCAGAAAGTGGTGGAACGAGCAGAATTATCCTTTTACATGTGTTAAAGGGCTCAACAATACGATTTACGAGTACCAGCTGTTTGCTGTTTTCTACGACAGCATCCAGACTTTTACCGAACAAACGACCCCTTCCAGCTGGCTGGCCATCCCAGTACAACATGATTACAGAAACCCTGTTCTCCCGGGCCGCTCTCAGAATACCCGATGTAATATTTACATCTACCGTTGTTGAAGGGCTGACCGGTACATTTGCAGATAATGCCCGCACAACGGTATGAGCCAGAAGTTTTTCCCCTTTTGCAACCATTTCCTCGGTATCTCCCCCATCGGGGACGACATGGACGGGATAAATCGGCTCATGTGATGAACTGCTTCTCAGGAAAAATGAGAGTTCAAGCATTTCTTTGGCAAACTCACGGCGATCGATAGCCAGCAGAACCCTGTGTGGAGCCCCTTCACTCTCCTTAAGAGATTTACGACTCTGCTCCTCTGCAACTTTTCTACCGAAAAATTCAGTAATAATAGGACCAAAGAAACAGGTAACACCAATCATGACGATCGTACCGGTTATTACACTGTCACTAAACAATCCGATTTCATACCCGACCAGGGCAGCTGCCAGGGTAGCGGCTGCCTGATTCACGCTAAGTCCGTATATAAGCCCGCTTTCATGACGAGTGTATCGCAGTAAAAACCCCGAAGCATAGGCTGCGGCGAGCTTGGAAACCAATGCGACTCCGACCATAACAGCAATAACCAGCCATGTATCCAGTCCCTGAAACAGAAGCTCGATATTTACGAGCATACCGACAGAAAGCAGAAAGAAAGGAATAAACAAGGCATTACCGGTAAAATGAATCTTGGCCATCAAGCCGCTTTTCTCGGGAATCAGTGAATTAAGTGTAAGACCAGCAAGAAATGCCCCGATGATCGGTTCAAGTTTGGCAACATGTGCCAGATAACTGACAAGAAAAGTAATTGCCAGTACCGATACAAATTCTACATTTTCATCAGAGGAAAATTTCTGGAGAAAAAAGCGTCCGATGATCGGGACAAGAAAAATGACTGCAACTACATATACAGACATTGATATAGAAATTTCCACCCAGAATCGTAGACCCAGTTCGCCGGCTGTTGATGCAGCGATTACCGCCAGCACAAGCAGCGCCAGGGTATCTGTAATAATAGTCCCGCCAATTGTTGTAGTTACTGATCTGCTTTTGGTTAATCCAAGTTTACCTGCCGCTGGGAATGTCAGCAATGTATGAGAAGAGAACATAGTCGACATCAAAATCGCAGTAGGTATAGCCATATAAAGAACACTTATTCCCAACCAGGTTCCGAGTGCCAAGGGTATTGCAAAGGTCATGATTCCAAAAACCAGGCTGTGACTTCTCTGTTTCTTGACTTGATGCAGATCGATTTCCAGTCCCGCCAGAAACATGATGTACAGAAGTCCAACCTGACCTAGGAGCTGAATGGTAGCATCGCGTTCAAGCAGACCGAGACCATGTGGTCCGAAAAGCATTCCGGCAATGAGAAGCCCTACAATTTCAGGCAGGCGTATTTTCCTGGCCAGTAATGGAGCAAGCAGAATAAGCACCATTACGGTGGCAAAAATCAATACTGGATCAGAAAATGGTAGTTTCATGGGCATGATTCTAAACTCAAAATCACAGAAAAGCAAACGTTTTGCAGAAGCATATATGCGGATTAAATGTCATTGATAATAGTACAGGCCCTGTTTCATTCCATTTTCCTGCATATACTTCTGCAGCTTGCCTGTAAACACCGTAGTTTTCCAGGGATTTCCTGGCAATAGCGAAAGATCACCAGGATAATCAGCCGTTAATCGCATAACAGGAAGATCGGGCGGCAGCTGACACAGGGCTGATGCTACCGCCTTTATATGCTCATCCATGGTATAGACCGGAATGTTACCGGCAAGAAATTCTGTATACAGTGCTGTTCCGGGTAATAGCAGCAGATTATGAATCTTGATTCCCAGGAGACCGGGCGTGTGATGCTGAACCCAATTGAGGGTATAATCTCTGTCAGAGGCATCTTCCCGGGGGATTCCAAAAATAAGATGAGGAATAACCGGAATTCCTGAAGCATGCAAACGTTTGGCGGCATCAGCATATGAAGCAGCATCATGCCCACGGTTTAATAGCTGCAGGGAGCTGTCACGGGCGGACTGGAGTCCAAGCTCAACCCAAACCTCAAGTCGGTCCGATTTATAAGTGGCCAGCAATTCGATTATTTCCTGAGGCAGGCAATCAGGTCTGGTACCGATAATCAACCCAAGTACTGATTCTCCGGCTGCTTCTATAGCCGAGGAATACATACGCTGTAGTACCGACGCAGGAGCCAGCGTAGAGGTGTAGGCCTGGAAGTAAAGCAGCAGGCCGCAATCAGGATAGCGTTCTTTCCAGTACTGTGCATTGGTCTGTATCTGAACTTCAATGCAATCGGAGCTGCCAATGAGCGGAGAACGCGAGCCATGAGGACTGCAAAAGCTGCAGCCGCCCCGGGAACGGTCTGAACCACGGTGAGGACAGCTAAACCCGCCGTCAACACCGATCTTGAAGACCTTTTTTCCGAAACGCTGCTTCAGAAATTCTCCCATACTGTAATACGGTAAGCTGCTCACAGCCAGAGATTACCATGCCTCCCCGCTTTCAACAATTCCTGCAATCCGATACAATCCTGGATGGAGGCGCAAATGCGAGCAGTTATTACCGTTGTCGGCAAGGATAAGTCCGGCATTATCGCCGCAGTCAGTACTTTGCTGGCGGAAAGCGGTGTAAACATTCTGGATATCAGTCAGACCATCCTGCAGGGAAATTTTACCATGATGATGCTGACTGACTGTTCTTCCATGCCTGTTTCTATTCAGCAGCTTCGCAGCAATCTGTCGGAACTCGGAGAAAGAATTGAGCTGACGATTACCGTGCAGCATGAGGATGTCTTTCGTTCCATGCACCGGGTATAGGGAGTATTTACATGTTTTCACATTTTGAGGTTCAGCAGACATTCCAGATGTTCACCGAACAGAATCTCGACATCAGAACGACAACCCTTGGAATCAATCTTATTGACTGCATCCGGGGCAGTGTTGAAGCTACCAGACAGGCTGTCTATGACAAAATCTGTCATGGTGCTGAAAAACTGGTGTCCTGTGCTGAAGATATCAGCAATGAATATGGAATACCAATCATCAATCGACGTGTTTCTGTAACTCCTATCTCGGTCATCGCAGAAGCCTGTCAGGACATGGATCCGGCAGGTTTTGCCAGGGTAATGGACAGCGCTGCGGACGCCTGCGGCATAGACTTCATAGGAGGCTACAGCGCACTGACCCACAAGGGAACTACCCCCGGAGAGTTACGCCTGATCAATTCGATACCGGAAGCACTCGGCGGGACCAAGCGAGTCTGCGGAAGCGTTAACCTTGGAACCAGTCGAGCAGGACTGAATATGGACGGGGTAGCTCATATTGGACAGGTTATCAAGAACCTTGCTGAATACACTGCTGACCAGGCTGGATTCGGTTGTGCAAAACTCGTTGTCTTTGCCAATGTCCCCGAAGATAACCCCTTTATGGCAGGTGCATTCCACGGCTTTGGCGAACCTGAATACTCTCTGCATGTTGGAGTCAGCGGGCCGGGAGCTGTCTATTCTGCAATCAAGAATCATCCCGATGCAACCATGGATGAACTGGCCGAGGTAATCAAGACAATCGCATTCAAGATTACCAGACTCGGGCAATTAGTCGCACGCGAAGCTACACGGCGGATGGATGTCACCCAGGGAATAGTAGACCTCTCCCTTGCACCAACCCCAGCTGTCGGTGACAGTGTGGCCAGAATTCTTGAAGAAATGGGTGTTGATCATGCTGGAGCCCCCGGCTCTACAGCAGCCCTCGCCTTGTTGAACAATGCGGTTAAAAAAGGTGGTTTGATGGCCAGCTCCAGGGTCGGCGGTTTGAGCGGGTCCTTTCTCCCGGTAAGTGAAGATGAAGGAATGGCCGAAGCTGCTGAAATCGGGGCCCTCAGTATCGACAAACTTGAAGCTATGACAGCAATCTGCTCGGTAGGTCTTGATATGGTTGTAATTCCCGGCGATACCAGTGCAGCTACCATCTCCGGAATTATTGCGGATGAACTGGCTATTGGAATAATGAATCACAAAACAACCGCAGCCCGTCTTATACCAGCACCTGGAAAGAAGGCCGGTGAATGGGTTGAATTCGGCGGTCTGCTTGGTCGAGCACCTGTCATGCCGGTCAATCGCTTCAGTTGTGAACGATTGATGAAGCGCGGCGGGTTGATTCCACCCCCAATTACCGGATTCAAGAATTAAATCAGGGGAAATTGCGGAAATCAGCGCAATTTCCTCCTTATCTGTACAAGCAGAACATGGAGGATTATGTATGAAAGCATTATTGATTATCGATGTTCAGAATGATTTCTGTCCAGGAGGCTCACTTCCAGTTCCTCAGGGAGATGCAGTTGTTCCGGTTATCAACCGATTGAGTCCGCATTTCGATCTGGTTGCAGCAACCAAGGACTGGCATCCCAAAAACCACGTGAGCTTCAGTTCAAATCATCCAGGAGCTGAAGTTTTCGATACAATCTCCGTTCATGGACTGCAGCAGATGCTCTGGCCAGTACATTGCGTTCAGAATACTGAAGGTGCAGAGCTACACCCTGACCTCAACCTTGCACCTGTGGATCTTATTCTTCACAAAGGAACCAAGAGCAGACTTGATTCCTATTCAGCCTTTTTCGAGAATGACGGGACCACGCCGACCGGTCTGGAATCATTTCTCAAAGGACATGATGTCCAGGACGTTTACCTGTGCGGTCTGGCAGAGGATGTCTGTGTATTCCGAAGTGCCGAAGATGCTGCTGACTGCGGTTTCCAGGTAACTATCATTAGCGATGCAACAGCAGCCGTAGATACCCCTGCAGGGATAGCTGAACAAACAAGGGCTAAACTCAAAGCAAGAGGAGTGAGATATATTCATTCCCGAGAACTCCTGAAACAGATTGGCACCGCTGCTACATGATTTCATCGCAGCCGGAAAATCCAGTCTCAGGACTTTTTACTGATTTCTACGAACTGACAATGATGCAGGGATATCTACAGCAGGACCATAATCCGGAAGTAGTCTTCGAATATTTCTTCCGGCGTGCCCCTTTTGATAGCGGTTATGCTGTTTTTGCCGGGCTTGAACCATTGTTGCGCAGCATCGAGAGATTGTCATTTTCCAATGACGATATCCAGTACCTGAATAGCCTGAAGATGTTTTCAGATGATTTCCTTTCCTACCTGAGCAACTACCGCTTCAGCGGCTCTATATATGCTGCCAGAGAAGGCAGTATTGTTTTTCCGAGAGAACCGATTATCCGTGTACATGCAAAACTGGCAGAAGCACAGCTTCTTGAGGGTCTGATCCTGAACACAATCAATTTCCAGACGCTGATAGCTACAAAAGCTGCAAGGATAACGCATGCATCCCGGAACGGATCGATACTCGAATTCGGCCTCCGCAGAGCCCAGGGACCTGATGGCGCCCTGTCTGCCAGCCGTGCTGCATTTATCGGCGGTGCCAGGGCTACAAGTAACACATTGGCCGGCAAGCTTTACGGGATACCAGTACGGGGAACTATGGCCCATTCCTGGGTGATGGCTTTCCCCGATGAACTCAGCGCTTTCAAGGCATATGCCGATCTGTATCCTGATTCAAGCATATTCCTTATAGACACCTACGACACTCTCGGCAGCGGTTTACAGGCAGCTATGAGCGTCGGCGCGACACTCAGCAGAAAGGGTAAGTCCTGGGGAGTGCGGCTTGACAGCGGTGACCTTTCATACCTCAGCCAGGAAGTCAGAAAAACTCTCGATCAGCATGGCCATAACAGTGCAAAAATTGTTGTGTCAAATGAGCTGAATGAAGAAATTATACAACAGCTGGTTTCGGACGAAGCCCCCATTGATGCATGGGGAGTGGGAACACGCATGGTAAGCGGCGAAGGTGATCCAGGTTTGACAGGTGTCTATAAGCTATGTGCGAAACTGCTTCCAGGGCAGTCCAGCTTTACATCTGTTATGAAACTATCGAATAATCCGGAAAAAACCACCGATCCCGGCATCAAGCAGGTATATCGTTTTTTTGACAGACAGGGCATTATGCTCGCTGATATGATATCGCTGGATTCCGAAAAGGCGCCTGAAAACCAAAAACTGAGGCTGTATCACCCCTTAATTTCCACAGGTCACTATGATCTACCGGAATTCTCCACCTGCAAAGCCCTGCTTGAGCCATGGATGGAAGACGGCCGAATTAGCCGTGATCTGCCTCAGATCACAGAAATCCAGTCATATACTCGTACTTCCCTTGCAGAACTGCACCCCAGTCATCAGAGGCTGCTGAACCCTCACCGCTACAAGATCTCTTTCTCGGCTGAACTCCGCGATCTGAAAACTCAGATGCAGAAAGATTTATGATATAATAGGTAGTTTCATTAATCAGTTTACATTTATTTGAAACTACTGCTACAATGATTTCATGCTTGCGGCAAAAAGAATTCTGCTGATTGATAACAACCTGGATGACCTGGCAGAACTCGCAAGCCTCCTCGAAGCTGAAGGATATGAAACCAGATCCATCAGCAGGTCGCAGGACGTATTTGATTCTGTCCATGATTTTCAGCCTGACCTGCTGCTTCTCTACACAAGCATGCCTGAAACCGATGGTTATGAAATTTGCAGTATACTGAAAAAAAATCCGGAGACAGCCGGTACCCCGGTGATTTTTCTGAGCAGACAAACCGCTGTAAAATATAAAATCAAGGCCTTTCAGAGTGGAGGAGTCGATTATATTTCCAAGCCGTATCAGAACGAAGAATTACTGGCAAGAATTCAGACCCAGCTGAACCTTCTGGAAACCAGACGAAAGCTGGAGCAGGCTCACACAACAATGGCCGAATGGAGTTCTACGCTGGAACAGCATGTTGCCGACAGAACAAGGGAAATACTGCAGAACGAGAGAAAACTTCATTTTCTGGCTATGCATGATAGCCTCACGGAGCTGCCAAACCGACACGCTATGCATGAAGCTCTAACCAGAATAACCAGCCAGAGTCCAGGGCAATCCGCTGCTATACTCTATATAGATCTGGATGATTTTGCAGAAATCAACCGCAGTTTTGGACATCACACGGGAGATGAGCTTATAGAGCTTGCTGCAGACAGGCTGAACAAGGTTATAATTGAATGGCGGAGCCTCGACATTAATTCCTCCGTGCTGTACCGATGCGGGGAAGATGAATTCGTGGTCCTGATTGAAGAGATTGACGGTGAAGCCTCGGTCATACAGGCAGGTGAAGCCCTCCTGGCAGCAATGCAGGAACCGTTTCTGCTGCTGGAAACAGAAATGTATCTTCCCGCCAATATTGGATTCGCCATATTCCCGGATGACAGCAGTAATGAAGAACAGTTACTGCAATGTGCACAAATGGCTGTTAACGAGGCAAAAAAACATATCCAGCAAAGTCACCGGATGCAGCGCTTTCAGAACAGCATGGCACAAAATGCAAGAGAGCGCATAGAAAGAATTCACGCCCTTCGGGCTGCTATTCTGAACGAGGATCTGTTCCTGGATTATCAGCCAAAAGTGAATCTGAACACCAGAGAAATCATTGGCGCAGAAGCACTGCTCCGATGGAAACCGGATGGTAAAACCCTGCTGCCACCCCCAGCTTTTATCCCCTTGGCAGAACAGACTGGTATGATTCATGAGCTTGGACAATTGATTATAAGCATGGTCTGCAGACAGATCCGCAGCTGGGATAATCAGAATCTCCGTGTTCCTCCAGTAGCTATTAACATATCCCCGGTTCAGCTTGTGCCGGTAGATTTTGCCGACAGTGTATTGAAGCTGCTTAAAGCTGAAGGTATTCATCCCTCGAGAATAATACTTGAAATAACCGAGACAGCTTTTATGGAAGACCGCAAGCGCTCGATATATGTGCTGCAAAAACTCCGGAAAGCAGGTGTAATGATCCATCTTGATGATTTTGGTACCGGATATTCATCCTTCAGCTACCTGAGTGACCTGCCTATTGATTGTGTAAAGATTGACAAATCATTTCTCGATCAGTGTGTGTCATGCGGACTTACCGAGCATGATGAATCCAGTCAGAACGTGAATCACCGGACTATACTGGAAGGCATCATTACCCTTTCGAGGGGATTAAAGCTCAATACCATCGCTGAGGGCATTGAAACTCCTGACCAGGTGCTCCTGCTGCAGGAGTTGGGCTGTATCAACGGTCAGGGCTTCTATTTCTACCGCCCATTGAGTCCTGAGCTGCTAGCCGAAAAACTGAAAGCGCATCATAAATCTGTTAAAACAGAAGAAGGCGTAATACAAAATGAATTTATACTCCCGGGCTTTCATGAAGGCCAAAAAGAAAGAATCTTTCATAGATCTGAGTAACAGCAGTTTTGTCGGTTGCGGCTGGCGACCTCCTCTTGAGCAGATCCAGAACGGTTTCCAGTCATATCTCCAGAACCCGGACTACAACCCAGATCCTGCCGGAGATCAAGCAGTACGGGAATGTCTTTCACGCTACTATGCAAACAGAAAACTGGATATGCCGGCTGAGAATTTTATTCTTACAGCAGGTACGAGCGAAGCATTCAGACTGGTGCTCCTGGCGACTACCGAACCAGGCCAGGAAGTACTCCTCCCCCTCCCCTCATATCCTCTCTTTGAGGATATTATCAGGCTGCATGGCCGCATTCCCAGATTCTATGAGCTCCGCTACGATTATGAAAACACCTGTACCTGGCGGCTCTGTGTAGAATCTGTAAAGGATGTGTTAGGACCTGAAAGCCGGCTGCTTGTCATTGTTTCGCCCAATAATCCAACTGGGTGGACGGCATCAAGATATGAACTTGAGGAACTGATACCATCCTGTAAAGAATTCAATTTATCCCTGATCTGGGATGAGGTCTTTGCCGAATACAACAGAGATGAATCAATTGATGCTGCAACACCTCAGGTATTCATACAGGCAGGAATCCCTCTATATATTCTGGGAGGCATATCAAAGCCTTTCCTTGCTCCTGAACTCAAACTGGGCTGGCTGTCCTCTTCAGAGACAGGAGAATGCTTCGAAAGGATGCTGCTGATCAACGATCTCTTTTTAACGGTCAGCAGTCCTGTTCAACACTGTGTTCCGGCATTGTTCGAAATGCAGAGCTTCCCTGCCGTTGAGGTCAAGAAACATACCTCGATTGTACTGGATATTCTCGGATCTCTTCTTCCTGAAGATATCCAGATATTGCACCCTTCAGGGGGAATACATGCAATGATTCGTGCCGGGCAAAGTGATCAGGACGATGAAACACGCTCACTGCACTGGCTGGAACAGACAGATACGGCAGTGCAGCCGGCCTACCTTTATGGCATGGATGATCACAGCCAGGGGAAATACCCACACTGGGTAATCTCACTCATAGTCCCTCTCGAACTTCAGAAAAAAGCATGGATGCGTCTATCTCTCATCGAAGCGAAAGCGAAAAACCAGGGCACATAGAAGAAACAATGCGGCAACTGCCGTCCAGGCCAGTGATGTTCCATATAAGCCGCCTAGGGTTGCTGTACGGGCATTTTCGGGATTATCCGGTATGTAACGAACCGGGACAGCTTCTCCTTCTATGTATTCGCGGACCATTCGGCCACGTCCCGAGGTGAACTCAACGTTTCTCCCGTCTTCAACAGCAAAAGTGAATACAGGGAAATAGTGGATTCCGCCATCCTGGGCAATTCCCAGCTGAATAGACCGATCACTGGTTTCATAGCCACTCACAATAGCTGTAGCCGGGTTGCTTCGAAGATGAAAGGCCAGCGAAAAAGCCCCGGTGACAACAGCTACTACGAAAAGAGCGGCAGAAAGATAAAAGAATATACGAGCAACACTGTGCGAAATTTTCATATCCTGAATTTACTGAAGAATTCCAGATGCGTCCACCTGCATAAAAGCAGAGTTATACAGCTTCGAGGGACTTCCCGGACTGCATTCATAGCTGTATGCGGTAAGATTTCCCCCAGCTGCAATACTGTAATCAACACAAGCGATTGAAGGAGAAATACATGCCGGTTTTCCATTCAACCAGTAATGGCCGACAAACACGGGTTTATCACCAGCATATCCAGGTAGATGCCGGATACTTGATGAATCAAGAAATATTGTGCGGGCAAGTTCAGCAGGAATCAGACCTTCGGGAAATACAAGATCGTACAGGGAATGCTGATCCTGTGTGTCTTTAGAATACCACCAGGCAGTTCTGCTTCGACTCCTGCGACAACCTTCCTTGTCCTCATACGACATGCCATTTGGCAGTTGTATTTCAAGACCCTTCAAACTGTATTCTATTGCATTATAAGCTGGACTGCCAGGTCGGGCACTCTCCTGCAGCATTTCAACTGTCAGACAGTTCTTTTCCGGTGATTTCTTGCGGATTTCCGAGATTGCCTCAGGATGCCAGGCTGCGTGCACTACCCTCAATTCCGGTAAATCAAGAAAGAGAGGAATCTGCATGAACCAGGACAGATAATCATCCAGAATCCGATTGTCGGACTCAAACTGCTTGAATGTCTGACGGGACTGTCGTTCATGAACATCGCTGTGACTTCTAAGAAATCTGTCCGGATTTGATTTATCGCGTGTTGTATACGCCAGCAGATTATACTCATGATTTCCCAGCACTATCTCGGCAGAGCCTGCGTCGACCATGCTGCGCACGATCCTTAGTGATTCAGGAATATCAGGACCACGGTCAACGATATCTCCGACATAAATAACCTTCCGGTGGTTATCTGGGTGTGTATACCCTGATTGCTTTTTTTTGTACCCGAGATACGTAAGCAGTGCGCACAAAGCATCTGCATATCCGTGAACATCTCCAATTATGTCATATATCATTTAAAGTATTTCCTCAAAATCTGCATTAAACCGGTGAGGATATTGACTCCGGTCATATCAGATATTAACCTATGCGGCATAGCTGCATAAACTCCGGGAGGCAACATGCAACGCATCATGCTGCGCAGTACATTCTGGCTGCTCGGTATTCTACAACTGGTTCCCTTTTCCCTGCCAGGTCCATTTTCAGCCGGCACTATCGGATTAAGCACCCAGGATCGGCCGATCCGAAGTTACCGGGTAGGCAGTGGCGATGTCCCGCTGCTTCTGATCGGAGCAATACATGCTGGATATGAAGCCAACACCATAGATGCTGTCACCGGTTTCATGGAGCAGGTTTTTCCTGAAACCGGCTTTGATAAGCCTGATATTTCAATATATTTTGTGCCTAATCTTAATCCGGATGGCAATATATTGGGAACCCGGCACAACGCAAATCGGGTTGATTTAAATAGAAACTGGGACACTCCCGACTGGAAAAAGGATGTAGTGGGCATCTGGAGCCTGCTGCGCGGTGAAGGTGGGTCAGCACCTTTTTCGGAACCGGAAACAGTAGCAGCCAGAAATTTAATGCTTGCCGTTCAGGAAAGCCACACCAATTATCAATTAACCGTGGTCTTTCTTCATTCCCTCAGAATGGATCCAGATGCCAAAACGACAATCAAACAGGGACTTGTACAGCCAGCATATTTTTTCGTTCATGGCACTAAAGTATTGCATGAGAAATCATTAGAAGCGGCAAGTCTCTTTTCTGAAGCCGGTGACTTCATCCTGATCGAATCATGGCCTGGTGGTTATGAGACACCAGGAGAGGCCATTCATTGGGCTGCAAAACATGACATTATAGCTTTTGATGTTGAATTTCCGACGGCCGGCAGCTTATCACCGGCAGATCCTGAAGGAGCAGAACATTTTGAACGTTTTCACAAAGGCATGATTGAATTATTCAACGCGCTCCCGGAAATGGCTGCCGAATAAGTGTCGGACTTATGTAAGCAGGCGGATTCTACTGAATACATAGTCAAGCGATTCATCTTTGATCAGGGTATTAAAAAAAGTGGTGCCAGAAAGCTGACTCGTATCATAGCCGTCGTATCTGAGATATCGCTTCGAGCGATCCTTATCAAACCAGTACTGAAGGGATATGTTTTCCTGGTTGAGTTCAATACAGCTTATTCCCCGTTTTCCAAGTACACAGCCTGAATTGAACATACAGGGCACCACAAAATCCTCATGATAGATACTGCCAAAATCCTTCTTCTTGTCAGGCAATGTCCGAACAAGATGTTTCTTCAGATCATGTATTTCCGACTCAATTGAAGAGCGCTCACGGTCATCTGACAATGCGTACTGACGACAAAGCCGTTCAATGTTATATTTTACATAATCAGTTTTCGACAATGATTCAAAGAGCGGACGGTGTGTATGCCCGATTATTGATAGCAAGCCCTTGTTGCTTGAATATCTGTACACGCGCTCTTCAAGCTTTTTCCTCTTCCTGTTGTCATGGCTGACCGAAATATTTCGAACAGGTAAAGGGCTAACCAGATATTTTAACAGCAATCCAACATACTCGTTATACACTGCATAACGTCGTGAAGCCTGATGACCATGAAAAATAAAAATCTCGTCCTTCCCTCTTTTATACAACAGACTCTCACGCACCGGAATTCCAAAACCTTCCCCTAACAGTAAGGCCAGATCATGGTTACCAACAAGTCGGATCAGTCTTCCTGCTCTCTCAAAACGATCAAAAATAGAATACAGAGATTTCCAGCGCTTCATTATCTTTCCGAGTTCAAATTTCTGAAGCTCTTCGACATCTCCATTCAGAATCAGAATGTAGTCCAAACGGAAATATTCTTCCAGCACAGCCATTGTCAGCTCTGAGTTGTGGGCAAAATCATCCTTGATGCTGCCGTCACCAAGGTGAAAGTCGCTGAAAATGACAATTGGATTACCAGGAAGCTCTTCTGATTCAGTCCGCTTGTATAAATCATCCAGATTTTGAAGACTAAAGCTATTCAATTAGCACCTCTTATGTGCATAATAGTATGTATTGGTTAGGAAATGATTAATGAGTGAGAAGGACAAACAAGAAATATATACATATCCGGCTCCGGATTTTATACATAAAGATGATTTAGCAAGAGAAGAATTTCTTTCACAGTTAGGAAATTTCACACCTCAGGAAAGAACTATATTCAGATGCCTTTGTGAAAGGTGGGAACCGGAAATCAAATACCAGCGTTTTCTGCACAATCTTGACATCAAGAATGCAGCCGGTGATCTGAACAGTCTGATAACCAAACTACAGAAACAGCGCATGGCTATCCTCAACTTCAAGATAGAAGAAGGAATCCGTAAACCTGAATCTATTACCCTCTCTTCACAGGACGGTACGGCTTTTTATGCCCGAATGATCGATGAATATTACGTAAGGCTTCAGGAGAGTCTGGCTGAACCACTGCCTTTCGAGAGTGACCTCAGCAAACAGTACCCGCATATCGGCTCTGCCGAGTACCTGAACCTGACATATCTCGAACTTTTGCGGATGACAGCAGAAAAGGAAAATATTGCGTCCGGTATTTACCGAATACAGCTGCTTGGCGGAGATGCGCTGCTGGCCTCAGCAAGCTCACTCAGATGGCTTATTCATGCAGCAATCGGTAAATTACGGGCATTCTTCTCGAATCCGAATTATCTTGCACTTGCGGCCAGGATACAGAACACCAGTCTGCTGGAAATCAAACAACGACTGAATACGAGGAATCCTGATTTCTGGAAGGATTTAACAACCTCACTGCTCGCAGAAGAAGAGGCCATCAAGAACAACCGGTCTATCCGCGTAGGTAAACGTTTCTTTCAGATCTGTGGTTTCATCTATCGATATGTTGAAGCCCAGATGCAGTTAGCAGAGGAGCAGCGTCAAGAACGGGAAGACCGCGACCTGGACATGAAATCAATTGTACAGGCAGTCAAGGATGACAGCAGCAAGACATTCTCTGATGATCAATTAACAGCAATCATAGACGGCTTGAAGGACAAGTATGGCAAGAAGTTCCCTGATTTCAAGGCTGAGTTTCTCAGCCGCTATACGAAGTCAAGCCATGGTCTGCCTCAGCTGGTCAGTATCGGCAACATATGGGTGCATATCGACAACCTTCATTTGTTGTTCAGCTCAAGACTCGACCTCCTGAGACCGCAGCTTCAGCAGTATTATGTAAAACAGATGGAAACTCAGTTGCGCAGAAAAAACCGTGCCCGAAGTGAGATATTTTTCAGCAAGGAAAATTTTGAGCAGGATATTCTGAGTACAGTAAAAACGATGGATCCTTTTGCAGCTGACTGTCTTGAACGTCCAAATATTATTAGTGAAGCAATGGTTCATTATCTGAAAACGCGCAGAAAGGTGCAGTCACCGGACGACCTACGCGCACATCTCATAGTTTTTTTTCATGCCCGGAATCTTATGTTTCTTCCTTTAGCCGAAATTTTCAATCTTAATCTTGGGGAAATATTCAAGAACGGTTTTTTAAGACTTCCTTTATGGCGGCAGATAATTATACGCGCAACCGGACGCTACGGAGCTCTTGAAGAAAAATATATAGGACGATCCTTTACCAGTTATAAAAGACTTATGAAAGATGAGCTTAAAGCAAGACAGGACTTCTTGCCTGTAAATACTGATGAGGGTGCACCGAATATGAAACGTAACAATCAGGACAGAAACAGACTGTCACTGAGAGCGGATAGCAGCAAGGCTTCCAGGTCCAGGACATCAGCAGCTCAGGGACGACGGAGCGCCATCAAGAAGGTGAGCAGTCCAGCAAAAAAGCGCACCTACAATGTCAACGAGCAGGAAGAAGCCTGGAAAAAATTTGGAGACAGCCTGAAGGACTGATTGTGATATACAGTTTTCTAATAATCGGAGGCGGTATCCATGGCGTTTTTCATGCAGGCTATCTGCTGCGCGAGTGCGGCTTGTCAGAAGGCTCTATCAAAATCCTGGATCCTGGCGATAATCTACTCGGCCAGTGGGCACAGCAGACCAGAAACTGCGGTATGTCATATTTACGCTCAAACAGCAGCCATTGCCTGCATACAGACTTCCGCTCACTGAGAATGTTCGCCAAAAAGACAGGCTGCTCAGCTGAAGATTTTCTCCAGCCGTATTCGCGCCCAAGTCTTGACCTGTTTATGCGGTATTCGCGCAGCTATATCCTGCAACACCGCCTTGAACAGATACACATGAAAGTAAAAGCAGAGAGAATCACCAAGGATACCATCTATAGTGTCAGCACCGGTACCGAAACCTTGTATGCACGTAATATTATTCTCTGTCCAGGCAGAAGTATTCCCCGGTTGCCTTCATGGGTCAGTAATCGTGATAGCAGAACACGCTATATTCACGTACTCAACCCCGATGTGGATGTAAAAACCGAACTAGACAGATTGACTGAAACAGGAAAAACAGACACAGCAGTTATTGGAGGAGGAATAAGCGGTGTGAACCTTGCCCTTTCAATAATAGAGAATTACCCTGCTCTGCATGTTGATTTATTCAACAAGAATGATCTGAACATATGTCTCTTTGATTTTGACCCGGGTTTTGTAGGTCCCAAGAAGCTGGATCGCTTTCACGAGCTGAATGAGAATGAAAAAAGGAAATCCATTTCTGCAGCCAGGAATAAAGGTAGCATTCCAGCAGAGATAGCAGAAAAACTGATCGCACAACTGGAAACAGGACGCATACGCTTAATTCAACAGGATGCAGGAAGGACAGAGCTTACAGGTAATTACGATTTATGTGTTTTTGCTTCCGGATTTCACGATTCTTCGGACTCACTGCCGGAGATAATCAGACAGACTGCACTGAATTGTCAACTGCTTGTGGATAATCAGGGTTTCCCGGTGCTTGACGACAGATGCCAGTGGAATCCGGGTTTATTTGTATCCGGGGCTGCCGCACAGACCGGAATTGGTCCGGCGGCACCTAATATTATCGGAGCTCACCTGGCATCGCGAAGAATGAAACTCTGCCATCAGGCAGAATAGAATCATACGATAGTGATGCCTGATTCACTTACCGGCGTGATACAACATACCGTATGATCTCGGTGCCCATTCTGGACAGAATTAATGTGTCGCCAGGACGGCTATAATATGGAACCGAGAAAACACCTCCGTCATGCGGCCCTTCCACCAAGGTCTCAAGACTGCCATCGCTGCCGATTTTCTGCAGACTGAGCTCCACACGAATAGGATACAACGGCAGTGTGCGCCTGAACATATCCAGGACAAACTCATCCTGATCAGTTTCCGCATCGGCATCATCAGCAGGGGGAATTACCTTCATGACAATTCGGCCTCTTTCAGCGGCTTCCTCACCTGGAGGCGGATTCTGGGCGACAACAGTACCAGGGGGGTTAGCAGCAGATGGCTCGGCATCTGCAAATTCAAACTCGAATACCCTGCCGTGGTTCATAATCATCTGCATGGCATCGGCATAATTCATTCCAATGTAGTTTGGCACAGGAGCTCTTGCTATGTCGGGACCACGGCTGACAATAAGATTCAGGTCAGTAAATGCGGTCAGTGATGTGCCTGGCTCGGGTGACTGTTCAATAACAGTTCCGGGTTCAGACTCACTGAAAACATAGGAAATCGAAGCAATCCGCATAAGCGGCTCATAAGTTGCAGATATAGTCCGAAGATATGCACGGACATCATTGAGTTCCTCACCGATAAAATCCGTCACACTGTCAACTACCGCGCCTTGACTCACAACCAGCTGGACACTGCGTCCAGCACGAACCAGACTGCCAGCGGCAGGAGTCTGCTCCAGTATCTGACCTTTACTGGCAGGATCACTTGAATAACGCTGCTGAATGCTGGGTCTGAGGTCCTTATCCTGAAGCTCCATCATAGCATCCACCAGAGAGATTCCGACTACATCGGGTACCAGAGTCTGGGTATCACCTTCCAGCGAGATCATGAATACCAGCAATCCGCTTACTACCATGAGCATGATAGTACAAATCACCGTAACAAAAATAACCTTGTAGACACGGTTCTCCGGCTCATCATCCCTGGAAGGAAGTATTTCCCTGGTCTTCCTGACCGAACTTTTTGACGATTCCAGAATATTTCGTAACACATGCTTCATACTATTTCTCCTAAGACTTTACCGCCCAAATCACCTGAACCATTACAGAATGTTCTGTGATCCAGTGACTTTCTATGAGCAAGCTGCAGATCAATTACACCTACAAGCCCTGAACCTGTTTGTATCAGAATACCTTTGTCCCTGTCCATCTTCAATACAGTACCGGGCCTGAAACTTTCTGATTCATCATTGTACACACCGCTGCTGTTCCAGATTGTCAGCTTCTGCGAATCCATGTATGTGAATGCACCGGGATAGGGATTATAAGCACGGATCTGTCGGTCAATCTCAATTGCTGAGCGATTCCAGTCAATTCTACCATCTTCCTTATTAAGCAAACTACAGTAACTGGCTTTATCATGGTTCTGGGGTATTGAATGTACCTGTCCTTCAGCTATCTGGACAATGGCTTTGCACAGCAGTTCTGCACCCCGTTCCGAAGCCCATTGGCTCAGGACAGCGCTCGTCTCGCTTTCATTCAGGATTCGGCGCTCCTGAATCAGGATATCTCCCGCATCCATTTCCAGGGCCAGTTTCTGAACGGTCAGACCTGTTTCAGAATCACCATTCAGAATGGCAGCAGGTACCGGGGCAGGTCCTCTGTGCGCAGGCAGCAAGGACGGATGCAGATTGATTCCGCCATATGGAAAAAGTGCCAGCATTTTGGGCCCGAATATTCTGCCGTATGCAACACATACCAGTAGATCAGGTTTAAATTTTTCAATCTGGCTGCGGGCATCACTTCCCAGGCGGGCAGGACAGATAATCGGGACATCTGCCTCAGCTGCAGCCTGTGCAACAGGTGATTGTCTGGGCTGTCTGCCGCGTCCGCTGGGCCGTGCAGGTGCGGTCAGAACTGCTGTCAGCTCGTATTCCTTGCCGGAACACAATTCGAGAACTGCTTTTAATGATGGCAGCGCAAACTCCGGAGTACCCGCAAAAAGTATTCTCACTATTCACTCCGCCGGGCATTATACTGCTTGAGCAGTCTGTCCCGTTTGCGCTCGGATAAATGGCTCAAAAATATTACACCATTCAGATGATCATATTCATGAAGAATCACCCGGGCAAGCATGCCATCAGCATCAAGATTGAATCTTCTGCCGCGTTCGTTCCATGCCTGCACCTTTATTGATGCTGGTCGCTTGACGTCAGAATAGACTCCGGGAATACTCAGACAGCCTTCTTCGTATTTAATTTCCTCCATGGAGGTTTCTATAATACTGGGATTAATAAACACCCTTGGTTCCTCGTCCGGCAGCTGACAGACGAAAAGCCGCCGCAGCTCGCCTACCTGCACACCAGCAAGCCCGATACCTCTGGCGGCCCGCATCGTAGCGATCATTTCATCAGCAAGCTCACGAATTTCATCATTAATACTGTCAACAGGAACCGAACGTTCAAATAATCTGTCATCTGGAAGCAATACTAAACTTTTCATTTTTCCTAATAGTAAGCGAAAAAAAGGCTTTCGCCAACCCAATCATTGTCGTATGCTGGGAAATGTATTTTCATTGTGTTATTATTATCCTACGAGGAGACAGAGATGATCAAACCACGATTAGCAGCCTTTGCCTTGATAACAATGCTGCTGGCTTCCTGTGCAAGCATTCCACCGTCACAACAGGAAGACTCGGTACTGACTGTTCTGCAGATGCTGGAGCAGCATCAAGCCGACGAGCTCCTGCAGCATAGCAGAACACCGTTCCTGCTTGATGCAGAGATTATTGATTCTCATAGTGATATAGCAGTGCTATGGAACTTACTGGGTTCCAGGGCTTTCAGCTTCCCTTCACCGGAGATCATAGGTATTGAACCGGTCTCCGATAGCAGTTACCTGCTGTTTGGTGATACTATGGAAGTGCGGGTATTTTTTGAACGCTACCTTTCTGAGGATGCTGCAGTTGCCGAGATCAGAGCGGGAGATAAAACCTATCGCTTTATTTTTGCTGACCGTATTGGAGGACGAAACAGTCTGCCACTTATGTTCGGCTGGAAGGGGCCGCTATAATGAATGCAATAATGAAAAAGAATAACAACAGCACAATCAGATTTCTTACAGCAGCAATGATTCTCCTGCTCTTCCCTGTCATTCTTCCAGCAGAGAATCAGCGTGTCATTTATTCCGAAGGTGATCCGGAACTTCGCAGGGGTTCACGCTCGGAATTTATCTTCCCTGGTACGGAACTCCAGGGAGGAGACAGTATTTACACCGGCATATATGATCTTGTTGATCTTGAGCAGGGAGCTGGCAACACCATCAGGGTGCACCCAGACACAGTCTTTACCGTACGGGAAATCGCTGTCGAGGGTCGAACCGAACGCCAGTTGACAGCATCAAGAGGAGCTGTTGGTTTCAGCTTCTCCCAGCCAGGTGGTTCGAGGAGAGTTGGAACTGCTACTACAGCTGCCGGTGTGCGGGGAACAGAGTTCACAATGTTTGCCGGCACTGATGGATCAGCTTTCTACCTGGTTGAAAAAGGGGAAGTGGAGGTTGCAAGCATGGGACAGAGCGTTACCCTGCTTGCAAACCAGGCTGTTCAGGTAGCACCGAACGAACCTCCCGGAGAAGTAATAAGCTGGGTGGGACGCACCCTGGACTTTTCTGACTGGAATGGTGAGCGTCTTGATGCATTCCTGCAGGACCCACAGGGAAGCCTTTACGGCCTTACTGATCAGCTGGCACGCTTTGCTACCAGTATGGAAAGGACATACATGAGCTATCGGGAAAGCAGCGAACAGCTGGAAGCTGCAAGAACATATATGTATGAACTGCAGAAAGAAGATGTAGATGCTTTCCGGGAATACCGTGATGAGATTGTCTTCCCTCTTATGGTTAATACCGGCAACCTGTATCTGAACACCAGATACTATGCCCTCTCTGCGCTCTCTATGCGCAGGCATGTAGCCGGCAGTCTTTATGTTCACGCCAAGGCACGTGCACTGCTTGACCCAGACAGTGAGTGGGCCGACTATCTGGAAGATCATGCCTATTTCGTTCAGTTCTTTGAATCAAGAATTGTACCCCGTCTTCAGGACGGTGATATTTAATGCAAGCTACAAGGAGAATCACAATGAACAGGAAAATCAGTATTTCACGCTTTTTGGTAATCGGTATTCTGGCAGCAGGGCTGTTATTTGCACTTGGAGGCTGTGATCTGCTTGACAGTCTTTTCACTGTAAACCCACAGCAAAGGGCTGAGAGCTTTATTACAGCAATGAACTCGACCAATCGGGCCGGAGTAAGAGATGCGCATATACATGAAGATGCAGGTGCATATGATCAGATCGGTGAGGAAGGTGCTGAATTCTGGAATATTCCCTTTCCGACAGGCGAAACAGGCAGCTATGCATTGAGTGATGTCGAGGCATCAGGAAGTACAGTTACCGCAACACTTACATCCACTAGCACCTATGAAGACGGTGTTGCGATTGTTTTTAATACCAGACTAAATGACGATGGAGATGCCATGATCTTGAGTATTAGCATTCGTGGCCAGAATATTCTGCAATAATCGCTGAATGACATCTATTCTACACTGTGCTGACCTCCATATGTCCCGTGAAGATCGGGACTATGGAGTGTCAGTTCTTACTGAATTACTGGAAAATACCAAAAACTGCTCCGCTGTCCTCTTTTGTGGCGATACCTTTGACTCATTTCAGGATATGACAGAACTCCGGGAGACTTTCTGTGCCACCGTGCAGTCTATGTGCGGTGAGAGAATGAATGACGGAAGTCTCAAAATTATTCTGCTCCCGGGAAATCATGAGGAACTGCGGGCTCCGGCAGGAGCATCTATGGCAGTAGCTGGTAACTGGGGATCAATTATGTTGGCTGACCAGCTCCCCTTCTCGATTATACCTCATGAGGATGGTGAAATAATTGCCATACCACACCAGGCTGACTACGGAGATTATGCATCCTGGGAGATCCCGCCCCGTAGGGGTACATGGCGCATTGCTATGGCCCATGCAGCCGTTAGCGGCATGCATTTTCTCGGACCTGAGGAAGAGGAAAACGGGAGCATTCTTGATCCTGAGCTGTTTTCCCATTGTCAGGCAGATTATGCAGCTCTCGGTCATATACACAAAGCTGCAGAACAGAGGTACCGCAATATTCTCATGTGTTTCCCGGGATCGGCACGGGTCTGGCGGAAGCATGAAGAAGGAACTCGAGGCTGTTTACGGCTTGATATCACTAAAGGCAGCATTCGGCATGATCGGATCGTATTGCAAGCGGCAGGTCAGTTCAGAACTGTCAATGTACATGTAGGTACTGATGGACAATGCAGTCTTCCCCCGGGATTTGAGATCTCCGGCTTACACCCTGCCGATTGGATACAGCTTGATTTATATGGTGTTGTAGAAAATCTGGATGCAGTTTCTGAATATCTGGAAGATCTGCAGAAACAGATCAATGTGAGAAAAATTTCGGTCGCGAAGAAGCATGTTTTAGAGCTGAAAGGCATACGGACAAACAGTTTTGTAGAGCGCTTTGAAAATAACTGGTCAGAGAAACTCTTGTCTGCGAAAGCCGATTTTGAATCCGGAATCAGTGGTGCACAAAAACAGATAGAGGTACTGCAGGAAGCCAGAATTATCGCTCTCCGGGAAATCTATCAGATACTACAGGGGCAGACATGATCAGCGAAATAAAGCTGTTGTCATTTGGTAAGTTCAGGAATACAGGCTTTCCGCTTGGCAGACTGACGGTCTTCCAGGGACCGAATGAGGCTGGAAAAACCACCATATTTGATGCACTATTTGATGCTCTATGCCGTCCAAAAGCCAGCGGCAGATACGGAAAGATAATGCAGTTCCGATACGGGACTATGCGTGAATCAGAACTAATCTGGGATGCTGATCCCTATGAGATCAATGAAAATGATTTTATGGATATCTGTTCGATCTCTGCATTGAGAGAAGCTCCTCGCTTTGAGGCCGCAGATGGATGGATGGCTCAAATTCGAAATCAGCTTTTTGCGGGTGGAATTAATCCAGGCCTTGTACTTGAGAGACTGGAGACGATGGCTTCCCGAAAAGGCAGTCTGAAGCACAACAGAGAGCTGAAAGAGTTGACTGCACGGAAGCACGAAATTGAACAGCAATTAGCCGAGTTCGAGTACAAGCGTAATGAAAGCCTCCAGTCCCTTGAACAGGCTCAGAAAGATGAATCCGAAATCTCAAGACTGCACGGGGAGCTTACAGAAGTAGAAACCAGGAAAAAGAAACTTGAATCAATGGTAAAACAGTACCATGCAATCTCAAAACGTGAGGGACTGCGAAACTGGCTGCTGGATTTACAGAAAGAGGAAGAACTGCGTAAAAGCAGAAATCAAATGCAGGTGCCACAGGAGTCAGACTTTCCCGGGATCCAGAATCTACAATCAGCTTTGCATAAAAGTGAGCAGGAGTTGCTGCTTTCACGGGAACTTCTCTCTGGTCTTGAGGATGATCTGGCGCAGGAGCAAAAAAAGCTCGGGAATCTCAGAATAGATGAAGTTGCCGCTTCCCAGAGATCGGCTGTAGCAGAGAGTCTGCTAACACGCGTACAGGAGATTCTGCCGACTCTATCCCGAATTGAAGAAAGTTCTGAAAGAACGAGAAATGGACTTGCGTCTACGGGTCTTATCCTGATTTCTGTAGCCATACTGCTTGGTTTGGGTACAGCCGCTGCATCAGCACTCGTTCAGCAGAGTGTGTGGAGATTACCTCTTTTATTTGGTGGTATCAGCCTGTCTATTATTTCCGCCGCATTACTGGTATTCCAGCTCTACCGGAAGAAAAATCTACAATCGAATACACAAAAGAAGGTACTGGAATTACAGGCAAAACTACAGGACTTTCACAGAGAAGCAGCAATTGCTTTGAAACTTGAGCTAAACCCAGGACAAATCGAGTCAATGAGTAACTCCGGGCTTAAACAGGCCACATTGAACCTGATTTCAGGCCTCGAGTCCCTGAAGACAGGAGAGCTCAAACTGCAGCAGCAGATAGAAAACTGTGAAGAGCAGATACAACGCACAGAAAATCGTATACAGGATGTCAGGATACGTATAGAAACAGCAACAAGCCAAAAGATTGAGCTGTCAGGAAATCTTGAGTCTGTACTTGAAAAATATGGAGTGAAGAGCATCCGTGAACTGGAAAATGCTTTCCAGTCAGATAAACGGTCACGTGAGCAGCTTCAGGAAATAGAATCCCGACTCGAAAAAGCCCGATATCACTTTGATATAGATAATAATGAACTGCTTAAAATTGAAATCAACCGACAACTGGATAGTCTGTATCAGCAGATAGAAGAAGAAGATCCCGGTGAATTGCAGCGTAGAAAAACCGAGCAGAAACTCAAGGATTCTGTTTCGCAGGCCCAAGAGCTACAGCATAAACTGCAGCAGCTTCAGATTTCATTCGAAAAGAACCGGACCAGTTACGAAAGCAGATTTTCTTCCCTGCCAGGACGTTTTCTTGAGCTTGAAACAGAGCTGCAGATGGTAAACAGGAATATTTCAGAGCTCGAGCTTCAGCGTACAGCAGCAGCTGCTGCTGCAGAAATAATCCAGGAACTTCATTCAGATACCGGTGAACAGCTTGGCCAGCTCAGTGCACAGGTATCCGATTGGTTCGGAGACATTCTCGGTGTAAGCCGCAGCGTTGATTTTCAGGGCTTCGAACACAGCCAGATTAGAATTCAAGATGCCCGGGGGGAAGCAAGGGCTGTGGAACAGCTGTCCAGCGGCACTCGTGATGCATTTTATCTCGCAGCCCGCCTCGCTATGGTTGCAGAGTCAGACCTACCGGAGGGTATCATTATTCTTGATGATCCCTGTGTATATCTGGATCCGGAACGAAGCCGGCAGGCAGTACGCATACTATTCAGATTTCTTGAAAAAACGAGACATCAAGTCCTGTTTTTCACCAAGGATACAGAATTGGCATCAGAAATCATCACAGCTGCGTCTGAAATCAATGGCCTGAGCATGCAGAGTCACTGCCTGTCCAGGACTTGATTCGGTGATACAGAGGACTGCTATCGGCCACCTTCCTGTGTATGTCTGAGCGCCTTAGGTGCACCAAGTATTTCGGACATGATAACTGCACGTTGCAATTCACTCATACGGCGAAGTCTCTCCGGAATCAGCTGCTTCCGGGAACCGAAGGAATCGCTTCCCGCACCCGACTCAGAAATAGAATGATGATTTGCATCCTGTGACTGCCTGAAATAACTGGACGACTTTTCTGACGCTTTATTAATTCCGCTGCTATGAATTCTGGAAACAGCACGCGTCTCAGGAATGAATACCTTCTTTACCGGCGGGCTGATGTTTTTTACAGTCTCTTCCTCAGCTGGTTTACGTTGCTTGATAAAAAAACGCAGGAATATGATTCCTGCAACCGGAACAAGCACAAGTATCAGCTCTAAAATGTCACTCATTGATCCCTACCCGGCTCCTGATTCTCACCGCCGATCGATCTCCTCATATCTGTATCGGCTTGAATATTGTTTAGCCTGTAATAGTCCATGACGCCTAAATTCCCTTTCCTGAAAGCCTCTGCCACAGCCAACGGAACCTCAGCCTCTGCCAGAACAACCTTAGCTCTATTTTCCTGTACCCTGGCCAACATTTCCTGTTCCTGTGCCTGCGCAGCTGCCCGTCGTTTTTCAGCTTCAGCCTGAAATCTCCGCTTGTCTGCTTCGGCTTGGTCTGCCTGCAATTTTGCTCCGATATTCGCGCCTACATCAATATCGGCTATATCAATGGACAATATCTCGAAGGCCGTTCCGGCATCCAGGCCTTTCTCAAGGACCCTGCGGGAGATCAGATCCGGGTTCTCCAGAACTGCCTTGTATGATTCAGAAGAACCAATCGTCGTTACGATCCCTTCTCCAACCCTGGCTATTATTGTCTCTTCAGTAGCACCGCCAACAAGCCGTTCGATATTGGCACGAACCGTTACCCTTGCCTTGACCTGAAGCTGTATTCCATCCTTGGCAACTGCATCAATTGCTGATTTCCCTTTGGAGGGATCAGGACAGTCTATGACTTTTGGATTTACACTGGTTTTAACTGCTTCCAGCACATCTCTCCCAGCCAGATCTATCGCTGCCGCACGCTGAAACGGCAGGGGAATACTAGCCTTGTTCGCCGCGACCAGAGCCTGACTTACCCGGGCTACATTGCCTCTTGCAAGGAAATGAGTTTCCAGAAGATCAGAATCGATCTCTATTCCCGCCTTTGAGAGCATGATCCGGGCATCCACAATAACCGCAGGTTTGACATGCCGCAGCCACATTCCAATAAGCTTACTCATACCAACAGAAGCACCGGAAAGCATTGCCCTGAACCATAAGCCGAAAAACTTCAGGAATAGAAAGAGCAAGCCGAGAGCAAACAGCCCCATTACTGTATAAGCCGCAACCCAATACATATGTATGCCTCCTTATGCTGTTTTATTAATCCTCCAGAGATTCAACATAGATTACCGAACCCCGGAAACCTGCAACACGAACAGCAGTACCCTGAGTCAGAAAACCGCTGATGCTTTCCACGCTGTAATTTTTTCCGCCGAATCTGGCAGTGCCGGCTGGGCGCAGGGTACTGATGGCAATTCCCTGATCGCCATTCTTGAGTCCCTCTTCACTAAACTCTCCGACACCATGATCTTCTGTACTTTGTCTTCCCGAGGCTGTATCACTGATGAAAGTCTTGAGTGTCAGTCGGTCGAAGAGACGAAGTTTTGCCCCGAAAGTTACCAGCAGGGCAATAGCGGCAAAACCAAGCCCGAGTCCGATGCCTACAGTCCTGGAGTTACGAATCAGAATATCCCATTCCCATGCTGTATCAGGAATTACAAAAGCCTGCATGGACAAAATAATGGAAGCAGAAAGCAGAGCAAGACCACCGATACCGGCAATACCAAAACCTGGCAGTACGAATATCTCAATTACCAGCAAGGACAGTCCGAGCAGGAACAGGATAATCTCGAAGGAACCCATAGTACCCATCAGTGCTGAAGTGCCAAACAAAAGTGAAAATGCGATTATGGCTACTGCGCCAGGAAGTCCGAACCCAGGGGCATTAACTTCCATAAAAACAGCTACCAGAGCGATAAGGATCAGCAAGGACTGAACTACCGCAGACGACAGAATTACGATAGCCCTATCGGCTGTGTCAGGACGCAGTTCAACCAGTACACTGCTTTGTATGTCTCTGGCGAGAAGCAGTTCATCGATACTGAATACCGATCCTGAGGATAAACCTAAACGTTCTGCTTCTCCTGCTGTAAGGGACAGGAGTTTCCCGGAATCGATAAGTAGTCGAGGCTGATCTTCTTCCATTCCATGTTGCCTGAGCAGGATATTCATTTCATCTTCCGGTAATGCGTATCCACGACCGTCAATTTCTGTTTCGAAGAGCTTTATATCACTGTCAACCATTGCCAGTGCAAGGGAAACGGGATATCCATTTTTCTCGGCAAGCGCAGCCATCTGTGTCCTGACTGCGCTGACACTTTTTTCATCGGCCATTGTTGATGTACCGTCCGGTGATGCCATGACCGGAGCAGCCGCCCCTATAGAAGTACCGGGAGACATGTAAATCGCTGAGCTTGCCATTGCAATTAATGCGCCTGCTGACCAGCTAACCCCCATGCTCCCGGAGCCAGAGGTAACAAACGCAATGGTTTCAGCCTGACTGACTGCTCCAATAGCTGCGGCTGTCTGGAGAGCAGAATCAACTCTGCCTCCGAATGTATCAATTGTGAATATCAGGATATCTGCATTTCGTTCCAGGGCTTCGTTAATGCGACGCTGAACGAAAATAGCGGTAGAAGGCTCGATATCTCCCTTGATTGGTATAACAAAGACTTGTGCCGACTCTCCGGCAGCATGGTAGGGAAAGGAGAAGAGAAGCAGAACGGCAAATATAATGCTCTTCATACCTTTAGTGTACGCCATCTAATTGGATAAATAAAGGTAAAATATTGTCTGTCAGCGGCCCGATGTCCATACCCGAATGATTTCAAGACTTTCGGTACAAAGAACAGCATGAGCAAGATATCCGGGACGAAGCATACCTACACGTGGCAGCCCGAGAATTCTCGCAGGATTACTGGTAACAAGGGGAAGGATGCGGGCAAAATCGTAACCGGCAACAATCAGTGCCTGTAGTTCATCAAGCAGCAGTTCAGGACCTGCTGCCTGGATACATTCGAGCTCGCCTTTACTATTGAACACCGGTATGGATCCATAACTGTCAGAACTCAGACTTAGCTGGTGGAATGGCAGGTCATGTTCCATGAAATATTCCAGCACATCTCCGGCATTCAGTTCTGAATCGTCACTGCCAAATCCTGCGGTAATATCCAGTGGAATACCTGCACGCACAAGTGTCTTCATGCTTTCCAGAACATCCCGATTACGATTAATGTGTGTCGGATAGAGCTGGGATGCAGGAATGGCGGATTCCTTCAATATACGCAGCAGCATCTCTGCAGCCGACGTATGGCTGCCCAGATGAAAGTGTGTAATACCTGCTTTTCCGCTGATCATGCCGCCGATTCTGGCGTCCGAGATAATTCTCAGCAATTCACCGAAATCAGGATGTGAAGACCTATGATCACCGATTGCTATTTCACCTATACCAATAATAGGCTTAATGAGTACAATGTCTTTCTGAATCGATCCGGTAATTGTAGGACAGGGAACCCGATAAGCTCCGCTGTACATCCAGGCCGATAAGCCAGCCTCGGAAAAAACCTGGGTGCATGCGAAAAGATCTTCCAGGCTCCTGGTTATGGAATCTGTACCTAACAATCCTACTACAGAACATACGCCATTCTGACGGACATGTTCTGGACTGGCTGGAGCGATTCGTGTTGAAAAGCCACCTTCTCCCCCTCCGCCGGCAAGATGGATATGGGAATCAACAAATCCGGGAACGAGATGAAGTCCGTCGCCTTCGACATACTCGATATTTTCTAGTCCCACAGGATCAAGATCAGGCCCTGTTGCTGCAATGCTATCACCCGCAAAAAGAATATTGGAAATGCCGCAATTCTCGGGATTCCAGAGCCTGACATTCCTGATCAGAGTAAAAAACGGTTTATTGCTCATTAGAGAACCTTGGCAAGGAAATCTTTCAGCCGCGGATGCTTGGGTGAAGAGAATATATCTGCCGGACTCCCTTCTTCGCGAATCTGGCCATCATCCATAAAAAGGATCCGGCTACCTACTTCACGTGCAAATCCCATTTCATGGCTGACAACAACCATTGTCATACCCTCACGGGCAAGAGCACGCATGACATCGAGAACCTCACCTACCATTTCGGGATCAAGGGCACTAGTTGGTTCATCAAAAAGCATAACATCAGGATTCATGGCCAGAGCACGGACGATAGCAATACGCTGTTTCTGCCCTCCAGACAATTTGGAAGGATATTCAAGCGCCTTGTCTTCAAGACCGACCCTTCTGAGCAGTACACGAGCCTCAGCCTCAGCCGTCTCCTTTGAGATCTTCTTCAGTTCGCAGGGGCCCAGCATCAGGTTCGAAAGTACGTTCATATGGGGAAATAGATTAAAATTCTGAAATACCATTCCCATCTTCTGTCGCTGTGCATCGATATTATTATCCGAGCTGGTAATATCTACACCTTCAAAATTTATTTTTCCACCGCTTGGATCTTCCAGTCGGTTAAGACAGCGCAGAAAAGTCGATTTACCGGATCCTGACGGACCGATCACCACCACAACCTCACCCTGTTCGATTGTAACATCTATATTCTTCAGTACATGCAGATCTCCGAAATATTTGTCCAGTCCTTTTACCTCAATCACCGCTTCTTAACCTCCGTTCTGCAATACCGAGTCCCTTTGACAGGGAGAAAGTCATAATAAAGTACAGCAAAGCTGCTACCAGTAACGGCTCCATTGGCCGATATGTAACTCCCCGAACGATAGAAGAATTGTACATGAGTTCTGATATTCCAATTACAGAAACAATAGACGATTCTTTGATAATGACGACGAATTCATTTCCCAGAGCTGGCAAAATATTCTTTACAGCCTGTGGTAGAATAACAAGTTTCATAGCCTTGGATGTATTAAAACCAAGACTGCGTGCAGCTTCCATCTGCCCCTTGTCCACCGCTTGAATACCAGCACGGATTATTTCAGCAACATAAGCCCCTGAATTTATGGATAACGCGATAATCCCGGGAATAAACCTCGAGAGATCAACTCCAAGCACCACTGCCGATGGAATATTAAAAGGAAGCCCATAGTAAATAATAAAAATTTGTACCAGCAGTGGTGTGCCGCGGACAACTTCAATGTATGCACTGGCAAGAAACCTGAATAGTCTTGAGGGACTGAGCTTCAGGAGAGCTACTATCATTCCAATTATGCTTCCAAGAATAACCGTAAAAAACGCCAACACTATTGTGTTGGCGGCTCCACGGAGAAAAATCGGCCAGTAAACCAGTAAAAATGAAAAATCCAAAAGGACCTCCGCGTAGTTGTTAGTTGTTGACTACCAGCTCATTAGCCTCTGCAACAAATCTGTCAATTGTTCCGTCAGCTATCATACGCTGCAGACTCTGATTAATAAGATTGACCAGGTCATCATTGCCTTTCTTGATGGCAACTGCTGAACCGCCTTCAGCATCACCAATGGCAATATCTGTGATTACAAGGTCAGCATTAGCACGAGCATAGCCTTCTGCCACGGGCAGTTCGACTACCAGTGCATCGATCATTCCATTCTTCAGTTCAAGCATGAGGTCAGGTATTCTGCCAAGACTTACAAGACGGCTGTCCGGAAGCTCTTCAGTTACAAGTTCTTCCTGAATAGTGGAGAGCTGAGCGCCCACAGTGCGGCCGGCCAGAGATTCCAGGCTGGTGAAGCGCTCAACATCTTCTGTCCGTACCATGATCCCCTGCTGTGCAACATAATATATATCAGAAAAATCAACGCTTTTAGCCCGTTCTTCTGAAGGGGTCATGCCTGCAATTACAATATCGACCCTGTCGCTGTTAAGAGCCTGCAGAAGACCGTCAAAACCAATGTCCTGTATATCCAGGGTTACAGTGCGCCCAAGGTGCTCACCGATATCACTGGCCAGCTGACGGGCAATTTCAATATCGAAACCGACAATTGTCGCTCTGCCATCCTGCATGATTACAAATTCGTAAGGTGGGTAATCGGCAGACGTTCCCAGTACAAGCTTTCCGTTCTTTTCGATGCGGGAAAGAGTAGTTTGTGAACTACAGCCAAATGAAGACAGCATCAGTGCTGCCAATACAACTATCAGCATTCTCGTTTTCATAATATCTCCTGAATGAATAAAAATACTGATAAAATGTATTTTAATAACACGGCAATTACAAGTATGCAGACTCTTAAACCGGTATTTTTTTAGACATTAAGTGGTCCGGTAATACTCACTGCATCGGGTAGATCCAGCAAAGCAGATGAATCACCGGAAACAAAACTGATTTGTCCCCCACCCTGGTTAGCCACAAGCAAAGAATTATCAGAAAGAATAATAATCTGACGTGGATATGTAGAATGACTTGGAATATCTTTCTCTCGTACCGCCTCGTTTTCTTCCATTCTGAAAACTGAAATACAGTTACAGCCTCTATTGCCGACATATAGCCTGCCGTACTGAAACCCGATGTCCGAAGGAAAGTTCTGAATACTCTTATTATCTGTATTTCCTGATTCAGCCGAATAAACCAGCTGTCTTATACGGTCATCCTCCCAGCTGAATAGACCGAATGCATTTCCAAGCTCAAAGCTTACTGCAAGCATTCCGGCCGCCCAACACATACTGCGGGGACCGCTGCCTGGGGGGCATCCGAATCTCTGTACTAAATCATGCGTTTCCGTGCTGAATACAAGCAGCTCATCTGTACCAAGATCAGCAGCAATGCTGAATCTACCGCAGGGACTGAATATGCAGGAATGTATATGAGGACCTTCCTGTCTGTCTGGAAACCTACCCTGACCGCTGTTCTGGAAATATCCCGTCTGCTGGAGACCTCGATCTGAAATATGGAAAATCTCGACTGAGCCGCTGACATAATGACTAAGCCACAAGGAATCACCAGACATGGTTATATGACAAGGACCTCTACCCTGACATGCTATATTTGCAAGCTCAACCGGTTTTTGCTGATCAGTAACATCGAAGAGCATCAGCCGGCTATCCTCAGCATCTTCATTCGCCACTACCATAAGCTTCCGTGTGCTATCGTAGAGCAGATAGCCTGGCTGCGAACAGGGATCAAAACGATATAGCTCACGTAAAGAGTGATCTCGAGTCTCTGATTCTCTCAGTTCCAGTAATCTGATACCGCCGCTGTAACCAGCGGCATAAAATCTTTGTGTCATACTAAATCCATGTCCTTTGCAGGCTACCAACGATAACGAAAACCAATCTGTGGTGCTGGAGATATCGCGAACTGCTCAGCAAGACTACCCTGAACGCCGGCCCAGGAAAAGGCATACAGAAATTCAACCGGAATCGAAAAATGCCGAAAAAAGATAAAATCAAAGCCTATTCCAAATCCGCTCGTAAATACCGGAACATAAGACCCCATCGTATAGGAGTGGGACCATGTTTCTTCAGAAAACTCACCTTCAATGGCATCTATCATTCCCCTGTGAAGGAGACCAGTCACGATGTACAAGCGTCCATCAAAAGGAAAATGACCGAGCAGGTTGACACTGTTAGAGAAAACAGCCCACTGTAATTCAACACCGATGTTGTAATCCAGTACCTTGTCCCAGATTCTATACCTGGAATCGTCATCAATAGGCTGGTAGAGCGCGCCTCCGCTTACCTGAATTCCGAGATTACTGCCCCACCTGTGATACGACAGCCCTATACCGCTGACTTCACCTGCCTGAACCCCTAATGCATTAGCATTCTCTACATACGCTGGAAGAGTTTCTTCCGCAAAAAGTAATGAAACCGGCGTCAGCAGCATAAGTGTTAACGCCACAACCAATAATTTCTTCATTGTGATATTTCCTTTTTTCCCTCTGGGCAGATAACAATATAGCATTCAAGTACGGTATAAATCAAAAGTCCTGTACCAGTTTCTCTTTTTTTTCTATATTTGGAAAGATGAAAGAGAGTGCCGAGATACGGCTGATAATTACTGGCGGAACATTTGACAAGCATTACGATGAACTAAAGGGAGAATTAACATTCAAGGACTCCCATCTCCCGGATATAATCTCCCACATGAGAATTCATGATGCAGTGAATTTCCAGCTTCTTCAACTGATTGACAGTCTCAGTATGACAGACAGCCACCGGGAGGATATTCTGACTGCTTGCCGCAATGCTGTTGAGAATAGAATAATTATTACCCATGGAACAGATAGAATGCCGGAAACAGCCCGGTATCTCGGGATGCACCATATTCCCAAGGTTATTGTACTCACCGGAGCAATGGTGCCCTATAAATTCACCGGTACAGATGCCCTGTTTAATTTAGGCTCGGCCTTTGCAGCTGTTAACTGTCTCCCGCCTGGTGTTTATATTGCAATGAACGGACGGACATTTACCTGGGAATCGGTCTACAAGGATTTAAATGCCGGTATGTTCCGTTCTGAGACATAGGCGCATGACTAAGGTTGCGCAACATGTAATTTTACATTGGAAATAAAAGGGCGATCCGGGTTATACTGTGTCTATTGGTATGAACACAAGTATTGGAGTAAAAATTACCCATCCCAGGTATGATTATGCACGTCTGTCTCTGTTAAATCGTGCCCAGGATCGTACACGTCATTTCATGACTCTCAGCCCAGGCCAGAAAGAGGCTGATGTTGAGATCCATCTGATCAGAAAAACAGCAGATCTGGAATACCGATCCCTGAAAATTCTGCATCATTTCCATCTGAAAAACCTGCCCATCGAGCAGGATAAAGCTATATCGCTATCAATCCGAAGCCGCTATGACGGGTATAGAAATGCAAGAATCGATATACTATACCAGAACCAGTTACTTGACTCGGCCATGCTTAGCATCCGCCCTGACAGGACTGTACCCTGGTTAATTCCGCTGGCAGCAGTACTGCTTCTCATTGTCCTCATTGGAGGAGGAACAGCAATTTTCCGGGGGCTCGGCAGACCGATGAGAAGAAACACAGAGTACGCAGTTGCATTGCAGTCTGCAGTAACAAGGGATGCTCCGCCTGCGCAGGAAAGGCCCTCTGCACAGGAAAGCCAGGTTGAACCGGAAGTACTCGTAGAGCCCGTAGGGCCCGCTGAAGCGCATGAAGAACCTAAGGACCCTCAAGCCCTCACAACAGACGAGGCTGATCCAGATTCACAATCCGGGATTGTTGAGGAGGCTAGTCCTGCACCTGTTTTTGATCATATCTATATAATCTATTTCAGTCCGAATCAGACATATATTACAGCTGATGCCGAGGAAATTCTTACATCACTTGCGGACAAACTGCAGCAGAGTGATCAGGTGCGCATCAGCGCTGAGGGACATACAGCTGATTATGGAAACTACGAAGAACAGCTTGAGATCAGCCGTCTCAGAGTTATCAACACCCTGGAATTTCTGACTGATGCAGGATGGACTCCGGAAGGAAAAGCCGATACTGCCTGGTATGGTCCGAACTATCCAGTGACCAGAGATCGTGAAAGGCAGCATGAAAACCGTAGGGTTGAAATAAAAATCAGCACTGAACCTGAAAACTGAGTTTAAGCACACATGAGAAGATCTCTACTGAAGGCAGACATCAATCTCGAAAGGCCCATGAGCTGTTCGAAAGGGAATACCCAGTACCGGGCCGATTTTGGGCCAGCTTATTTCATGATTCTCCCCGAGAACTACAATCGGGGGAGAAATATCAATATGCCCGTCATTAAAAGAATTGGCTGCATTGCCGGCTATTATATTCGTAAGTTCGCCTACCATGCCGTTTACCATCTCGCGACGTTCCTGATCACTGCCGGTTTGTACACCCGATTTATCAAGCACCTTGTTTGCGAGGACCCGTGGAAGTCTGAATGCTATAATTCCATGATGGTCACCGGTTACGCCTAACACCCCGGAAATTTCCCATCGATGATTGATTTGATCTCCAACGACATAGATATCGCCAGGAGTGGCTTCTATTCCGAACGACTCACTGAAAAGATTCATGGCTGCTGTAAGAAATGGATTAATTGCTTTTGCCTGCATATGTCCCCCGGGTTCAATGATACTCCAAGAGTAGTCACCAAACAAGCATAAATGACATCATTTTCGGGAATACTTATTCATCTCAAATCAAGAAGTAGGCTGCTGAAAATTTCTTTGTCTGTTTTTGAAAAAGAGCAGAATATTATTTTTCCGGGAAATATATCTTCAGTGGATTTTTCTTCCCTGCCGTAATTGCTGTAGAAGTCTAAAACCGCTGTCAGTGCTGTACGGGCAGCAAGCTCTTTCGGATAACTGTAAACACCAGTGCTGATAGCCGGAAATGCAATAGAAAAGAATTTATGCTCCTGGCTGAGCTCAAGACAGGATATGTAACAGGAATACAACAAGGATTCTTCATTCCGACTGCCTCCCTGCCAGACCGGGCCGACCGTGTGAATAATATGTGATGCCGGTAATTGATATCCGCTGGTGAGTCGAGCCTCACCTACTGGACATCCGCCGATCATTCTGCATTCTTCCTGAAGTTCAGGACCAGCAGCACGGTGGATAGCTCCATCTACTCCGCTGCCCCCCAAAAGGGAACTGTTTGCAGCATTCACTATAGCATCGACAGCAAGAGTACAAATATCAGTATGTATTACTTCAAGTTCTATTTTTAATTCTCCTGAAACAGACCTTGTACGATATACAACCTTCATTGCTGTTTATCCTGACCGGCTGATGGATTGTCAGCTTTGAACCCCAGGATTCCAAGAATAAGTGAGATCGGCCCAAGTACGTACAGCACAGTGTGAAAACTACCGCTCAATGTATACATCATGCTGAATAGATAAGGTCCCAGGGCACTGCCGGCAACAACCCAGGCACTTGCCATTCCGCTGATCTCCCCCAGGTATTTCAGGCCATAGAAGCGCGGCCATACAACTGCTGAATTAATACCAAACAAACCAATACTGATTCCCGAAAACAGTACCAGCATCCAGTATGCACCTGGCAAAATATTCAGAAACGCTATGGAAAGCAGTATCATAAGCATGGAAAATGAATGAGCTATGAGGAAATATTTCAGTTTAGCAAAATCACTCCCCATACTGCCTATTGAGTGTACGATGATCTGAATGAAAGACACCGGCAAAAATATTGCTAGAGCCTGGACCCTTCCTATACCTGCCTCACCAAGAATGGCAACAACATGAAATGTAAAGCCGGTACTCAGAAGACTGGAGAGGCTTATGGTGCCAAGGAAAACCCAGAAACTCAGACTGCGCCTTGCCTCTGCTAATGAAATATCGACTCTTGGTCTCATACCCTCCCGCGTCCTGCTCAGACCAAATCTTCTGAGAAACACAGCTATAGGTTTCAGAACCAGCGGTATGGGTGCGGTATTTACACCGTATGATTCATTCCTGATTTCTTCCTGCATAACTGCGTCATTTTCCGGATGCCGCGAGTTTATTGCGGGAGGATCAGAATAGAGAAAAAGTACGATCAGTGCAAAAACCGGAAACAGCAGCAATCCTAAAATGAACCAGGCACCTTGCCAGCCGGCATTCATAATCAAAAAATTCAATGCCGTTGGTGCAGCAGCAAATCCAACAGGAAGCCCTATACCTAACAGTGCATTCGCAAATCCCCTTCGATCATCGAACCACTTTAAAATCATATTCCGGCTTGTGTTTGTCAACAAACCCTGACCGAAAAACCGTATAAGAAAAAAACCGAACCAGAAACAGATCATGACTGACACAGCAGGGGCTATACCTAAATATATCAGTCCGTCTGTAATTTGCGGAATTGTTACAAGCGTCAGCAGGCTGAGGCCGAGTCCTGTTGCAGCAATGAAGCCGGTTTTTCTGCTTCCGATTCGATCATAGAGCTTTCCGGCATAGGGTTGTGAAAAAGCCGAAGTCAGTGTGCCGAAAAGATAGGCCAGACTTATCTGATCTCTGCTGATCTGCACAGCATCAATGAGGTAGTCAATAAAAGCACTGACACCAATAGTCTGCCCCGGAATAGTCATAAGTAATCCAGCCATGCCAACTGCAAACACAATATTTCTAGGTATGCCTGAGTTATTTTTTGTAAACTTGATGTTCATGTGTCTCATGTTATCATAAGCGCAGAATGCTCTACTACTCTTCTACGGCTGGAAACTTCTATGAATACTCCCGCATCAATCGCTACTGTTTTCGATTCAGGATTGTTATTTCTTCGCAAACTCAGGAAACAGCACCCATTTTCGCAGGAACAGAACGGTGAGCATGCTGTAAATCAAACGGGCGGCAAACGAGCTCAACACTCCGGCAGCAGGCATTTGCCAGAATGGTGCATGAAGATTCATTACTGGAGCAATGATCCCGGCATTTACAATGAACAATACTATGCCATATAGAAACCCAAGCAGATAGATATTCCCCGGTAGAGCAAGGTAACGGTATACAACAAATCCGATATAGAATACGACGGCAAACGCTGCAGAAAAAACCATGTGTACAGTCATACCTGCGATTGGCATCAAGGCTGTATCCAGTAGATGTGAAGGTAGCACCATGCTGGCATTAATCAACATTCCACTCTTCTGCATCCAACCCAATATATGAAATGAAAAGCCGAACACTCCCATTATCATACCTGCGGCAATACCAGCCGACAACATCCTCAATATATTACCACTTTTTGCAGTCTCGTGATCGATTGAGATTCCGTGCTTCATATAAATACTCCTATATAAATATTTTTGGATAGAGTGCAATATATAATATTTTCTATATTGGATCAAGTATATAATTACAAAATCATCTAATTAACTATTGCAGTCTGTACATAGCATTGCTTATGCTGTTTGTATGGATACTGCTCGAAACACACTTGAGACATCTGCATCCCGCTTTCTCAGGCAACATTCCAGGCAGCCATTACACTGGCAGGAATGGTCACTTGAAGCCGTAGAAACTGCTGCAATGCAGAACAAGCCGATATTCGCTACTATCGGTTATTCGAGCTGCCATCTATGCCACGAAGTACTGGCTACAGAATTCACCGACCCTGACATTGTGGCTGTCCTCAACAACAATTGTGTCTGTATTCTGATTGACCGTGAACAAAGGCCGGATATCGATCAGTATCTGGCAGATTTTCTCCTCGCCAGTACGGGAAATATTACATACCCCTATCATGTGTTTCTCAGTCCGGAAATTAAACCTGTACATGCCTTCTGCAAAACCTGTCCCGATGAAGGCAGAAATACCAGGCAGATCCTTGACATGATACAGGACACTTTACGCCTGTATAAATTCAGAAGCAGTGAGCTAAGCCGGTTCACCGTTGAGTGGGATTCACATAAGGCAAAAACGAGCCAGGATCCTGTAGCTGCAATCAAAAGCGATTTCGACCCGGTTCATGGTGGGTTCGGTTATGGTCAGCAGTACCCGCCGTATTCTACTCTGCTCTTTCTGCTGTATTTATGCCCGGAAAAACAGGATCGTGAAATTGACTTCATACTTACAAAAACACTGGATGCAATGGCTATGGGGGGCCTGCATGACCATATAAACGGCGGTTTTTTCAGGTACTGCACCGATAGAGAATGGATGCAGCCACAGTTTGAAAAGCTTCTGATTGATCAGGCCCTGAATCTGTGGATATACAGCCTTGCAGAACGAAGATTTCCGGGTAGGGGTTATGCAGCAGTTGCATTCGGAGTAATCCGCTCTCTGGAAAATCAATTCAGACTTGGCAGCTGCTACGGCACCAGCATTGATGCATCTTCCGAAGGAATCGAAGGTGGGAGGATACTCTGGTCGGCAGACGAACTTGCAGCACACATAAGCAATCAACAGCGAACTGTGCTGAATGATTTATATAAATTTACCAACCCGCTCCAGGGTATAGACAGATACCTCATTACTGCAAAGAAAAATCTACATAACAGGAATTCAGCTCAGGCTGCTTTGAGAGAGCACATGAGACTGGTTAAGCAGGGAAAACCTAGAATCGAACTTGACAGTACAGTTCTGACAGATGTTAATTCCATTTTAGGTATTGCCTTTATCATCGCATCAAGGAATCTTAAAATACCCTATTTGACCAACAGAGCTTTCGATATCTTTTTTTCACTTGAAAGAACCATGCACAGGAGATCATGGCTGTATCACAGCAGCAGCTCAACAAGCGATTTGATGCCCAGCCGTTACGCCCGCGATGCAGCCTCTTTTACTCTGCTTGCCGACTATTTATTTGAACAGTCCTTTGCAATGGAGCAGTATTATAACTCCGCCTTCAGTACTCTTATGCCTTTCTATTCAGGTGACAGAAAATGGATGGAAGCATCCTCACCGGATTTTCTGCCATTGCCGGCATCCTCATTTGATCATCCCTACCCTTCTACCCTGGGCCTGATAGAAATGGTTGAAGCCCGGCGTGAAGTACGACATAACAGATTAGACAGCAGCAGCCCTTATCACCCAGGACTTCAACAGGATTTTATAAATATCTCCAGCATGATCCGCAGAGGCGGTCTGCTTGCTATTTATTCTGATCATGAAATAGATACAATGCGGATTCCAATGAATGCAATGGTGCTTCCAGCCAGAAAAACTGAAAAATCTATATAATCGGGGCAGAAAGCTTGCAGTGAGCTGATGCTGGGATTACAATTCAGCCCATGGGTTTACGGCTCTTATTACCTGAAATGCCATTGTACATGTCTTTGTCTGTAAGCGTGATATGTCTGGTGCTTGCTCTCTACCTGGCTACACGTATATCACGAAAGTGTTACCTCTCGCTGACACTGCTTTCAGCAAGCACTCTTATGTATGTAGTAGCAGAGATTTTCCTCGCTATAATATTAGAAAATGGCAACACCGGTATGTACGAGCAGATATTTATTTTTCAGAAACTGATTTCGGCGGTAAATATCTTTTTCTTACTGTTATTTGTGAGCGACGTACTGAGTCCTGATTCGCGGCAGCGCACAATCAGTAAATTCTGCTTAAGCACATCTGGACTATTACTTGGAATTATCGTAATCGGGACATTAACACAAAGCAATCTTCTGTGGTCTTCAGGCGAGACAGGGATCCTCTGGCAGCTTGACCGCTTCCTGGTTATTCTTGCAAGTACCTCTGCCTTGTTTCTGCTTGCAATGGAGTTATCCAGTTCACATCGATGGGCTTTTATCGGTCTGATACTCACAGGGATCGCAGGTATAGTTGCTGCTTATATATCAGATAGTTTAACTGGCCTGAGTCTTTCTGTTGAGCTATATGGAGTTGTACGTATGCTGCCTGTCGCACTTACAATTCTGGTTTTTTTCAGCGCAGCAGCTGTGATACTTGAGTTTATCCGAAAGGATATAGAGCTTAACAAGACCCAGGAACGATTAAGCTTCCTTGTTTACCATGATGAACTGACAGGACTCCTGAACAGACAGGCACTCAATGGAAGGCTCGAAAGAGCTGTGTCTATTACCAGGAGATCAGAAAGCGATCAATGCTGTGGCCTGCTTATTATCGATCTTGACCACTTCAAGCGTATTAATGACGGTATCGGTCATGATGTCGGCGACGGTATCCTGAAGGCCTTTGCCGAAAGAATCAAAAGCAGAATTCGTACTACGGATTCGTTTTTCCGTACCGGAGGTGACGAGTTTGCAGTAATTCTGCATAACCTGAAGCAGGCAATTGATGCAGCGGTAGTTGCAGAGAAAATACTTGCATCCATGGAGGAGCCCTTCGTCATTAAAAAGGATCCCCTGTATTTAGGTTGTACCATTGGCATCAGCATATACCCCAAGGATGCAGATACCGCTGATGAACTCATGATCCGGGCGGACAGCGCCCTTTCAGAGGCAAAAAGTGAGCGCAGTGTATACCGCTTCTATACCCGACAGATGCAGCTTACAGCAATCCGCAGAATGAAAATCCTGAGAAATTTGCGTCAGGCCATGAAGGAACAGGAATTTCATCTCGTCTATCAGCCGCAGATTTCCCCAGATGGCCATATTATAGGAGCTGAAGCACTGCTTCGATGGAACAACCAGGAACTGGGCAGCATAAGTCCTGTAGAGTTTATTCCCATTGCAGAAGAATCCAATACTATAATTCCCATCGGTAATTGGGTAATTGAACAGGCTTGTGCGGCTTCACGTTACTGGTCTCACCTGGGACTTCCCGAATTTCCGGTCGCAGTGAATCTCTCTGCCAAACAGCTCAGATCGGAGGACCTGGTTCCTCACATACACACATGCCTGCAGCGTTATGAGTTGAACCCCTCAAGACTGCACATAGAAATAACAGAAAGCAGCGTGCTGGATAATCCAGAAGCAGCTATTGCCATACTGCATCGCATACATTCCCTGGGAATCTCTATTGCAATAGATGATTTCGGTACGGGATTTTCAAGTCTCAGCTACCTTAAAGAACTACCCGTTGATTATGTAAAAATAGATCGCAGTTTCTTCCTGGAGCTTCCTGATGACTCCAAGAGTGCATCACTTGTTCTCGGGATAATATCGATGGTCGGGGGTCTCGGTATGAAGTTGATTGCCGAAGGTGTTGAATCAGCAGGCCAGGTCAGTTTTCTGCATGCAAACGCACCGATCTGCATTCAAGGATATTTCTACAGTAAGCCTCTTCAGGCTGAGGACTTTATTCTGTTTGTCAAGAATCATGCAGAACCGGTAGGAAACAGATATTACACTGCAAATTGAGTGAATCCAAGCATAAACATCTGGGCCGCCAGGGCAGAAAGAATAAGCCCGGTAATCTTGCTTAGAATTATGATACCGGATTTTCCAAGCATTTTCTCTATCCACGGAGATACGAACAACATGAGTCCTACCAGAGATGCTGCCAGCCAGAATGCAGTTAGAGTAATTAATGCCTCACGGGTTGTAGTATATTCACTTGCCAGAACCATAAGGTAACCTATGGTTGCAGGCCCGACTGTTATTGGAATTGAGAGCGGAACGACTGATATTGATTGACGATCAAGCCCTCGGGTTCTGGAACTGTCACCGCCCTGCACCAGACTTATTGCCGAAAGCATCAATAGAATACCTGTTCCCATTCGAAAGGAATGCAGATTAATACCAAAAAGCTCGAAAATATAATTCCCGAGCAGAAAAATAGTGGTGCCTACAATCATTGTTCCAATCATAACCTCTATAGCCAGCTTCCTTCGCTGACCGGCAATGTAATCCTGTGTCATAGCCAGAAAAGTAGAAAGTACAAAAAATGGAGTCAGAAGAAAAAACATGCTGATTGCAGTGCTGATAAACATGCATTCCTTTTACACTTGAATCTATTGTATTTCAAGACGTATAGTAGCTGCGGAGTAAAGAAATGAATGGGGAATTCCATTACTACTGGATATATATACTTGCTATTGAAGCCGGATTCTCTGCCGAATCATCTGAAATCCTTGCGATTGCATCTCAGTATCCAGATGAAAATCTGCAGCAAATCCGGGTGATAACAGAACAGAATGTCTATAAAAGCATAAGCACCCACCATTTCGGATTCTGGAATGAGCACGCACACCGGGAAATACTGGCTCCCTTTCACTTTGTACCTGGAGATTCTAAAAAAGCCACACAGGTTCGGATTGACGGAAAACCGGCTCCCATGACGGTTACTCCTCACTCTCCCCTTGCAAAGAAAATGTTCATTGAGGCCTTGAAAACACGCAACCTCTACCGCATCGGTATCGCACTGCATGCCTATGCCGATACATGGGCACATCAGAACTTCAGCGCCTTCCGACATTCAGCCAATCAGCTACCGGAAGGCTCTGTTCTGCCAGCTATTGGACATGCCCAGTATCGACTGCTGCCTGATATTCTTGACAAAACCTGGGAGGACAAGCGCTTGATTGAACCTGAGCGCAGAATATCAAATCGATCGCGCTTTTTTGAAGCTGCCGAAATGATCTACCGTTACCTCTGTACATATAACAAGAATGACTGGGAAAGATGGCCACTGGTTAGAAGTACAATCGAAGAAATAATCGGAGCGGCAGGAAGAGAAAAACCAGTTGAAGAGCGTTTGCTGGATTACCGGATAGCCTATGACATAGCACCTAGTCAAAGGCATGGATGGAGAAATGAAGCCATGCAGTTAGATAACCCTATGAACGACAAAACCGAAGCTCTTCAGGAAAAAATCCGGTGGTTCGGAACAGAGATACAGGTCGCGGCCGGTAAGCAAAAACTGGTGCAGGCAAAGGCAGCGCCGGGATTCTACAAATCACACTGGTTTAAATGGAATGAGGCGGCTAAAGCGCACCGATCAGTAGTACTGGAAATGATAAAAAGCTCCTGAGTTAATTATTTTCTGGATAAAAGCAGCTCGGAATACGGACGACTTTCGTAATTCTCCGGCGTGATTCCGAAGTCAGAGGCAGCAATCTGTAACGCTGTTCTCTGCCTCTCTACCTCTGAATCGTCACTGCACTCCCCGGTCCATTCTATTTCCAGATACCAACCAAGATCTTGAATTTCACTGAATTCAAGCAGCATTCCCTTGTATCGATATGCTTTCCCGGTTTTAACTTTGCTGTAGTGTACCTCAAGCTCGAGATCCCTGCATAACTGAAAAAAGAATTCAGGTCTATCAACCTTGCTTTCATCCTCAATACTTGTTTCGATACCATCAATAATTTCCTTGGTCTTGCGTGTAAGCAGACCGCTTCCATCATTGAGCACTCTAATACGAATATCCGGAGCATCCTGAATTCTGAAGTACAGATCCTCTTTGCGGTAGGAATGAAGAAATTCGGCTTTGGTTTCAAGGAGCATATTCAGATGCTCAGGCCTATCTATTCTGGCTTTTAATTCGATTTCCAGCATAGAGCAAGCGTAAACAATGCGTAGCATAAAAACAATAGTTAATTTTACCTTGTGTGAAAATCAAACTGCGACTATGATCAGTATTATGAGTACAGTAGTCACAATCCCTGTAGTGTTTGTCTCCGGACTTCTAGGGGCCGGTAAGAGCACGACAATTGCTTCATTACTTGATTCCAGAAAACATGGATCAGTTGGTGTAGCAGTGCAGGATTTAGCAGATTCCAATATTGATCTGGGGCTCCTTCAGGGAGGTGAAACCCTGGATGCTGTTCCACAGCCATGGATAGAACCAGTAACCGATTCTGTATACAAAGCCCTGAAAAAATTGACTGACAGACAGCATTTTGATGCAATTATCGTCGAGAGTAGCGGTGCGTATCCGTTAAGTACAGTAATTGCAGACAGCAGAATCCATGAAATCAAAGGACTTCGATATGCAGGCAGTATAACGATTCTTGATGCCGGACACATGCTTTCGATTGAAGAAAGTGATCATCTCACACCCGGAATCTGCGAGACTCTCTGCTCATCTGATCTGCTGCTATTAAACAAGATCGATCGTGTTCCGATCATGAAGCGAAGCGGAATGCAGGCGCATGCCAGACGGTTAATCCGCGACTGCGGTTCGGATGCACCTATACGCGCGACAAGATACGGAAGAATTTCTCTGAACGAACTGCTGCAGTCTATGCCGCATATACCGAAAATCAACCCGGCCCAGGTAAAAGCTTCTGAAATCCCTGCACTGAAACATGCTGTGTTTCACGATAGAAAACCATTTAATTCAGAGAAAATTTATAACTGGCTTCAGGAGATTACTGAAAACCCTCCCCCTGGACTTATACGCGCCAAAGGCTTTTTCTACATAGATACTCTTCCTGAATATATTCTGGTTTTTGATGTCGTAGAAAAGCATATTGAAATTGGCATAGAAGGCATCTGGTGGCATAGTCTTCCAGAGGATAAGAGACCAGCAGATCCAGTGATTGAGGAAATAATATCTGCAGGCGGTGAATTCGGTGATCGTAAACAGGAACTGGTATTTATAGGCGAAAACCTTGATACCGCGGCTATCTTCAGTGAACTCAAAACTCTACTGACTGACAGCTTCGCTGATCCCGTAGTGAATGACCCGATGCACGAGGCCCTCAGAAAACAACTTATACAATTAAAAAGTAAAAAAAAGCGGCTCAAATGAGCCGCTTTTTTTTTATACTAAGCGCGGTATAATGGATCCAGTCCGATTGTCCCCTGAATGGAATCAAGAAAGTCAGAACTGCTTACCCGGGCAAGATGTTGCTCGGCCAACCTGATTCTTTCATGAATCTTCAGTCTGTACACCTCGTCTTCATGGCGCTCACGTTTCAGAAAATCCTTGAGATATGCAATATGTTTGTTATACATGTCTACACGGGATTTCTGCTGCAGCTCCAGTCTATTCTGATACCAGTCAGAAGAAATAACGTAATCACGATCAAAAAGTCTACGGATCTCAGGATCATGTTCATCTTTACCTTCGTAGCTGCCGGTTGCCATAATATAGAGCAAAGCCTTGAGCGGTGGTATAGCAGCCTCTACAGAACCGTCATCGAGAAAGCTTTGTGCTACTTTCTGCTGTGCTTCAACTATATTAGCAATACCATCTACATAATCATCAAGATTCTGCAACTCGGGTTTCAACATTTCTTCACTGAAAACGGTCTCCGGGTGATCAAAAATACGACCAAGATACGCATTACAGAAATCCTGTGTGATTCTATAGCCGAGCCGTGAGGCAGGAACCTTCTTGCCCTTATGCTCAAAATCACTAATTGCTTCCATGTACCCGAGTGAGATAAGACGTTTCGGGTCAAGTTCATCGGGAGTCATTCGGCACCAGATTTCCGGTATCAGCAAGCTGATGTCATGGTCTACCTTGAACTTGTGGCCGATGTAACCGGCGGCCGTTGTAAAGGCATTGTACCCAGTCAGGATATAGCTAAGTAGAGCATTGTTAAGATCACTTGTTGGAACCAGGGCATTGAAAGGGCCCTTTGTCAGAGGACCTTCAGATCCTGCTCCCGTTGTAGAGGGACTCTTTCCGGTCAAGCTGGCTACAAAATCCATAAACAGCTCAGGTAGTTCCTGAAAATGTATGGGGTTATACACTGCCAGCGGACGGATTCCAGCTTTATGATCAACGGGATTATTCCTCCTGCCTGGCAGTACTGCGTTTACTGGATGATGTACTGGTTTATTGTAGGGCACGAGACGAGCAAGTCGTACAGAAACATCTGCCAGATAGCGATCCCGAGGACGGACAAGATTAGGGTTCATCTGCAGATAGCGTGGATTCTTGGTTGGCAAACCATCAACGATTCTAGGGTGACTGCTGGCAACAAAGTATCGATCATCCTTCTCGGATGCAGCTTTTTTGATAAACTTCTGCATTGGTGAGGTATAATCTGTGAACGTAACAGCATTTTCGACCATATCCCTGGCTTCTGATGACTTCAATGGAGCGAAATTACAGATGAAGTTTCCATTACGGGACATATCATATTCTGTCTGCTTGTCATAACCGCGATGTATAGCATCATCAGGTCTCTGAAAAAGTCGGTATTCACAATTCTCAACGAATTTGACGCTTTGATTTGTAAATATCGGATTAAGATGTTCAATCTGATTTGCAGGCACCACAATAGACGCAGAAATATCATCCTCCCACTGCACCTTATCTGCCGGCATACAGTCCTGTCGAAGTTTAAAGGTCCAACCGCTGCCGTCTTCCCTGCTTCCTATACGCAGGTAGCTACCCTGTAGCTTGCGGCCTGCATAGCGTATCTCATGTCCTGGCACACCGTTGATTGTGTCTACACTGAAATGACTTTTCCAGTCATCACCCCAGCTCTGGCGGTAAAAGCGTTTGACCAGAAAAACGAGTGCAGTAATGTTATTCGGGATAGTTGCAATAAATTGATTGTATTCATCACTCCAGGCTGAAGATGGACTTAAAAGATTGATTACAAAACCAAGACTGATTGACGGATCCAGTAGACCATTGGGTTTTGACAATACCTTCTCAGCATTGGGGAACCTTGGAAAGGCTTCAGGAGGCAAAGAACCAAGATCCGTCTCGGGATCGAATCGCTTGGTGTAATCATAATTGAATATCTTTTCCACCTGCTCCATATCTGAATCGAAATCGGCTATAAACATGGGTCCAAACTGGATAGCATCCCATATAGATTTGGAAATTTCAGATTTCCCTCCACCACTGACAGTGCAGGGTTTATGACACAGTGCTCCTTCTGCATCAGTACCCACCAGCCTCCAGGAAGGAGTAGCCGGGTGTTTCTCAAGACGGACCTTATACCCGCTTGGGTGCAGATATACATGCCCTGCAAGGACCCTCAGACGCTGTTCCTTGCCTTTATGCTTCCAGACAGCCTCCTGGCTATCCAGATATATCCTTGCATCCTCTGGCAGGTAAAACACGCCTGGATAGTGTTTATCCTGTGCATATCCCTCAGGAAAAACGTCTATATTGTCACCCATTACCCGAACTACATCCTTGAACCTCTGACCATTAGTCTTGGTCAAACTATCCGGCAGGAAACGGACACCGAGATTGTAGCTTGCGAAGGCCAGTGCTCCCCCGGCATGTTCTTCTTCATACATGCCGCTGAGATTTGCAGAATAGCTTATCTGAGCCTTAACTTCCTTTTTGGAGTACCCAAAATAGTTATCGGCGATAATTGTAACAATTACCCCTCGATCATCCCGGCTTGTAATCTTGAAAGGTTGTCCCCCGTTATAGAGCTCATCCGGCTTTTCCCAGCACATACCATCACGTTTCTGTCGTTCATTGGCGTCCTTGATATGAGGCAGACCCAGTTCTTTCTTGGTCATCTTAAGCAGATGAGGCGCCAGAACCGCCATACCGGTATGACCGGTCCAGTGCTCTGGATCAATTCCGGAATCATTTTCAGGGAGATACGGATCCCCTGCATTCCCGAAAATGGATTCAACAAAATCAAGATTACTGACAAGGTTGCCAGGTGCGATAAATCTTACCTCCATATATTTCCGGTTGGAATAACCCGAAACTTCAGGACTTACCATTGGCTTAAGCAGCAGTGAAACAAGCGTCCGCGCACAATTGTCCTGATTGGAAGTAAATGGAAGTTCCATCAGGTCATGTGGAGGATCAAAAGCTTTATGCAGAAGTCTACCGTAAGCCTCAAGTGGAACAGATTTTTTATCGGGAGGAACAGGTAGTCCACCTTCTGCAACATGGAACGAACCTTTTGTAGTTCGTCGGTCATGTTTAGGATTATGAAGAACGCCCTGTTTCACTCGATAACTTTCTACTATATCTGTAATATATTCATCTTTATCGGGCGGCAATGAAAGTGTGCGCGCAATTCCATAACGATCGAGGATGACAGTCTGCGTTGGAATCGTCGGTTTTTCCGACAAAACCCCATCAAGAAGATCATCAAGGTATGCCTGAATTCGGGCATCGACAGGGCATTGATAACCTGCAAGAAGTCGATTTTTTTCAATATAGTGTTCAATGAGGTCATGAGCTATTTCAAGATCCTGCGACTGTATCGCCTCGGCCACAGGAAGGCCAAGAGACGCAAGTTTCAGGTTGATATAGCGCTCTATTCGTGCACGCTCCTCAGGCTCAGCAATATTCTTGTCCAGTCCGGTATCGAGTTGAGTCTTTACCATTTTTTCTCCTTTTTTTTGAAAGAAATGCACCGCGTGCATAATTATGCATTTTAATTGTATGTCATTGCGTTTTCATTGGTCAAGCTGATTCAAGGAAATGAATCATAGCGTGTAACTTCTAAACGTGTCGGAAAAATTACGAAAAAAAAGCTGCCCGATAGGGGGCAGCCCCAAAATAACAAGCTTTGAAAGGAAGATTACGCCAGGATATTTATGGAGTTCCCCAGATGCTGAGCATCTGATGGCTGTAAGGCGGCACCTTCCAACAGTTTCTCGAGACCATCAGCATGAAGCTCTGCATGATCCATTGCCATACGTTGAACCTGCATGCCAGCCTGTTCCTGAACCCTCGCCTGGTGGAGAGCTGTTGATGCTTCTGCAATATTCATACTGCCTCCTGATCTTTAGTATACTATAAATCTTACAGATCTGCAAATTCCTGCGCCTCAGCGCTCCAGGTCTTAGCGCATGCTCGTCACGTTCGATTCCGAGCTATATAAAAAAAGCCCAGGGCATAAATGCTCTGGGCTTATAAGCGTCCGATCAGAATCGAACTGACATCACCAGCTTGGAAGGCTGGGAATTAGGTTTACAGTTTCATACACCTTTTAACACTAATTATAGATGCAGTATAGATTTATTGCAATACCGCCTAACACGTTTTTACAGGTTTCGCGACACTTTTACACCTCTTGTGTCGCAGTTTGCGACACTATTTGCGACACTTGAACATCACCAGCCTATATATATAGTGATGCAGGTTTGATCTAACCACTATCACCAGCCCAGTGTATGCGGCAATTTATACTCATAATTGAGACAAACCACCATATATGGGGGTGTCTACTGAACACGCCCCATGTAAATAGTGTTTTTTTCGGTTTTCTTTGGTTTTACACTTGCACTATACAGATTTTTACTGTATACTAAAGTAGACACCAAATTAAGGAGAAGATTATGAGAAATGATTTTCTAAGTGTTGGCCAGTTGGCTGACTCGCTGGGTGTTCAAGCCAGTACAGTGTACGGCTGGACACATCGCAAGCAGGTACCTTTTTATAAGGTAAACGGAAAAACATTGTTGTTCAAGCAGTCTGAAATAAATGACTGGATTGAATCGCAGAAGGTAGAACCACAAGGAGCTAAACATGACTGAGCAAAAAAAAGCCCCGGGGGCAACCGGGGTTTACGAAGAAAAAGACGAGCGGCTAAACTCGATAGGTAGTAGTATACACCATAATGCAGCGCCAATCAATAGCGTGAAAGTAGATGGTATCCACATTGACCAAAGCGCAGAACTGGCTGCCGATATTGCAATACTGCCCAATGATATTACCGCCGAGCAGCTTATGAAATATCTGCCAGAAGTAGACCCCGACCGAACCATACCAAAGCACTTTTTTGACCCAGTAAAGATTGGTGGTCAGATCATACGAGGGGCTTGGCCGCACCGCCCTATTGATGATCCGGCAGATTATGATAAATCATATATCTATGAGTACAGAACCGCAAAAGGTGTCAGCATAAATGAAACGATAAACCAGATATATGATGGTAGTTGCGCGCTTGCTGATTTTGTACCTGAACCAATGCCAGAGCAGCCAAAGGCTATACCAGCGCACAGGGGGCTAATCTTTTTTAAGGTTGGCGAACCTAACGAAAAAAGCCATACAGCGGCGATCCATTGCGACCGTGAAAGCGGTTATGCTGGTTGGATCCAAACTGAAAAAGGGGCGTATGATTATGACTACCCTTTACAGGTGGTTGATTGGTTATTGTACAGTAGCACCGTACCGGAAGCCGGTACAATCGTTGAACGTCCAGAAGATGATAAAACGGACGACGACTATACTTATGATTATGTAATCAATAAACCTGAACATGAACAAACCGGCGACACCTACACCATCACCCTGCATGAATACGAAGTACACGCGATACCGGCCACCGGCTGGGTGGTATGTCGACCAATGGACACCACCGACAATCCCGAATTGCTGGAACGCATGAAAGCCGAAGCCCGCGACCGAGCGCGCATTGAATATGAGCCTATACGCCTGCAGCGTGAAATACACGAAAAGATAGAGCAGGCAAAGCAGCGGGCAAGCGGTGCAAAGATTGTTCACTTTATGGATGGTATGAAACTGCATATTGATGAATTGATAGAGGATACACTTTCCGCAAGATCGGAGTGTGTTATATTCGCCGATCAATTTGAAGGTAAAACTCATGCAGTGGTATCTATGACCTTTGCTATTGCTGCAGGGCTGCCGTTCAACGGCAAGCCTACCCAAAAGGGCGCGGTGCTGGCAGTTGTACCAGAAGATGATGCAGGCTACCGGCGGCGTATATATGCAAACTGTATTCACCACGGCATCGACCCTGCAGATCTTGTTTATCATGTACTGCCTGGCGCTACTGAAATAACAAACGAAAAACAAGTTGAGAAGTTAATACTCGACACCATTAGCAATATGCCGGAGCCGCCCAAGGTGATTGTAATAGATACCGTTGCAAGGGCGCTTGGATCGGCTGATCCTAATAGCCAAATGGGATTATATGTTAGGGGTGTTGAAGCTATTAAGCGCGTTGTCGGTTGTACCGTGGTTAGTATCCACCATACCGGCCATGCCGACAAAGGCCGCGAGCGTGGCGGCAGTGAGTTGAAAGCGGCTGCCGATCATAGGTTTAGTGTGAGTATGGCAAAGAATGGTGTTTGTACCATGACTAACCTAAAGAACAAAGCACGCGGCACCCAGGGTGATACTATCAATATGAAATTCACCAAGGTGCTGATTGGTGAAGATGAAAAAGGCAAAGAGCTTTTTGAATCCGTGCTTGTGCCTACTGACGAACAGCCAGAGGGTAAAAAGCTGCCAAAACCAAAGGCAGACGGGCAGAGATTGCTTGATATACTCAATGAATCGGCTGCAGAAAAAACAGGGGCGTTGTCCGATCATATCATCCGTGGTGCAACACCAACCACCAAGGAAAAACTAATCCAGCTATGGATTGATAAAGGTTACCCACGGCCAAAGTATTACAATGGCCATGATGATCTATTCAAAAAAGGGTACATTGCAGAGGTTGAGGGCGGTTTCATCCTAAGCGACTACGAACAGCCACCAACGGTACAAAACACACCAGAGGTGGAGGAACTGGAAATATTCTAAGGTTGTACCGGTTGTACCGGCTTGTACCGGTACAGATTTATCACTGGTACAGAGTTTGTACCGATGTACCGGTTGTACCCCCCTCTATAGAGGGGGTACAAGGTACAGGTACCGAGTACAGTACAAGGAACAAATTAAGGAGATTATTATGAAAACATTACGGGAATTATTAGATGCAGACGATGGTAAAGATTTTTGGGATACGGTTATTGAGGCCGTTAATAATGGTGAGCTGCCTACACCAGTAGGCTGGAAAACGATCCATATTGGCGATGAGCATGTTATGATTGATTGTCCTAATCCATTGTTTCAAACACCAGCAAAAAAAGACTAAAACAGCTTACACCAGCATCATACGCTGGTGTTTATGATTGCTAAGTCTATAGCCTGTCATTATATATGACGGGCTTTTTTGTCATTTGTCGCGGTTAGTGTCGCAGATGGGTAATTTTCACCATATGGTGGTAATACCAATACTATTGGGGTTAGACTTTACCCCCGTTTTGGTGAAAAGTCTTGCGGTCATTTTGTCCGTAGCGGAACGCCGTTCCGTGGTCGCGGAATGTATTTCCGTAACATACACGTATTATGCACAGGGGTCTGCATAATATGCAGAGCCTGCTTGTATTATTGTTACAGGCAGATGCTATATGCAGTAGATACACCATGCCGAACTATATTCACCAGCTGCCGAACCGTGTTCGCCTGGACGCAATAAATGCGCTTACTAACGCAGATTTTGCGCCTATGACATTTTGTCGGTGGTCAGCGACATTTTGTCGCCAAGGTCACTATTAATGATCTTGCTATGTGTTCAGTAAGCACATAGGTGACGAGCTAAAAAAAACTTAGGGCGTCCAGTCTTGTGGACACCCTGTTATTACCACGGTTAGAAGAAATAGAGATATAGATAGTATCTATATCTGACTTCATTATTACTGATACCAGCCTGACACCTATAGTATAGGGGTCAGATATAACCAGTAGTAACACCTGATACAAACAATGTTTGCACCAGCCTGACCGGAACAGTATTCCGGTCGGCATGGGGTCGGTAATTCCGACACCATAATTCACCCTTACTAATATGAAGGGTATACGATAGTTCCGTACCCCTTAAGGGGGGCTCATACTATACACCCCCTTTGGTGTAAGGGGTGGTCAAATAAACACCCCCTTAGTGGATACTATCCACCTTGGTGGGGGTTTCAACAAAACACAACACCCTTGAACACCCACACATATAGCGCCGACACCCCGACAAAATACCTATATTTACACAATATGCAGTGTTTAGGCCGGATTACCCCCTTGACATCGCATATATTGAGGTGTATGATAAATCATACACTGAATAAGTGTTAAGGAGATTGGTTGTTATGGCACTAAGAGCAGTGACAAAGGATGAACAGATTACCGCACCGAGCGAGCAGAAAAGCGGCTATTTGCCACGGCTTGACCTGAAAGATTTACAGGCTTCACGCCGTACATTGGCGCGCCTGATCCGCAAGTTTGCCGCTGGTGACATAGACGAGCAGTTTTTCAAAACTATGCTGTATTCATTCCAGAACTATCATACATACCTGAAAAGTGAAAAAGATTTTGAACTTGAAAAGCGGCTTGATGAAATTGAATCCAATCTAAGGGGCAGGAAATGACCGTAACCACCAAGCGCCGTATAGAATCAATCTGCCGAAGCCTTGGCCCACAGGAACGCCCTGCAATCGTAGAGCCCGCAGAGGATGGACTATACAAAATTGTTGAGCCAGAGCATGACGGATTATTTGAACTGGAACAGGTTGGCCAGATGTATCAGCCAATCATTATAGACGATGTACCAAGGGGTTAATTATGGCAGATGAAAGATTAGAAAAAATTAAAGAGTTGATTTCAAACGGAGACGCAGACGGGGCGGTCAAACTGGCTGAATCGTATGCAGATTTTCGGGTGAATTCGGCACTTAGTAAATACGCTGAAAATGGTTTCAATCAACCGGCAGCCGAGCCGACTGCAGAGGATGCAGAAAAGGCCGAGCTTGCTAAACAGATTGAAGCTATGAAAGCAGAACAGGCAACCGCACAGCGGAAAGGACTTGCAAAGGACTTTTTAAGCAAACGGGGGCTACCAAGCGAACTGGCAGATTTTGCCCTTGGTGATGATGAAGATACCACCATTTCAAAAGCTAACCAGTTGGCTGCAGCAATCGACAGCCACATACGGACAGTCAAAACAGCGACTGCAGGAAATGCCGTGCCTACCACTGGCGTGGTGAATCCTAAGCCTGATTATGACGTAAGACGGATGAGCGCGGCAGACATTGCTAAGAATTGGGACAATCCCGATTTTCAAAAAAACTATAATCTTAGGAGATAACAATGAGTAATTCAGTATCAGATTTCATTCCAGCACTATGGTCAGGCGTTCTACAGCGACACTTAGACAAAGCACTTGTTTTCGGTAGCCGAGTAAATACCAATTATGAGGGCAATATTAAATCATCGGGCGACACCGTGAAAATCCCGAAGCTATCCGGTAGTATTAGTGTTTCCGATTATGTAGACGGAACCACCACACTTTCATACGAGGATCTTGACGGCGACACCCAGGACTTGGTAATCAACCAGTCTAAGAGTTTCGGTTTCAAGGTTTCCGACATTGACGCAGTACAGTCAGAGCCGGCATTGATTGGACCAGCTACCGAGCGCGCAGCCTATGCAATGGCCGATGTGGTTGATCAGTATATTGCTGGCGTTATGGATGCTGCAGCCGGTATCACCACAGGACTTGGAACCGGAGCCGCACCACTCGAGATCGACGAGGGCGACACCATCGACCTTATCACTTTGATTGGTCAGCAGATGGACGAAGCCAATGCCCCTGCAGGCGGTCGCTGGATCATCGTGCCACCTTGGTTTCATCGGCAGCTTGTCCTTGACCGCGTACTACTGGACACCAGCAATAGCACAACCTTTGACAATGGCGTTGTTGGCCGTGTCGCTGGTTTCAATGTTTTGAAATCAAACAACTGCCCGAAGGATACCAGCGAAGATGTAATACTTGCCGGTAATGATTATTCTACCGCCTTTGCTTCACAGATTGCAAAGATTGAAGGTTTGCGCCTTGAAGGTAGTTTCCATTCTGCAGTACGCGGATTATTCCTGTATGGCAGTAAGGTTATTGAACCTGAATCACTTGCCAAAGCAGTTGTAAAACTTAAATAGATTCGAGATGCGTTGCATCTTGTTTCGGCCATGAATTAGCCGAGGGACTTAATTCACCCCTTGGCACTCCCTGCAAAAAACTTATGTTTCCGGTGGTTACTCTCTTGGCCACCGGTTTTTTTATACTTGCGACACTATCAGCGACAAAAAAAGCCGTACAGGGCAGTAAGTACCTACCATGTAACGGCTTATAATGATTGTACACCAGCCTATAAAGCTGGGTATGCTGGAATTAGGTTACTTTGGAACTCCCGAAGCATAGCGGCATACTGTTCGGTAACATGGGTGTATATGTCGGTGGTATCGCCCCCACTATGGCCGAGCGCGTACTTTCTCACAGCGTCAGGCAAGGCCGTGGCGCTATGGCTTGCCCATGTATGGCGTAGGTCATGGAATCCCACTGCAGGGCGCGTGTCGGCAAGCCCAGACGCTGACAATGCGCGTTTCAAGGCTTTATTCAGTGTATGCTTGTTGGTGGGTATTTCGGGGTTATGCAGATTCGGGAATACAAAACTATCAGGGTTTATTTCATCGTATGGGTAGCGGTCGACTATTTCATGTATGGCAGTAAGTGCATGATCACCAAGCGGCAGACCTACACGCACACTACCCCACTTTGGCGGTTTCATACCTTGCCCGTCCTGCCATGATTGGCGTATGTCCACTATGCCGGTTTCAAGATTGATATTCTCAAACACCAGCCCACGGGCTTCACCCTGCCGAGCGCCGACACTGACGCAGAACAAAGCACATGCGCGAGATATAAAATAATCACCGTATGAATCACGCCAATATTCAGGCTTGAATAGTGTAGCCAATTCAGGCAGCGTCAGGACAGCATGAGCGCGCTTCATACCGCTGGCTTTATTCTCTTGGTGTTCATTTGCGCGCTTGATTCTCGCGCCGGGGTGTTTGTCCAGTAAGCCGGTTTCAACTGCCCAATTCAGGGCTACCCACAGCGCTTGCCTGACTTTGTTCTTGCTGACGGTGGTCAGGTTTTCAGCGCCTTTGATCTTGCCGCTTATTAGATCATTACGCCACTTGAGCAGTTTATTATGGTCCAGCTGGTTGAGCTGCCGTATATGGTGACGCTCAAGCCAAGGGATTACAAACCGTTCCAGATGCCGATGATTCAGCCGGATATATTCAGGGCTGATTGTGCGTCCGCTATCTATTTCTTTGGTGCGGATATATTCAGAATCAGGCTGCCAGAACTCGGCCAGGTATGGGATTATGTCAGAACGTGAATCCGACACCGTACCATCACGGAGCCATTTTTCAGCAATCTTGATTGCTTCACTTTTTCGGGTTGCGTTGGTGCATAGTGTCAGCTTGTATTTCGGTCTGCCGCGGTCGTCTAATTCATCACCAATGAATCGAGCGTAGTAGATTGATTTACCTTTGAGTTGGCGTTTATTTAGGTGGTAGCGTGCTTCTGCCATTCTAATACCCTGCCAGTAAGTCACGTTCAAGCAGCTTGATTAACTCGGCATTATTTAACGCTATTGATGGCAGGCCGTTGTTTTCACGGCGCTTTTCAATCAGCTTAGCTAATTCATGCAAAGCATAAATGCCGCTGCCGTTAATCAAAATACCTTGGTCGGTTGGTTGTGCGTAGGTGAGAACCACCGAAGCCAGAACAGAAATTTCCGATAATTCGGTTATTTCTTGTTGTTGTGTGCGATATTCCATAATTGCCCCCTGTAGGTGGCATATGAAACTTGCGACACTGTTCGCGACAAAATGCCTTGTTTAAGCCGTTTTATTGGCTTCACTCGGCAGATTGTGCCTTGTAAGTCTATACAACGTAAAGTCTTACAAGTAAGCGTCCGATCAGAATCGAACTGACATCACCAGCTTGGAAGGCTGGGGTAATAACCATTATACGACGGACGCGCTTGCGCATATTAATACCAGAGGCTGGATTATATGTCAAGAGAATCAGGTATATTTTTCATAACTTCAGCTACCCTTGATTTTACAGCTCTCAGTTCAACATTTCTCTGAATGACTTTTCTGTGTGCAGAAGACAAGCACTCATTGCTGCTTTCAATTATGTGACATAATTGCTGAAGGGTATCTGCATCCATGGAAGTCTCAGTTCGTTCCAGGTGTCTGTTAATGGTACTGACGGATGTCTGAAGTGTAGAGACCAGTCTTTGTATAGATTCCAGGCTGTCAAACAGTTCATGATCTCTTTGATCAATACTACTCACCTGGTGAAGCGAGGCGGAAAGCTCATTTGAGACTGCAGAAGACAATGTATCTAATTCATCAACCCTGGATTGAAAATTATCAAACAAGCCTGCATTGCGTTCACAGGATGCAAAGGCAGACTCAACCCTTTCTATGGTTTTCTGCAAGAAACTGCCGATATGCTCAGTGCTTTCTCCGGCCTGAACCGCAAGTTTACCAATTTCTTCCGCAACAACAGCAAACCCAAGTCCATGTTCTGCAGCATGGGCACTCTCGATTGATGCATTCATTGATAGAAGTGCGGTACGTTCTGCAAGCGTATTGATAATTGGAATCAGCTCGAGTATACCCCTGATTTCACGCTCAATACTTCGGATTTCATCCAGTTCCTGAACAATTGCTGTACTGCCGTTTTTCATCATGAATGAAAGCTCATGAAGCATTTGCTCAAGTTCAATTGACTCTGTTACTGCATTCTGCAAGGCTTCCGATGCTGATGAGTACTCTGTCTTTGATATTTGCTGATTGGACATCTGTTCCCGAATAGTACTTTCCAGTCTGGTGATAGAATTAGTAATGTAATCAAGTCGTTCCCGGATCACTTCGGCAGGACTGTCTTCAGATTTCTGGATATCCGGCAGCGAAGCAGTTTCCGGGGAAATGTCCTGATCTGGCAGCGAACTGAGTAAGGGGTCTGATTCAAGTGATCTGAAGGATTCTGTTAAAAGCCGCAGACAATCCTCAGCAGCATTCAGAAGCTCACTCAGTTCAGGTGTCAGTCTTCCCTTGCTGACAGCCCTTATGGTTCTGCGGAAACGTCCGGCTGCCAGAAATATACCGATAGAACAAATACCAGCAGCAAGCAACAACAGAATAATCAGTCGTGTTTCTGTCTGTCTGAGCTTTGCTGCAGCAGCCCTTTCCTCCATAAGCTGCTGCGATAAAAAATTTTCTATTCCTGAAAGATTGCTCTGTAACCTGCTTGCGGCAAGATTGTCGCCCGCCGCTGCTGAAACAAGATTTTGATTGAATTGTCTCAAATTCTGTACTACAGCTGGATAATCCGGGAACCTATTAGCCAGCATATTCGTTCGGTTCAGAAATTCACCACGATTGGTTGAGGTTCCTGAATCCAGAATCGATCCTGCGTCATGAAGATAATCGGATAGTTGTTGAATATTTTCAGAAAAAAAAGCTTGCATAGTACGTTCAAAACGTACAGAATAAAGGGCTGATGCAGTGGCGCCGAAAAATAAGGCACATAAAATAACAGCTGTGGTTGTAAAAAACAGGAATTCTTTCTTCATACTATATTGGTATTATCGAGTGCAGAATCGGAACCGTCAAGCTTAGTTACTATCTTTCCGATAATTATTACTACTGGAGTACTATCAGCGCATGGACAAACAGGAAATACAGGATATTCATATTCAGGATCTCGTGTCAGGATATGAAAAACAGATATTCGATCTGAAACAGTTAATAGAGATCAGCAAAAGTCTGAACTCAACGCTGGATTTCCATGCCCTGATCGAATCAATTCTGTACACCTGTATGGGGCAGATGCAGGTAATGAAAGCCGGGTTGTTCACACGGCGTGACATTTACGAACCGGATCTCAGTCTTCATCGCAGTCACATCGGCTTCGAACTTGATCAATCATTGTCCTATTTTATTCCGGGAAATCACAGACTGATTACATTTCTGACATCGAATTTCGCATGTTATACCTTCGATGAAATAAAAGACTCTATTGGAGACATAGATGATATCCCTGGACTGTCCAAAATGAATCCTTCGCTGATTATTCCATTACGCGCTAAAACCGTAGTTAACGGAATAATTGTTCTGGGAGATAGAATTGGTGATCAGGAATTTTCTAAAGAAGAAAAAGAATATTTACTGAATATTGCTATATTAGCTGGTATTGCTGTCCATAATGCATTTCTGTATGAGATTACTACTACCGACATGATGACAAGACTGAAACTTCGACATTACTTTCAGTCTACTCTGCTGGAAGCCAAAGTCGAGGCCAATGTCAACCAACAGCCTCTGGCAATCATTATGTGCGATATAGACAAGTTTAAACCCCTCAATGATACCTATGGCCATCTGTGCGGTGATCAGATGCTGAAAGCCGTTGCCAATACGATTTCAAGCAGTATTCGGCAGACTGATGTTGCTGCCCGTTATGGTGGTGAAGAATTTATTATCATGCTTCCTAATACGGACACAGAGACAGCGAGAAACATCGCTGAACGTATTCGAAAGAACACCGAGAAAATTGAGCTGTATCATGAAGGGACTGTGATTACAACGACTATCAGCCTGGGTGTAGCAATGCTCAAAAACAAGGAAGACAGCTCCACCAAGCTTTTGATAGAACGAGCAGATAAAGCAATGTATATATCAAAAAGAAGCGGCAGAAATCAGGTAACCATTACCGTCTGAGCGCATTTGCAGGAATTATCAAGTATCATCATCGGATTCCTGTATTTTATAATCAATATCCGGAGATTCTCTGTAAATTCCAGGAATCGACAATACATCCCCAAGAAATCTTGGTTGTGTGTTGAGTAGGTAAACATCCAGAAATGCTTTTGATCTGGCAAAATACTCCCGTAGACCGACCATAATCCCGCCGTAACCGCCAACTGAACGTGCATTGAAGCCGTGAATATTCATGCCAATTGCAGATCCCAGAAATATAGCTCTTTCATTCTGAAAATCCTGACTGATTACAAGAACGTCCTCAAGCTGAAATATATATTTTGCTCTGTAGATACTGTCCAGTGTGGAAAATCCGGCATAATCAAGATAGATGTGTTCAGGTGGAACCCCAAGATCTATAAGTTCACGCCTCATTCTTCGGGGTTCATTATAGGAATGATACTGGTTGTCCCCGCTGGCAAGTATGTACTCTATTTTTCCTGCTTTATACAATGCAGCAGCAGCCTGCATGCGATAGGTGAAAAATCTATTGGTCGTGCCTGATCTGGAAGCCCAGCTCGTACCGAGGACAATACCGACCTTGTGTGGAGGCACATCCTGAATCGAGTTGTATAAAAGCCTGTCTGCCCGCCTGGCCATATCCAGATTTGCATATGCGGTAAAAAGAACAGCAAATATAATCCCGAGTTTGACTGTCAGAGTTGTGATCCGTAAAAAAGAAGCAAACCAGCCGGCTTGCTTCTCCTTCGTTTTATCGGACTGTCGTGAACGTTTCGTTTGCAGCTTCATCTATAGATGTATATACACCAAAAACGAATCAGCGTCCAACGTTTCGTATACTTGAAATTATATCTATAGATTTGAGACGAACTTCCCGGATGTAGTTTCCGGCTGCAATCCCCAGAAGTGAATTAAGGAGTTCAGGGTTTGCTGCGACTTCCGGATATCGGTTTGCAATTCTTTCGATTGTCAACAAAGATGCAAAGGCAAGATTATTATCCGGTGATGGCGCAGCGTTCCAGCGGCGCAACTGAAAGGACAGCAGGTCAGCAGTTGCAGCAGGATTTTCAAGCTCTATCATTCCAAGTCCATAGACAGCCTCGGCTAGTACCATTGGTTCCGGATCGTTTGAGAGCACGTTTTTCATTGATTCCTCGGCAACCGGCCCCCCTACCTGCCAGATGAGTTCAACCGCCTGTCTCCGGATATCGGGAAAGTTATTGACAACTGTGTTATTCCCGGTACGCACCTGACGGATTGTTCCTTCTGAAGCAAGTACTCCAAGTATTGCAGATATCTCATTACCTGCAGTATTTGCCATACCTTCGTCTATCATACTGCGGATAGTCTGCAGTGCCAGCAACTTCATCTCACGGCTCTCTGCAGTAGCTTGACTACGTGCAACCTGCAGATCAATATCCTGACTGAGATATAGTTCCTCAATTGTTGCAGGACCGCTGTTTTGTGCGGTTACAACAAGAGGCAGCAGCAGCGCGGCTGCAAGTACAAGCACGAATGTCCTGCAAAAATTTCTTGCATTCATATATAATATCTCCTTTTTATATCAGACATGTTTCTACACACTGATACGCCATTCACCATCAATTCGCCGCAGTAAATACAGGATTACCGGACGGTCCCGAACAAACATAATAACCTGTACTGTATTATCGTCAATAAAAACAAGATCATCAAGTCGAAGATTCGATCTACTGGGCACAACAACATGAACAAAATAATCTTCAAGGTTTTCAACTGTTATGTTGTTGCGCTGAAGGATAGAAGACTTGTTCAATTCATCCAGATGCTCGGGTTCAAGAATACTTTCGATATATTCAGGGGTCAGGTACTCAAGCCACTCAGCATAGCTTCTCCGGGCAATCAGTCCATTCAGAATCCGGATAACCTCATCTACCTCGTCAAAGGTCTGCTCATATACTTCGTCATCAACAATGTAGATTTCGGGTTCTCCCGGCTTGTCGACAGGTTCTTCATCAGCAGTAATTTTCCCTTTATCGGAAGGCTGATCGGCCTCAACATTCTGACCAGTTACATCAATCTCGCTACCAGCCGGAACCGCTTCACTGGCACAGGAAGCCAGAAGCAGAATACAGGTCAACAGAACTGTAATGAGAACGCTTTTCGTATTTTTTTTAAATTCGCTTTTCATTATGACTGCATTGTACGCTTAGCTATAGCCCTTGTCAAACTCTGCTGTTGCAGAGTCAAGACTTGTAGGATATTCTGTATCGGGAAGGTGAAAATGAGATCTGAAGATGGAAGGGTGGAACTATTCCTTGAAGATATACTGCAGGTTCTTTTTAATCATAGTGAGAAGGAAAACAACCCCGTAATACTGACTACAGCACTGGTTCAGAATGTAATTAACTATATCCGTCATAATCCAGCAAGATTCCCTGAGCCCAATTTAAGACCAGTCCCGTCAATGGTACTCAAACTACTGATTGAAGCAGAAAAAGTCGGCGAAGTTATTCTCAGCCGGGAAGGCAGTGCCATAATACGCGTTAATTTTTCCGGATACTATATCCGGAAGATAAAGCAGCGAATGCATGATCTCAGAAAGAACCCGGAGACTCCCCTGCCGACTGTTTCAACTCTTGTTCTGGACATACCGGAAAAAATGGTGACAGTCATAAACGCCAAAGACGAATTAATCTCCTTTCTTGAAAAAAAAGAGGAAGCCTTCCGTGAGAATAATGAAGAAGAATTTACTGAACATGATAACCGTGTAATCAGACTGATTTTTTCACCGGATATTGAACCAGTACTTATACCCTATCATTACTCGTTCCGTGAACTTGCACTTGTCTGCCTGCAGAAGATCAGATTTTACCTCCGCAACGAGCGAAACCAGTCATACATGCGGCAAAAAATGATGGGGCTTTTCCGTCATCGAGAGAAAATGGTTGAAGAAACATTTACGGCCATACTGAGCAGACCAGAGGTAATTCTGGAGGATATCTGGAAGCCAAATGAGTTTTCCTATTATTTCTGGATCCAGCTCACCAGTGGTATCAGCAAGGAATATAGTGAAAAAAAAGAAAAAACCATAAATGAACAGAATTACACCCAGTCAGCTATAATCCTCGGTATGCTCCTGGCGCACAGGAAGGCTTTGCTCCAAAAAGATTCTGACAGCAGCGCTGCATTAAAAGAAATTGAGCGTAAGCTCCGCACCGCTCCTTATGCCTTCACTCTTCAGAATATTTTTGAGTTTACCGACAAGAAAGGTGTTCTCATAACCAAAAAGGTCAGCAGGGAAGATATAATTAAATTCATTGAACAACAGGAGATTCCTCAAGGATCAGAGCGTATTCCTTCGCTTATCAAAATACACACCAGGAATAACCACAGGGAGTATATCCGTAAGGATTTATATCTTATGTATTTTTTTCAGCACGCCAGGGAGGCAGGAGAAAAAGTCAGCAAGAAAATCATCAGTGAGTGGAGCACTGCTCTGAACCTCGGGGTTAAACTATTCGAGATGCAGAATCAGGATGCCTTTGAAGCGATGATCAACCAGAAACTGCAGCAGCTTGATCCGGTGCTTGCTGTAATGCTTGATTTCAGCACCTTGTACCTCGTCAGCCAGGAAGCACCGGTAACCGAACAGACCAAAGCAGATCTGAGAAAAATACTGGATCCCAAAAAACTTGAACTGAAACCATTATACGAATTTTTTGACCTGGATCGGGTACGGATGTTTGCTGATGCAAAACTGCTTCTGCCGGTCTGGAAAACTATCCCCGGGCTTTCAGGTCTGCTGCGATTTCTTCAAAAGATGTTTATTGGAGTAGACCGACATGAAGAAGCAGAACGGCTGCGCCTGCTGGAGGAGAACCGCAGTACTACATTAACGCATCAGAAAAAGCAGAGAAGACAGAGGACCTCTATACGGGAACCGGAACCAGTTGAAACACCTGTTTCCAGAACAGTACAGGTAGAAACACCTGTACAGAAGAGCAAACCAACCAGACAAAAGCCTGCTGTCGCCGAAAAAAAAGCTGTTGTGCAGAAAACAGTCGGAGCACAGCAATCATCCAAAGAACGAATGCAGGCTGCAGTCAAGAAACTGGAAACACGCCTGAGTGACGGATACAGCAGCCTTGAGGAAGCCCGCACAAAAACTCTCGAGAAGTGGAATACAATAATCGATCCAAAAAACAGGAAAAATCTGACCATAGATGTTGAAAGTCTTGCCAGGGATCAGGCACGGAAGATCCTGCAGAAACGCGGAAGCGGTGCCCCAACGGTCGAAAGAATAATAGCCCTGGCAGAGAATATAAGTGGTCAGGACGTATTTGATACCATTCGTGACAGGAAGTCACTACAGGATTTCATAGCCCTGACCATTACAAAATATCTGAAAGAAGGCTGAGACAGAGTCTCAGTCCATTAGTTCACCGATGCTGATATCTCCCATGAAGCTCATGGATTCAGCAGCCGCAAGGAAGAGTTTCATACACATATAGGCATCATCTTTGGCTCGATGAGCGGTATTCGGCGGTATATTCAGAAATGCAATCAGATTCTGCAGGGAATAGCTTTTCTGTCCGGGAAAGGCCTTGCGGGCAAGTTTCTGGGTATCAATGACCTTGTTCTGAATATCCGGCAGGCCATGCTCCAGCAGTGCAGCTCTGAGAAATCCGATATCAAAAGAAGCATTATGTGCAATCAGAACGCTGTCGCCGATAAAATCGATAAATTGCCGTAATACCTCAAGAACCGGCGGCTCGGAGGAAACCATGTCGTCCGTTATTCCGCTTACTCTGGCAGCATCCGGGTGGATAGGCATACCAGGATTGCAGAGCGCTTCGAAAACGCCCGTTTGGCGGCCGTCCTTGAACTGAACCGCCCCGAATTCAACGATTCTGTCAGAACCGGCCCGAAGGCCGGTAGTTTCAAAATCAAAAGCCGTACACATGATGTCTGCCAAAGGTGTCTGTAAATCCATTTCTACTCCGTTTGAGATAATTCTGCTTCGCTAATCCATTCCTGGATAGTTGACTCAAGTTTGCTGACAAGCTCATCGAGCTGCTTCTCGGCGGTAATGTCATCCACACCGGAATCGGTGTGAACAGAAGCATAAAACTTGATTTTGGGCTCGGTTCCTGATGGGCGGGCACTGACCACGGTACCGTCACTTCCATAAAATTGCAGTACATTTGAGGATGGTAAATCGATATTCTTCACGCGTTCGCCGCTTTCAGGAATAATGGTCTCGCTGCTGCGGTAATCGATCATTTTAGTCACCACGGCTCCACCAAGATTTTTCGGCGGTTCGCTGCGCAGGCGTTCCATGAGACCGTTCATTATGCCTACGCCGGATTGACCCTTGAAATATTTCGAAACCAGAATCTCCCGGTACCAGCCATACTCGCGATAAATTTCACGCAAGCGCTGCATAACAGACTTGCCGGCCACGCGGTGGAACAAGGCCATTTCTGCAGTAAGGACAACGGCGCTGATTGCATCCTTGTCACGAACCCTGGTGCCGAACATAAATCCGTAGCTTTCCTCATCACCCATAATAAATGTTCCGCTGCCGGGATTCTTTTCAAGTTCGCGGATCAGTCCCGCAATATGTTTAAATCCGGTGAGTGTACGATAGGTATCCGCACCATAAGACTCAGCTATTTTATTCTGTAGTTCTGTAGTGACAACAGTGTTTGCAAAGACTGGTTTTTCCGGAAGGGTTCCGGCAGCTGCATGGGCCGAGAATACATAATCCACAAGGAGTGTTCCAAGCTGGTTTCCATTCAGAAGTACCCAGTCATCTCCGTCGGGAACAGCAATACCAAGGCGATCCGCATCGGGATCGGTTCCCATGACAATATCCGCATTGGTTTTCTTTGCCAGTGAAACAGCCATGTCCAGTGCGGCTGCTTCCTCCGGATTCGGAGATTCCACTGTGGGGAAGTCCCCGTCTGGTTCACGTTGCTCCGGTACTGTGGTGACCGGAACATGCAGTTTTTCAAGTACTGATTCAGATGGGTAGGCACCGGTTCCATGCAGAGGTGTGAATACTATTTTCAGGTCCTTGCCATGCTTTTTCAGCAGATCAGGAGAGACAACATTCTCAAGTACCATTTCAAAGAACTGTTCATCAAAATCTGTACCAAGGTATTCCAGCAGTCCCTTTTCGATAGCTTCTTCCCTGTCGAGGACGGTAACTGCTCCCTTTACTGCCTGAACCTCGCTGATAATTCCCTTGTCATGCGGTTCAACCACCTGGGCGCCATCATTCCAGTACACCTTGTAGCCGTTATATTCAGGGGGATTGTGACTGGCAGTAATCATGATTCCGACAGTTGCTCCCAGCTCACGTACAGCAAAAGATACCTGAGGAGTCGGGCGCAAATCCTCGAAAAGATAGGTCTTGATTCCATGAGCAGCAAAAACCAGGGCTGCTTCAAGAGCGAATTCCCTGCTGTATCTGCGTGAATCATGTCCGATCACTGCTTTCGGTGCAGGAACTCCTGCATTTGCTTCCACATACCGGGCAAGTCCCTCAGTCGCTCTACGGAGCACCAGAGTATTCATGCGGTTAAAGCCACCACCGATAACACCTCGAAGTCCACCGGTACCGAATTCGAGGTCGGTATAAAAACGATCCGAGAGTTCGTCACTCATGCCAGCCGCAGCAAGTTTTTCCACCTCAGCGCGAAAGGTTTCATTCTGTTCAAGTTCAATATATTCCCGGGCACGTGCCAGAATAGCGTTATGGTCCACCATATCCTCCATGTCGTTGTTTGCTTCAGAAAACTCTATCATCTCAGGCTGATTTCTGCTACCACTTACAGGTATGGGAAAGAAACAGAAATCTCCCGGAAATGCCGGAATGAAGCTGGACTTTGACAGTTTTTACATCAGTCAATGGGCAGAGCGCTGGGCATCGATCCGAGCCGCTTTCAACATGGATGATATCTACTTTGATCTTCATGAAGGCCTGCGGCAAAGCTATTTTCTGGATCCAGCTTCTGTCTGGGCTGCAGAATTGCTGCCACTACCCGAAAATAATCAGGCTGCCTGCCGCATTCTCGACCTCTGCGCTGCACCTGGAGGGAAATCACTGGTACTGATTCAGCGATTGGCAGCTGCCGGCATAGCTTTCCACCTGACTGCAAATGACCGTAGTTCACAGCGGCGACGGCGACTGCATTCGGTTATGGATCAGCATCTCCCCGCTGATGTACGTGAATCGGTCAGGATAAGCGGGCACGACGCATCCCGCTGGGGATTGCATGAGAAAAACAGTTATGATCTGATTATCGCCGATGTCCCCTGCTCCTCCGAACGTCATGTAGCAAATTCGCCGGAACACCTGGCAAGGTGGAGTCCTGCACGTGCAAAGCGACTGGCTCAGCAGGCCTATGCTATTCTTCTGGCTGCTGTCGATGCTGCTACACCTGGAGGATGGATTCTATACAGCACATGCTCGGTAAACAAAGCAGAAAATGATGGAGTGATCGAACGCGTCCTGAAACGCCGAAAGGGAGAAGTTGTGGCTGAAGAAATAATCAATCTGAAAGATTCTGTTCCGCACTGGATTCCCGGGATCGAGACAAGTCAATACGGAGCACAGATCCTGCCCGACAGTTGTGATGGTGCCGGTCCTATTTTCGCGGGTCTTCTGAGAAAGTCGCCCTTGTAGAAATCATTCCGAACGTTTATAAAGGTGATCCCATGAATCTGAAAGCCGAACTGAATCAACGACAATATAAAGCCGCATCAACCATCGAAGGCCCCGTGCTGATTATAGCCGGAGCTGGTTCCGGAAAGACAAGGGTAATTACCTTCAGAATAGCTCATATGCTGGATCAGGGGATACATCAGAGTCAGATTCTGGCTCTGACCTTTACCAACAAGGCAGCCCGCGAGATGCAGGAAAGGGTCAAGGAGCTGACCGGAAAAAAACTTCAGCAGCTCACGGTTTCAACCTTTCATGCATTCGGTGTAAAGGTTCTGCGCGAAACGATTACCTCAATCGGCTACAAGGAAAACTTCTCTATTTATGACACGGTTGACCAGGCATCGCTACTGAAGGAATCAGCCCGCGAAATCGATTTTGATATGGACGGTGAAAACACCCAGGATATTCTCGGAATATTTTCGAGAATAAAGACAAACAGAAATGACTGGGATTCGGTCACCAGTTATTACAAGGATCTGTATGTAAGCTATCAGAGGCATCTGAAGCTCTATAATGCTGTTGATTTTGATGACCTGATTGTGCTGCCGATGCAGATTCTGGACAACAACCCGGAAATTCTGAACAAGTACACCGAACGTTACCGCTACATAATGGTTGACGAGTTTCAGGATACATCCATGGTGCAGTACCGATTCATGAAACTGCTGGCAGATGGCTCCCGAAACATTTGCGTGGTAGGAGACGATGATCAGTCTATCTACAGCTGGCGCGGGGCGAATTACGAGAACATTATAAGTTTCGAGCGGGATTATCCTGAACTGGTAGAAATCAAACTGGAACAGAACTACCGCAGTACAGACACCATACTTGAGGCCGCAAACACCCTGATTGCCAACAATACCAACCGGAAAGGTAAGGAATTGTGGACCGGTACCAAGGGTCTGAGTAAAATCGAAATTGCCTACCCTGAAAACGAGCGTGATGAAGCAAGATTCATTGCCGAGCAGATAAAGGCGATCCACATGAGGGACGAGGTGAAGTACGGTGAGTTCGGAGTTCTGATCCGTACGAACACCCTGTCCAGGGCGATTGAAGAGATGTTTCTGATTGACAATATTCCCTACAAGATGAGCGGTGGAACGAGTTTTTATCAGCGCAAGGAAATAAAAGACGTAATCTGTTATATGAGAATTCTGGCTAATCCCGAAGATGATGTCAGCCTGCTGCGCATAATGAATGTACCCAGGAGAGGAATCGGAGCGAAGACCCTTGAGCAGTTGAGAAAGATAGCCGATCTGCATGACTGGAGCCTGCATACCGCGATTCAGGCGGCTGTATATGCCACTGACAGTCCCTTCAACGAGCGTGCAAAAACAGATCTGCGGGCATTCCTGACCTTGATTGAATCCTTCAGGCCCAAAATACTCTCTCCCAGAAAAATCGCCCCTACTCTGACCGAACTCATGAAAGCGATCGATTACTGGGAATATCTCATGAATGAACATGACGGGGACGAAAAAATTCCAACCTGGAAATGGCGCAATATTGAAATATTTATTCAGAGTATTGAAGACTATGAGAAACACCCCGATAACATGAATCCAAGTCTCTTCAACTATCTGAACAGAATTAGCCTGAATACCAAGGATGAGCCGGATGACGACGAGGGCAAGGTGAACCTCATGACCATTCATTCAGCCAAGGGTCTTGAGCATGAGGTGGTCTTTGTGGCTGGAGTCGAGAGTCATATAATTCCGCATGCCCGTGCGATTGAGGATGATCCGGCCAACATCGAAGAAGAACGCCGGCTGTTCTATGTTGCTATTACCAGAGCCAAACAGAGACTGATCATGACCTCCTGCCGGACCAGAAAAATCATGAGAGACACCATGGAATGTGCCCCTTCACCCTTTCTTCAGGAACTACCGGCACATCTGATAGTGGAAAGTCAGGAAGCAACGGATATTGCGGTCGAAGAGGCTACGGATTATTTTGATCTCATGCGGAAGAAACTCGGGACTCCACGCTGAGCAAAGCATGCAAGTCCCTGAATACTTCCTGCAGGCAGATTGAGCTTGCGACCTCAGCCTGCTATACTATCGATCTCATGGAAAAGAAACGAATCAACGATATAGAACTTTGCGCAAAGGCCGACTTCCCGACCCAGTTCGGAGTTTTTACATTATACGGCTTTACTGACCATGCCAACGGCAAGGAGCACACTGCAGTTGTAAAGGGAGATGTCCAGGGGGCGAAGGACTGCCCGGTACGTGCTCATTCGGAATGTCATACCGGTGATATCTGGGGCTCTCTGCGCTGTGACTGTCGGGAACAGCTTGAGGCATCGCTTGAATACATTGCTGCTGAAGAAATCGGTGTAGTACTGTATCTTCGACAGGAAGGCCGGGGAATCGGTCTGGTGAATAAAATTCGGGCATACGAGCTGCAGGATCAGGGCATGGACACCATTGAAGCAAATGTTCACCTTGGATTCCCTGCGGAAGCCCGCGATTATGGAGTAGCAGCCGATATGCTGCGCCTGTTGGGCGTGGAATCAGTAGCGCTCATGACAAATAATCCCGACAAGATCGAAAAGCTGAAAGCCGAGGGTATCGAGATCAGCCGCAGGATCCCCATAGTTATTGCTCCCAACAGTCATAACGAGCGCTACCTGGGAACCAAGAGGGATCACATGGGGCACATGTATTAGTCCCACTATCTATTAGTCCAGTTAGTCCAGGAGCAAAGGTTTTTCCATACCACGGATCTGCTCCCAAAGCACAATCAACCAGTCCCGCAGTCTGATCCACCAGGGAGCTTTTTCAGCGGCGTCAGAGGCACGTAGGGGGGCACTGAAGATTTCCTGCTCCCCTGAATAAAACACCAGACGCCCGAGCTCTGTCCCGGCATCAAACTCTCCACGCAGCCTGCGCTCGACCTGAAATGAAGCCGAAACATCATCCATGTTAATTTGTGGAAGGCTGATTGCAGTACCGGAGGACGCCCACTCAGCATCTACATACAACTGGATTTCAGCTGAACGGCTACCATAGACCCTGACGGTACCAGGATCAGGAATATCCAGTTCTACATTGGTAAATTCATTGAACCCATACTCAAGCAGATCCCGACTGACCTCGGCCCGCTTGATATTACCATTGCGTGAATCCGGTGCCTCAACCCCCAGTACAACGGCGATAAGACGCCGGCCACCGCGCTCGGCAGTGGAAACAAGATTGAAGCCAGCTGAAGGGGTGGTTCCGGTCTTCAGTCCATCGGCATCTGGCATAATCCAGAGCAGACGATTGTAATTCTGCTGATATATGGGATTTTCGAAATGCCCGGGAAGGAGATTCTCCTGCAGCGGAAAGCCGTAATTCCGGATGGAATGATAGGAAGCGATCGCTTGCGGATGCCTGTTAACGTACAGAAAAGCAAATTGCGCCATTTCCATGGCGGTGGTTGTATTGTCCCTGCTGTAGCCTGAGGGTTCGACCATGCGGGTATGTTCAAATCCCATCCCGGCAAGCCGGCGGTTGGCAAGATCAACGTATTCATCTACAGAATCGGCCAACAACAGAGCAGCAGCTACAGCAGCGTCATTGCCGCTGGGTATAGCCAGCCCCAGAAGCAGATCATGCAGGCTTGCCCGCTGACCAGGCCCAAGAAACATTAAAGAGGATCGCGGTGGAGCATTGCGCGCCCAGGCAGCAACAGGAATCGGAATATCCCCATGCAGATCAAGTCTGCCATCAGAAACTTCCTCAAGCAGAAAATACATGCTGATCAGTTTAATGATTGAAGCAGGAGGAAGGACTTCATCCGGGTTATGTGAATAGAGTACTGCACCGGTCTGTGCATCCATGAGAACAGCTGCCCTGGCATCGACCTCGGCATGTGCAGGCTGAAAAACACTGCTGCTCCAGTTCAGAGGAGCGGCTGTCGCTGGTAATGGTGATGGTGCCGATAATGCTGCAGGTGCATCCGCGACTGTCGGCATAATTGAAACACAGAGTAAAAATAACGCAGCTGCAGTACTCACAAAATGTTGTAGGAATCGCATAGCAGCGGATTGTAGCATAAAGACGCGAGCTTTGGTACTATGCTGCAACCATTTTTCTCAAGGAGTGATTTTATGCACAGCTCATTCAGTTCGAGTGAAGCAGCCGCGGATATTCGAATCCGCAGACTTGTAATGGCAGCCTTCTTCTCGGCCGCAATAGCGGCCGGTTCATATATGAGTATTCCGCTTGGTCCGGTACCGTTTACCCTGCAAACAATGTTTGTAATACTCTGCGGACTCATACTCAAGCCGCTATGGTCACTGACCGCACTCAGCGCCTATCTGCTTATGGGAACAATCGGTCTCCCGGTTTTTTCTGCCGGCAGCGGTGGCATCGGTCATCTGCTGGGTCCTACCGGCGGCTACATTCTGTCGTTTCTCCCGGCAGCAATCCTGGCATCTCTGCTGAGTAGTATTGGAGCTGACAAGCCTTCTAAAGCCCGAGGTATTGTTGTAGTGCAGAATACAGCAGCCGGAATCGCTGCAAGTGCAGTAATCTACACAGGCGGAGTTCTGCGGCTGGCACAGGTCACCGGAATGGAATTGACACAGGCAGTAAATGCCGGAATGATGCCATTCCTGCTCGGAGACGCCCTGAAAATTGCTGCCGCAGTATCATGCGCAGCTCTCATGCGGCCGATCCTCAAACGCTGGAGCATATAGGGCCGATGAACCTGGATCAGACAACGCAGGAACTCTTCCGGATCTCCGACCTCAGAATCTTCAACGAGGATGGTATAGAGATTCTACCCGGGTTCAGCGCAGTTATTCCCGAGGGAGGCATTACCCTGCTCACCGGTCCGAACGGGAGCGGAAAAACATTGCTGCTCAAGACACTGGTCGGGCTCATACGCAGCTGGAAGGGCCTCTGCAGCTATCGGGGACACCCGCTTGAAAAATCAGGCAGACAGATCAGGAAGGAAGTCGGTTTCCTGTTCCAGAATCCCCTGTACCAGCTGGTAGAGCGTACTGTCCTGGATGACATTATACTCAGTCGGCGCAGCCAGGGGCAGAGCCACACAGAGGCGGTCGAAGCATCCCGAGAAATAGTAGAAATGCTGGAGCTTGAAACACTGCTATCCCGCGACCCCTACAGCCTGTCATCCGGAGAGCAGCGAAGAACGGTCATAGCCGGTCTGCTGGCCTCCGGTGCGCGCTGCCTGCTGCTTGACGAACCATTCACCGGGCTTGATTTCCCTGGAGCCTGCAGTCTGATCCGTCACATGCTCAGACTGAAAGAAGCCGGTTACACACTAGTGGTATGCACTCACGATCTGGGAAAGATAATCAGGCACGTTGACCACTGCATCGTCATGCATAAAAACGGAAAACGTTTTGAAGGCAGCCGCGATGAATTTCTGACAAGTCAGCAGACAGATCCGGAACACCTGCTTCTGGAACCGGTCTTTCTGGACATTAAAGGAAGATATCCGTGATACTGTTCATGCTGTTCAGCATAAGCATCGCTTTTCTTTCACTGCCGGCCAAGGCGGTCGCACTTGTCTATCTGCCGGTTCTTTTCAAGCTAAGCAAACTGCGGATACAGTACCTCAGCCCTCCTCTGAAAATAGCAGTTTTCTTCAGTTTGATAATCCTTGCCGCACGGGTGTTTCCTGCGGCAGACCAAAGTCTGAAAGAGCTGTTGACCTCAACCATCGATACCGGAAGCAGCTACTTCCTGTTGTTATCCCTCGGGGTATGGATTAGCCGCAGCATGTCCTCTGCAGAATTGAGCGCTATACTGCAGACTCCAGTCCAACTTACCGGAAAACTCGCAGGACACCGCGCCGGGAGTCTTACTGCAGCTTTTATTTCAATTATTCCTGTTGCACTGAGCCTGTTCAATCGCCTGCGTGGAATTGCACGGTCTGCCAATCAGGCTGTCAGTCTGCGCTGCAGCAGATTCAGCATTCACAGCGTCCGCTATCGGGCCGGAAGCATGACACGCCTGGGGACGGAACTTGCCCTATCCACAGCCGATTCCCTGATTCTCCGCGGCTGGAATCCTGAAACCATGACTGAAATATCCGGAGACCGACAACGACATCTTTCCTTGCTCCCCCTCTTACTCATTTCCGCAGTAGATATATTCATTGCGATCCTGTATTCTGCCTGATATGAGCACCGAACACAAAACAGCTGGCTTTGACCCCTTTGACCTCTCTGCAGCAGGAATCGTTTTCCGGGACTCCCAGGAAGAAATCCGCAGCAACCTGAAGCTGATTATCCGGATCCGCTGGTTCGTGTCTCCCAGCATCCTTGCCATTATGATGCTTGCCGGATTCCTCGGCATGACCAGCCGCAGCGACTTCTCCATGGATGACATCTACATTAATGCAGTCAATATGGGAATCATGCTCATTCTGAATCTTCTGTATCTGGTCTTATCACGCAAAGTGAAGGATCTCCGCCCACTCGTACTGCTTCAGCTATTTATAGATGTAGTCCATTTCTCGTTCACCATATACAAGACCGGAGTCATAACCAGTCCATTCTCTTTCCTGTACTTTTTTGTGATTTTCTCCGGTGCCCTGCTGGTGAGCTCCCGCACCGCCTACCTGACCGCAACTATTTCATCACTGCTGTTTGCTGCAATGGTGATACTTGAACACCAGGGAATAATTCCACACCAGGCCTTCTTCAGCCCCATGAGCGGCATTGCTGATAACCAGGCATATGTCCTGCTGACCATAGGCTTCACTATAGGTTCCATGTATGCATTTGCAGCCCTGGCGGGATTCCTGACCGGCCTTATCCATAAGCGCCAGCAGGAACTGAAGGACTCTGTCCATATGCTCCGGGACAAGAACAGCAAGATGCTTCTACTCTACCGAACAGCTGAGGCCATGAATCAGCATACCAATATAGATGAGATAGCAGAATACATTCTGGATGAGCTGATGAGCTTCCTGAATCTGGACCGCGCCCTGCTGTATCTGAACGAAGCAAACCGTGAGCTGCGATTGATGATGGTGCGTACACGTGGAGGAAAAACCGACAACAGTGTGAGCCTGAGCATTCCGCTCCGCCTTGATGCCGGACTGACCGCCAGAGTCGCCCTTGAACAGGAAGCTTATAACATCAAGAAACCTGAAGAATCCGAGCTGATTAACAGAGAACTGGCCAAAAAAATCGGTCTGAATCCCTTTGCGATTGCTCCGCTCGTATTAAGAGGCCGGACGGTCGGCGTTCTGGGAATAGACCGGAGCCAGGAAGCAATCGACGACGAGGAATTCCAGATTCTCAAAGCCTTTGCCAACCAGGCCGCAATTGCGATGGATAGTGTCAGGAATCAATAACAGCTGTCAGGACTGACGGGTCAAATAATAATGTCAGGACCAGTGTATCTATCTTTGCTGGCGCGTACCGGCAAACCGAGGTCGTGCGCCTGAAGTACCTTTCTCAGCTATTCCAACTGAACGACTCCATGCCGGTACCCGGCTCTCCGCTGCAAGTCCTCGTCCGGGCTGTTCGGAGTCACCATCATTCATTGGTTCCCTTGCAAGGATTACCGGTATGGAGTGGCAATCGGCTCTCGGGCTTCGTCACCTTCGCCCTGCCGCTTGCCCCCGGACTGCGGGCTATCCGCTGCGATCCGTCGCGCAACTCGTTAGCTTTGCACCATTATTCATTGTTTCAACACCTGAAAAGCTGTATTCTTATCTATCATGGTTGAACGAAAGTCCTGGGACAGCGCCTACGTGTTGAGGATGTCGAGCTGGTGGACAAGAGCTTTGTCAGCGACGAGCTTCTGGATCGCGAGAGTGATGTTATCTACAAAATCGATCTGCCTGGCCGTGAGGTGTATGTCTATGTGTTGTTGGAGTTCCAGTCCACCCCGGGAAAAACCATTCCGGTCCGCATGCTTTTGTACATCCTGCAGCTGTATGACCAGCTGTTTCGCAGCAGCACCAAGGGAGTACTGCCGGCAGTGTGTCCGGTTCTCCTGTATAACGGCAGCCGTAACTGGACCGTGCCAGGTAACATCAGCAAACTGATTGCCCCTGAAATCCCGGCAAAGTACATCCCAAGCTTTGAGTACTACCCCATCATTGAGCGCGACATACCATCGGAAAAGTTGCAGCGTATCAAGGGGCTGGTAGCAGCGATCATGTATCTGGAGCAGCAGAATGATGATGAAGAATTACGGCAGACAATAGACACAGCCATCGACATGATCGCTGAGGAACAACCCGAGCAGCTGCGTCAGTTCAGTCACTGGATCAACCGGATGTTCCGCGGCTCACTCGGAAACAGCGAAATCGACAAGGTACAGCAATTAACGGAGGTTAAGACTATGTTAGCAGAAGTAGTAGACAAGATTGAACAGCGGGGAGAACAGCGGGGCATGCAACAAGGCATACAACAAAAAGCGCATGAGGATGCCCGAAAAATGCGGGATGAAGGACTGGAAATAGCATTGATCTCTCGTATCACCGGCTTGAGCGAAGAAGAAATCCGCGAGCTATAACAACCTCCCGGACTCTTGCCGTACCTGCCTGCAGTGCATTACGGTATCCAGTATGTCTGGGTTCTTCTGCAGTGTATTCATCCGTTTTCTGTTGTTCTTCTCCCAAAAATCACTGTGACAACTACACGCATTTACCATAAAGATGGTGAGTAAGGTAAAAGACCTAATCGTTTAATATAACAGCTACTCCTTAGTCTTAGGTATGCAAAAGCATCACTTCCGAAGGGGTTCCGTGTTTAGGATGCCGGGGACGTACTTTTATTTCCATTTCAAGATCCATCTGGCTTAGATATTTTATCAGAGTAGACAACTTTATGTCAGTACGTCCTTCAATCCGGGAGATTGCCGGTTGAGAGAACCCTTTCATATCCGCCTGCTTTATGTTGTACTTCTCCCGCAGTTCAGCAAGATTGAGCATCAACAATTCCCGTTCAAATAACTCATTGGAACGAGCGATAGAATCTTCGGACATCACGCTTTCCATCGCTTTCATCGCATCTTTTATAATTGCCATATCATCCTCCTCCAATTACCGTGAGGCCAAATATTCTTCATACAACGCTTCCGCACGCGCTATCAATTTCTTATAGAACCGTTTATCTTCAGCTCCGCCTTTTACATCACCAATTAAGAGCAGGCAAACACGTTCACCGGTAAAGATAAACACAATCCGGTACTTTCTCCCGCCTGCCTGGACCCGCAGTTCCTTTAAATTCGGGTACTTACTGCCTTTCAGCGTATCCACATAGGGACGCCCCAATGACGGCCCTTTCTCAAGCAGCAGCTTCACATAGGCCCGGACGGCCTCCTGTACCGGCGACTCTTGAGCTATGAACCAGTCCAGGTATTCTCTCGTACTTTCTACTACTGCTCCCATTGACATAATATAACCTCTATGTAATATACCTTCAAGCTAATAGTTCTTGTTTTACCAAAGCCGCCATTTCCACAACAATGCTTCCTTAAGATTGGCCACCGCTGTTTGGTACTCTTCGCTGGTTTCCCGGTACAGTTCGTTTTCTCTCGGTTGGTAACGCTTGAACTGTATTTTCAAGCCTTCGGAGCTCACGTGGGTGTAACGGGCGTGGTTTTAATCGAGGAATGACCCAGGAGCTCCGAGACGGTGCGCACGTCAGCCTCGGCTTCCAACAGGTGTGTCGCGCAGAAATGGCGTAAGAATTCGCACTCGCATCCTCAGAAATACCTGTTTGTGAAGTTGTTGCAATGCTTTCCCGGTCTTAAAAAGCACCTGACCATTGTCAGTCCAAATACTGTGCTGAAACTATGGAAGAATCAACTGAAAAAACACTGGACACATCCCCGCAAGATTACCCCCGGACGACCTCCAGTATCCAAAAAAATACGATCACTTATTCTGGACATCAAATCCAGAAATCCATCCTGTGGCTCTCTGCGCATTTCCGGAGAATTGCAGAAACTGGCGATCGATGTCTCAGACGAAACAATACGCAGAATTCTGAACGACGGCTACAAAACCGGTGACCTCAAGCCAACCGGCAGCTGGAAGCGCTTTCTTGAACTGCACTATAATAGCCTGCTGAGCTTCTTGCAAAATTACATTCTGCAAGAGCATTCGCAAGATCATAAATTGTTAAGTTGTTTTATAAAACTAATTAACAATTCCCCACCTATGCGAGAAGGAAATTGCAATAGTAAGTGCAATTTCCTTTGGCCTGCGATTACTTTACAGTAGACACGCTTTGCTTCAAGCGCATGTATGTATTCTTCATTCTCGAATTGAAAACGAGATCAATCAAACAGTTCGGTATAACTACCACCCCGAACATGGCCTTTGTCCAGAACCAGCTCAAGGGATTCATGTATGACCGTTGTGGTGAAACTACATGGCTTGTTCACGACAACTCAGGTGAGTTAAAATGGACTGATTACGAGAAACTGGGAATTTCGGATGTAGCTATTACACCTCATTCACCGAATATGAATGCATTTGCTGAACGCTTTATTGGCTCTATCCGTCGAGAAATCCTCAACAAGATGCTTATCTTCAGCCGCCGTCAGTTGCATACTGTAATATCCGAATATGTCAGCTGGTATAACACTCACCGGCCGCATCAGGGAATCGGGAACCAGTGTCCAAATAGAGCACCACCACAAGCTCATGGAGAAATCCACAGCGAACCGGTACTCTTCGGTCTGTACCATAACTACTACCGGAAAGCTGGCTGAGCTAAATAACTTCCTTGATAGTTACAGCTCCTCACCGTGCATCAAAATAATCCATGACCTTGCTGTATTCTCAGATCAAGAAAAAACCCGAAATTAGTCTGATTCACTGCAATATGACCAAAGGTCTCCTTCTCTGATATTGTAAAAGAACAAATATTTTACAAAAATACTGTGACAACTACACTCATTTGCCGGATAATGCACGGGTTATGAGTTTTGTGGTAGCACGGGAGTCGATCCCTGCCGGTACCCGGCTCTCCGCTGCAAGTCCTCGCTCGGGCTGTTCAGACAGAGCAGTATGTACCGGTTCCCCTGCAAGGATTACCGGTATGGAGTGGCAATCGGCTCTCGGGCTTCGTCACCTACGCCCGGACGATTGCCCCGGACTGCGGGCTTTCCACTGCGATCCGTCGCGCAACCCGTGTCCTTATCGTGGTTTCGCATTATTGGCCCATTGTTCTCAGTTGATTCAGCAGATGAATAGGAGTACAATCTACTTATGAGCACCAAAGACCGTCCGTTGAATCCCATGGCAGATATTTTTGTTCGTTATCTGCTGGGGTCGGAAGAAAACAAGGATATTCTCATTGATTTTATTAATGCCGTCTTTGTGCAGAAAGGTCATGAGATTGTGGTTGAACTGGAGATCAGGAATCCTTTTAATCTGGCAGTAGTACGGGGCGACAAGGAGAGCATTCTCGATGTAAAGGCGAAAGACACGACCGGCCGATGGATCAATGTGGAAGTACAGGTCGATGATAATGGCAGCTTTGCCAACCGCAGCCTGTATTACTGGGCCAAAAACTATGCCGATCAGCTCAAATCGGGAAACTTCTATCGGGAACTTGCTCCAACCATCTGCATTAATCTGCTGAATTTCGAGATCTTTCCGCAACTACCTGGCTACCACAGTTGTTTCCATATTACCGAACAGGATGCACCGGAGTTTGTATTAACCGAGCACCTCCAGATTCACTTTATTGAGGTGCCCAAAAACCATCGGGAACATGCCAGTGATGTAAAAGACAAACTGGATGGGTGGATTTTTTATTTTGAAAATGAAGGGAACATAGAGGAGGATCAAATGACTGTACTGTTAAAAGATAATCCGGCAATCGGAAAGGCCCACAGAGTCTATAAGGACTTCACCGCAAACGATGAACTTATGGATATGGCTGAAGCCCGAGAAAAGTGGCGCCGGGATGTAGACTCTCGACTGCATAATGCAAAATTAGAAGGCATACAACAAGCTCGGATAGAGGATGCCCGAAAAATGCGGGATCGCGGCTTTTCTATCGAAGACATTGCTGACATCACCGGCTTGAGCGAGGAAGAAATCCGCGACCTGTAAAAGCCTCCCGGACTCTTGCCGTACCTGCCAGCAGTGCATTACGATAACCAATATGTATGGGTTCTTCTGTAGTGTATTCATCCGTTTTCTGTTGTTCTTCTCCCTGTCCCGCTCCCGGCGCAAAGCAGCATTTTTTATGCTGCTTGCTGAAAACCAGCTGCTGAAGCGGCAGCTCTCCCGGAAAAACATAAGGATTCGCTGCTCGCATCCTCAGAAATACCTGTTTGTGAAGTTGTTGCGACGCAGTCATACATGATGCCAGAATCGCAATCGCTACGATGAACACAAAAGCATTCAGGAATTTCCAAATACTCATATAATCCTCAGTACTTAATACACCCAGTCTCTCTGCTGCCATGCAATCATTATGTCGATTTATTCAGGGCGAGACAGCAATCCGTATCCACCGATGTACAGGTAGGTTTCACCACGGTACTGCCGATAACACAGGCGTTGGGTATAGAATTCGCTGTCGTTTTCGTTACTGGTGTGAAGTCGGGGATAAAAGCCGATAGCCGATACAGGTTTGACCTCCAGCCCTTTCTCAGACAGCTGGTAGCGAAATTCCAGAACGCGGGTGTTATCATCGGAGTGTTCCCATGTCCATGGCCAGTCGGGTGTGTGTGTCTGGCTTGCTGGTTCCCCATCAACCAACAGTTGCATTGCTACCAACATGGTACCATCTTCCTTGAACTCCATTGTTTTCAGATGCTCAACCGAAGTAACGATAGGTTGGAACCCCTGACTTTTCCATTGCTTGGTAGATCTGCGCGAACGTTCATTCTGATCTAAAAATACCAAATCATAGGTGTTAGCAGCCCGTCGGTCATAAACCTCATGGATTACTATCTGCCAGGTTCCATACAGGTCATCAGCAGCAATAGTCTGCTCCAGACACGTGCCGGTATTAGCTGAGTCATCAATAACCCTCACCTGCTGGTCATCAATAATCATGTCGATTCGACTGGCGGTCTCCGGAAGGCTGGCGCAAGCGGCTAGACCAATGCTTAGCAAAACACATATAAATACACTTTTAATCATTTTTTCTCCATTACCATACTGACTTGATTTCTACTGTACTACATGTTTTTCAGTTCTGCCACTTGTCGCATAATACATACAAGCATTAAATTCCTGAGCCCACGGCTCTACTTAAAACCTCCTTATGTTTCGGGAGAGTATAGTCCATCCAGTAGAAATCCCCCAACCAGCGCTATCCAGGCTCAGACATCTGGAAAAGACTGTTATTTTCCGCTGTTTCAGACTATAATTTGACCGGAGTTCTACATGAGACCAACACGATGTTCCACCATTCTTACCAGCTTGCTGCTGTTTCTACTGTTGCCGGCTGTACTTTCTGCTTCCGGGTCTGTGCGTGCCCTTGGAGCTGTACTTGATCTCCGTGACCGGGATTTTACCGTAGACGGGGCTGTGGAGCTGAATGGTGAGTGGTCGTTCCACTGGAACGAGCTGGTGGATCCTTATGTGTTCCGTGCGGGACAGCTAACGGAACAGCCCCAGATATGGAACCGGATACCGGGGCAGGACTTTGGAGGTATCGGGTATGCCAGCCAGCAGCTGCGTGTTCTGCTGCCGGAAGCTGCTGTCGGAAAGGTCCTTGGCCTGCGAATCACTCATGTCTATACCGCCTACGAACTCTATGCGAATGGGGAGCTGATCGCTTCCAATGGAATCGTTTCCAGCGAGTCAAATGCGGCGAGGGCGCAATATCTGCCGCAGGCGGTATATTTCCAGTCGGATAGTCCCGAGGTTCTTTTTACCCTGCGCATGTCAAACTACGAACACAGCAAAGGCGGTCTCGCCGAACCGCTGCTTATCGGACGGGCCGGGCAGATTGGAGAGCTTCGCGAGCGCCGTATTATGGCAGAGATGATTACCGTCGGCATACTCGGCATAATCGGTCTGTATCATTTCATGATTTTCATGCTGCGAAACAAGGAAAAAAGCGCGCTGTTTTTCAGTCTGTTCTGTGTAATCATCAGTTTTCGGACCATGCTCATGGGTGAGCGTCTCTGGTACTTCTTCTTTCCGGCATTCCCCTGGGGTATCGGGCAGCGGCTGGATTACCTGACGATCTGTCTCTTCTACCCGATGTTTGTTACCTTTATCAGACTGATTTATCCTCGCGAACTGAAGAAAAGACTTCACCTGCTGATTCTTGTTCTCAGTGGTCTGTTTGCCATAATTATTATCACAACACCTACCACATTTTTCACCCTGATCCTCACCTACTATAATCTATTGATTGCTCTGACAGGACTTCTGGTGATATATGCCCTTGTTCTGGCAGCTGTGCGTGGCAGAAGCGGTGCCAGGCTGCTGCTGGCCGGGGGTATTGTGTTCTTCCTGACTGCCCTGAACGACATTCTCTACAATCGAGGATTGATTCAGACGACATACCTCTCCACCCTTGGGCTGGTGGTGTTTACGGTGACCCAGACGATTGTGCTGTCCTACCTCTTTACCCGGGCATATGCAATCATCGAGGAAATCAATACCTCGCTATGGCGTTTTGTTCCACAGGAAGTACTGAAATATCTCGGTAAGGAAGAGATTATTGATATCAAGCTCGGTGATCAGATTCATGGCACATTGACTGTTCTCTTTGCCGATATCCGCGGGTTCACCGGTATCTCGGAAAAAATGACTCCCCAGGAAAACATAACCTTTATCAACGCATTTCTGGCTGAAACCGGCCCCGTAATCCGCAAAAACGGTGGATTCATTGACAAATACATCGGGGATGCGATTATGGGAATATTCCCGGATTCACCTCTGGGAGCTATGAACGCTGCCCTTGAGCTGCAGACGGCTGTAAATCATTTCAATCAGAAGTATTCACAGTATGATAATATTCGCGTCGGGGTCAGCGTACATTCAGGACCGATTATGCTGGGGATCATAGGTGAACTCGAGCGGCTGGAGAGTACGGTAATATCAGATACGGTCAATGTAGCGGCGCGAATCGAGAAGCTGAACAAGAAGTTCGGTACTGATATAACCATTTCTGACAGCGTCTACCATGAAATCCGGGACGAAGGTTTTGTTACCCGCTTTATGGGAAATGTAAAAATCCGCGGGCGAGAACAGCATATCGGCGTCTATGAGCTCACCGGTAAAACAAGCTAAAAGAGTATTTGCACGATCTGCAGTTCATGGCCTATAGTACTATTATGAAAGATCTCAACTGCGAGACAGTGTACCCGGACTATCTGGAAAGTTTACTGTCAGGTGACAGAAATCGCTGTTATCTCATTGTCAGACAACTAATCGATGCTGGCACATCTGTACGGATACTGTATACAGATCTGTTTCAGCGATCCATGTATGAAGTCGGCAGTCTCTGGGAGCAAAACCGGATTTCTGTTGCTGTTGAACATCTTGCAACCTCGATTACCGAGAGCATGTTCCCCCTGGTGTATCCGATTATCTTTTCAGCTGAGCATATTGGTAAAACTGCGATTATATCCTGCATTGCCAATGAGTATCATCAGATAGGCGGTAAGATGATTGCTGATATTTTTGAACTGAACGGCTGGGACGGCTATTTCCTGGGAGCCAACACTCCGCTGCAGGACCTCCTTCACATGATTGACGACAAACGTCCAGATGTTCTGGGGCTGTCGGTAAGTATCTACGAGCAATCATTGCCCCTTGCTGGGATTCTCGACAGAGTGAAAGATTCTTTTCCTGATCTTACTGTTATTGTCGGTGGACAGGCCTTTGTGAAAGGAGATGTTGAACTCGGCAGTCATCGTGAAGAAATCAGATATATTAATTCTGCACATGAGCTTGAAGCCTGCATACAGAGAGAAGACTTTGCATGAACGGTGAGAAAGCACTGCTTGACTACATGAGGGAGGAATCACCTTCACTGATTTTCGAGCTTGACCACAGTGGAGAAATTCTCGGCTGCAATGCTGCCGCGGAAAGCATGAGTCATGCTGACCCCACAGGAAGCAATTTCCGTGAAATCCTCCTCGACTTTGACAGTAGCTTCCGGATTACTGACATGCTTGAAAAAGGCCCTGAGCGCATTCTCTGTAATCTGAATCAAAAAGGAGAACTGCCGCAGACATACTATTTCCGCTTCATTGATTGCGGCAAGAGTATACTTGCAATAGGTGAGATTGATCACAACGAAATAATTGACATGCGGCAGAATCTCGTCCAGATGAACAACGATTTCAGCAATCTGAACCGTGATCTACAGAAAAAGACTGCCGAGCTGCAACGTACCAACCAGCAGAAAAACCGATTCCTTGGCATGGCAGCCCATGATCTACGAAATCCAATTGCGTCGATCTGTTCTCTCAGCAGTTTTCTCATACAAGGCAGTGGGAATCAGCTCCAGAAGAATGAGAGAGATCTGTTGTTTCTTATCCAGGAATCAGGAGAGTTTATGCTCAGCCTGCTGGAGGATCTGCTCAGCATTGCAAAAATCGAATCAGGACAGCTGCATCTGAACACTGAACAGATAGATTATACAGCTGAGCTCAAACGGACAATTGCAAGCAATCAGATTCTGGCATTAAAACGTGACATTAAAATCTACACAGATTTTGAAACACATCTGCCTGAACTCATCATCGACAAAATGAAAATCCGCCAGGTTCTGAATAACCTGCTGAGCAATGCTATAAAATATTCACCGGATTCAACCGAGATCCACGTCAGTGCTTTCAACGACGGGAACTTTGTAATCACCTCAATCGAAGATCAGGGCATAGGAATAGACGAGGAAGAAATTGCCCAGCTTTTTGTGCCCTTTCACGAATCAAAGGCAAAAAGTTTCGGTGAGGAGCGCAGCACGGGTCTCGGGCTGTCCATCGTTCAGAGGATTGTGATCGGGCATGGGGGCAGAATCTGGGTAGACAGTACACCGGACAAAGGAACAGTCTTTTTCTTCAGTCTGCCGATCACACAATCATAATCCGTTCACCTGAGCGGAACAGACTGATCTGCCGGGTTGATTCCGATAGGCAGATTGAGAGGGCTTCACAGTCCAGGGTTATGCCAGCGGCAGCTGTGTGACGTGCACCGAGTCCCGGGGTCAAGCCGGTAACATTGTTGTCGATTCTCAGATAGGTTCCGGCAGACATTATGACTCCGTCACCCCGTATGACAAAGGCCCCATCTATTCTTGAAAATTCCTTGATGGTTTCGGTTATGCTCGGATCCAGAATATTACGTTCACTCTCATCATAGCCCTGGAAGGGATTTATGACCATCTGCTGGCAGTGTTTTTTAACATGCTCGTAATCCCCGAGTACGATTAATGTACCGACCGATTTCCCTTCCCTGCCTTCCTGGGCCAATTCAGCCATTATCTGCATTGCACGCATGAACACCTGCTGATCCAGGCCCTCGGTCTTGCCGGAAGCCGGCATGGAAAAAAACAGCTTGAAATCCCGGGCCACATCGCTGAGGACGATCGTATCCAGCTGATCTCCTGTCAGACCGAACACATTGACGACCTTGTCACCCTTGTGAATGAGCCCGCGCGAGAGCGCCATCAGCATAGTAATTTCTACCTGATTCGAGCGATTAAGTCCCTTGAATGGAACAAGAAGATGATGATCATACAATGAAGCATCTATATCATCGCCCACATCTTCACTGCCCACCAGAACCACCGTCCTTCCCTGGCGGCGGAGATTTGCAAGCAGACCGGAACTGGCACTCTCGCCATGCACCATGACGACCCGGGCATGAACCCGCTCGGCAAGCTGACCGGCGTACTCACCCATGACGGTAGCAGTACGGGATTTGCTGGCGGCCTGATCACGCGGCGGGGTTTCAGTAAGTATCTGGAACATCTGACGACGTCCGGCAGCGGCCAGCAGACGCTGAACAAGTCCCTGCCGCTGCAGCAGACGAGCAAGCTCGCTGAGAACCTTCAGATGGTTCTCCTCTGATCCTACCAGTAGAAACACCAGATGCACCCGTTGATCGTCACGAGCGTCATAAATCAGACCCCGGCGGCTTTTTCCTACGGCTATATAGCTACCTTCAACGCCTGGAAGCTGGGCATGAGGCACCGCAATCAGTGGAGAAATACGTGTCGACATGAGTTGTTCACGCTCCCATATTGCAGTGCTGATCTGATCCTGATCAAGTCCAGGAAGGCTGGCGCACAGGGCTTTTACGAGCTCGAGAACCGCGCCTTCTTTGGTGCTGCGTTTCAGGAGAATTATCCGGTCGGGGCTCAGGTATTCAGCAATTGACATATCTTTATATTAGCTTGAGAGGACTCACAATACAAGTAAGAACGGATCAGTTCGTATATTCCTGACAGCGTGGGCAGTAGTGAGTTGCGCGCTGCCCGACTATAATGCGCTCCACTATTGTTCCGCAACGCAGACAGGGTAAGCCGGTACGTCTGAAAACCCGGATGTCCTCCTGATTCTTTCCGCTATTGCCATCAGGCAGGGTAAAATTAGCCTTGCCATGACCAAGACTGGTTCCAAGGTTCCCGATTCCCCTGTTAAGCACCTCAATTATCGCGTGGTGCAGGCCTAGCAGTTCAGATGGTTCCAGGCTTTGAGCTGTCCGTAATGGATGTATTGAGGCTTCAAACAAGGCTTCATCGGCATAAATATTACCGACTCCAGCAATCCTGCGCTGGTCAAGCAGAAAGCTCTTGATCGGCTTCCTGCTGGCGGCAGCGAGCTGTCCAAGCAGCTCCGGGCTGAAATCCGGAGAAAGGGGTTCAACACCCAGTCTGGATTCCACATCTGCGAGATCTGCGCTGTAGAGCATTCTGGCAAACCTACGCGGAGCATATAGACAGAGCCTGCGTCCATCATCCAGGGCCAGGGCGGCACGGACATAGGCAGTCTCATAACTGTCTGCAAGAAACAACCTTCCGCTCATCCTCAGATGAATCTGCAGCCATCCGCCGGGCTTGTCGCCATGCAAATTCGCGGGTTTAGCGCCAGATTTATCGCCTGGTTTATCGGTGGGACGCATCTGCAGCAAAGGGATGAGAATATACTTGCCCCGGCGCTGCAGTGGGCCGATGTACATTCCCTGTACAGCACGGGCAAAGGCTTGTTTGTCACCGCCTACGGTATTCTCCCGTTCAACGTAGCTGCCTGTTATCTCCAGGCCTTCAATTCCGGCTTTTCTCAGTGATTCAATTGTCGTATGTACTTCAGGTAATTCCGGCATATACTGGTCCTTCCTACAAAAGGGCTATGGGGTCGACATCTACTTCAAGATGCATTCCGGCAGCCAGAGTGAAATCGTCCAGAGCAGCGGCAAGGTTACGGTGCATGGCTCCACCGTCTGTGCCTCTCAGAAGCAGCTGATGACGATAGTTTCCGGAAATTCTTCCCAATGGGCATTCGCTGGGTCCCAGAACATCTCCGGGAAACCTGCCCTTGCTGTGAAGCAGGGACGCCAGGCTCTGGGTGGCCTGGACTACGGCCTGTTCCTGTTTTCCTCTGACGACCAGACGAATCATTCTGGAAAACGGAGGAAAGCCAGTCATCTTGCGGACCTCGATTTCAGCATCATAGAATCCAGCTACATCTCCAGCAGCGGCACGCTGTATTATAGGATTATCCGGCTGGTAGGTCTGTATGAGTACCTTCCCGTCGGGATGATACCGTCCCGCCCGGCCGGCAACCTGGGTTATGAGGGTAAAGGTCCGCTCGGCAGCGCGAAAGTCCGGCATATGTAGCCCGGTGTCAGCGAGTACAATTCCGACCAGCCGCAGTTTCGGAAAGTTAAGTCCCTTGGCTACCATCTGTGTTCCAAGCAGTATGTCGGTCTTTCCATCCCGGAATTCCCTGAGTATCCGCTCTGCGGCACCTTTTTTGGCAGCAGTATCGGTATCCAGGCGATCTATTACCGCAGCAGGAAAATGCTTGCGAACCTCGTCCTCAATATGCTCGGTTCCGAAACCGGAATATCCCACATCCAGCGAGCCGCAGTCGGGACAGACATCCACGGGCCGGGTGGTATAGCCGCAATAATGGCAGACCATTCTACCGCGCTGTTTGTGAAGTGTAAGACCGACAGAACAGTGCGGACACTGCATTTCATGTCCACAGCTACGGCAGTGAAAGAAATGCGAGAAACCCCGTCTGTTCAGAAAGAGGATTGTCTGTCTCCCTGCTTCCATGGTCTCCTGCATTTCCTGCAGCAGACGCTGCGACAGGGCATTTTGCTCACGCCGCATGTCAACAATATCTATCTGCGGCATACCGCCCCCAGCCACCCTGTCAGGCAACCGCAGGCAGCTCAGCCCGCCTGTATTCATGAGATGCATTGCTTCCACAGATGGCGTTGCACTGCCCATAATCAACACAGCCTGCTCACTGCTGCAGCGCTTCATGGCCAGTTGCCTGGCATGATACCGGGGTCTGTCGCCGGCCTTGTAGGCTCCCTCATGTTCTTCATCCAGAATAATCAGACCAAGATTCTGTACGGGAGCGAATACAGCGCTGCGGGCACCTATGACCATGCTGGCCTCTCCACGTTTGATCCTGCGCCACTCACTGAGTCGTTGGGAAGGTGTCATGCGCGAGTGCAGGATTGCGGCTTTATCCCCGAACCGAATCCGCAGAACCTCTGCAACCTGATGGGTCAGGGCTATTTCCGGAACGAGATAGATGATTCCCTGTCCCCGGGACAGGAAGTGCTCAGCACTCTGCAGAAAGACTTCTGTTTTTCCGCTGCCTGTAACACCATATATGTAGAATCGGGTTCCACTCCCGGAAGTTACCTCTCTGATTGCCTCGTTCTGGTCTTCTGTTAAACTTACTGCATGCTCAAGGACAATCGGCTCGGCACCTCCGAGTGCGGCGGCCTTCCGCTCCTCTTTTGCGCTGGGCATCATGGTCCCGAGACATTCACCCCAGCTTGCAAAATACATCCCTGCCATCCATCGGGCGAGTTCGATGAGTCCGGGTGTAAGTACGGCTTCTTCATCCAGAACCTTTTCAATAGATTTAACCTTGTAACCCACAGGTGCCGTTTCACTTACAGAAACTACAACTCCCTGCAGAGACCGATTTCTGAACTGGGCTATTGCGCGGGATCCAATCTCGATTTTTTCCGGCCAGCTGTAACTGAATGTCCGATGCAGGGGCAGTGAGAATGCCAGCTCATAATAGTACAAGGGCGCTCCTTTCAGACATGGAATTCCGGTCAGCGGATTAGCGGACGATAGTCGCTTCGTAGTTTACGAAGGGTATCCCGAAGCAGCTGCAGATCAGCCCACACCTCGGAACGCAGCGCCTGGTTTTTAAGTACGGCATTCGGGTGATAGGTGACAATAAGCGGTATACCGCGGTAACTGTGAACACTGCCTCTGAGTGCAGACAAGGGCTTCATTCTGCCGGTCAGCAAGCCTCCGGCAGTCCTGCCGAGGGCAAGAATACACGCCGGCTGCAGGAGCTCGACCTGCTTCTGCAGATACGGAAAACAGCAGTTCAGCTCCCCTTCACCAGGACTCCGGTAATCAGGAGTATGGCATTTCAGTGCATTGCTTATAAACACATTCTTGTGTCTGGAGAGATCAATTGCCTTGAGCCATTTATCCAGATATTCTCCACTCTGACCGACAAAAGGAAGACCGGTCCGGTCTTCATCTGCCCCCGGCGCATCACCTGCGGCAAAAACCAGGGGGTGCAGGGCTCCCGTTCCGGGTACCGTCCGATCGCGATGAGTGGACAGTCCGCAGAGGGTGCAGCCCTGTATGAGTTCGGCCAGCTCGGAAATGCTTTCGGCAGCTGCGGCAGGTGAGCCACTAGCGGCAGGTTCATACCCGGGCTGTGCATAGACTGCGGCACCTCTTTCCATACTTCCAGTCTTAGTTCCAGGAGCTGTTGAGACATCCGTTGCGGCTGAGGCTGAAGCCGCGACTGTGGCATCAGGCTTAACAGCAGACGGGTCAGGAGGAGGACTGTGCTCACTTCTGTAACCGGTATTCATTATATCTTCAAGATCATTCAGTAGTTCCCATACCTGTTGTGTCATTCGGTCTGCTCCTTATGCGAAGGATACGCTACACTATACAATACCAGACCGTGGGGAGGAGCTGTTTTCCCTCCAGCACTGCGGTCACGGGCCTCCAGAATTCTGCTGAAAGTCCCTGCCGGGTCATCAAAATCAGCTATAGCGAGCATTGTACCGATTATACTGCGAACCATTTTCCATAGAAACCCGGCGCCGGATATTTCAAAGACCATTCCATGATCATCGTAAAAGAAATGCGCGGAATAGACCGTTCGAATCATGGTTTTTTCATTCTTGCATGAGGCCAGACTGGTGAAGTCGTGGGTTCCGACAAGCAGAGAAGCCATGCGATTCATTTCGAGAATGTCCGGCAGTACAGGGAGTCTAAGCCGGTAACGGTCGAGCAGCGGCTGTGCGAATTTGCCGGGATACATATAATAACGGTAACGCCGTTCGACTGCATCCCTGGTAGCATGAAAGTCATCTGCTACCTGCCAGCTGCGCTGAATCCTCACGTCCTGCGGGAGCATACTGTTCAGGGCCGATGCGAATTTTTCAGCTGGTACCGAATCCATGGAGCTGAAAAAATTTCCCCGCTGAGCACGCGCATGTACACCGGAATCAGTCCTCCCGGCTGAATAGAGATCAACGGACTTACGATGAAGTTTGGCAAGGGCCTTCTCGATTTCGCCCTGTACACTTCGCTGATTGTGCTGCACCTGCCAGCCACAGAAGTCTGTGCCATCATACTGAATTTCGAGACAGATATTTCTTTGCCGGGATATCATTCTTGTTCGCTGTCCTCTGTATCGTTGATTTCTCCGCCAAGTCTGGAAATTTCCTGATTAATCTGATCGTAGACATCCCTGGCATTATCCAGAATCGCCGCTGGTTTGTTCTTCGAGGCTTTCCCCATTCCAAAGATCCGTGCCACGGTTCGCTTGGCAGTATTGAGAGATTTAAGACGTGAAGCAGTATCTTCACGCGGCCCATATCTGTATTCCAGGAGACCCATTATGTACAGGGCACCATCATATGCATAGTTTTTATCCAGATCCGGCCCCAGATGCTTCAATCCGCCGATTCCCTGTTCTCCGGATTGTTCAAGCTCTATCGCCCTCCGATACAGAAAACATGCCTTACGGTACATAATATGTCTGAGATAGTCATAATTGTCACCGGGATTCTTGCGGTGTAGATCGCTGCAGAGCCAGGCCGCTCTCAATGCAGAAACCGCTTGTTTAATAACCGGTGAATAGTCAGCTGGAAAAACATCATAGCACATTATTGCCAGTATGTAGGATGCTGCTCCTTCCTGAAGACGGCGCGGTTCGCGATAATCAAGGTCCCGGAAAAGTTTTCTGATTTCCTTGATACGCTCATCGCGCTTGTCTTCAAGCTCGTCAGCCAGCAGCTGCGGAATTGAATCAAAATCGGATATCATTCCAGCATAGAGACAGTGAGGACAGACAGTTATCGGATAAAGCAGTGGATACACTTCTCCGTATTTCTGACTTGGCTCATACAATCGACGGAGTTCAGGGGTAAGACTTCCAGCGATCAGACGGCCCCGTCCACTACGGAGCTCTTCTCTTCTGTACTCACCATTGCACACAGGACAGAACAACAGATCCTTGGTAAAAAATGTCACTTCCTGAATTGCGGTTCCGGCCATCTATCCCTCCAATACAACGACTGCTGTTGCATACTCCCGCTCATGCGACAAGGAGACATGAGTATTAACGATACCGACAGAGGCAGCAAGCTCACCAGCCTTCCCATGCAGCTTGAGCAATGGCCGGCCGGATTCCGTCTGCCGGACTTCTACTTCCCTCAGTGCAAATCCTCGGATGCCGGTTCCCAAAGCCTTTCCGAAGGCTTCCTTGGCTGCAAAACGTGCCGCCATTGCCTCCGCCGCCTTCAGTCCCCTGCCAAGGCAATAATTCAGCTCATCAGGATGAAAACAGCGGCTGCTTATTCCGCTTTCCATCCATTTATCAAAGCGATCGACTTTTACAATATCTGTACCTATACCGAAAATCACTCCGTATCTCCAGTCACGGTATCCTGCTCCTGATCTGCATCAGGTCCGTCAGGCATTTCAAAACGCAGCTGCAGGCTAAGCGGCTCGTAGCGTAATGTCAGCAGTTCTGACGGAACTCTTGGTCTGACGGGCAGTTCGAAGGTTCCCGGCTCCTGTATGCCGGAGGCATCAGCCTCAAGCTGTATGGCATCTTCCCTGAGGGCTTCAAGGAAAAGCTGACTGCCCTGTACGCGTACACTACCGGCAGGAACACTGGAAACAAGATCAAGGCTGGAGTCCAGCTGAACTATGTTGATATCTACATCCATAAAGGTAGTAAGAAGCACCCGCTCTTCGATTATACCACGGTAGTCCACGGTATCCCCACCAGGGAAACTGATATAAGGATCCGGCCGCTCGAGGCGGATCCGGCTGTTGAAATCTTCCCTTCTGCCCGAAAGTGAAATGGTCTCGGTGTTTACAGCTTCCACCGCTTCGACCCGCGAACGGGGACCGTCTATTTCAACAAGCGAAGGAGTCACAAAGTACTGACGCTGCTCGAAGCCATGCACGGGGGTGTCTGTAATAGAAGGAATAACCTCAACGCTTTTCCGGTAACGCGGCTCAAGTTGCAGGCTGACCTCACTTGGTTCAATCCGGATCTCAAGCTGATTTATTGTCTCGGAGTTTCTGCGGATGAGAACAGGACCACGCGCGGCACCGCTCTGACGGACCTGCGTGAGATCAACATATACTTCAAGCTCTTCCTCACGCAGTGAACTTACTATCTGAGCATCACCCCGCAATGCTATACGTACTGTTCTCGGGACCGAGGAGGCGATAGCCATACTCTCATCTGTTCTGATTTCCAGAGGAACGGTTATATAGCGCTCTTCAAGCTGAGACAGGGCTGTAAGAGAAAAAAGCAGGAATGCGGCTGCAAGACTCAGAATCTTGGCTGCCCAGTTATGGCTGACAAACTGAAAAATCTTATTGTTCAAGCTGCACCACCTCAGTTTCCTCGGCATCCCGCAGATTAAGTGCATCCTTCAATCGAGCGTAAAGTTCAGGAACACTCAAATCATAATGCAGATTAGCATCATGGGCCAGAGAGAGAGCTCCGGTTTCTTCGGAGACTACAAGCACTACTGCGTCGGTTTCCTCGGCGAGACCCAAAGCTGCCCGATGTCGTGTTCCAAAGCTCCGACGTATATCCAGCTGCTCGCTGAGCGGAAGAAAACAGGCGGCGGCAACAAGAGTGCTGCCCTGCAGTACAACTGCCCCATCGTGCAGGGGATTATCATGCATGAAAATCGTAACCAGCAGGGCATTGCTTATCTCGGCATTCAGGAGCGTGCCTTTTTCGATAATATTCTTCTGCCCGACACTTCTGGTAAAAACGATAAGTGCGCCTCTCCCGTTATAGGCAAGTGTCTCGGCTGCAGCTACTACCTGATCTATGGGATATGGTTTTGATCTGCGTGAAAAAGACAGAAAATTCCCCTGACCGATGCGGGTAAATATCTTTCTCAATTCAGGCTGGAATATTATGGCAATACCAATAACCAGACTGGGAGCAATTGTATTCATGATCAAAAGCACTGTACGCAGGTTCAGGAAAAAAGCGATTGCATACATAGCAACCAGAAACAGAGCCCCTTTGACCAGCTGAACTGCACGAGTCTGCAGCAGAATCTGATAACCCTTGTAGATCAGAAATGCCAGCAGCAGTATATCCAGTGCGGGAAGGAGTATTTCTGTAAAGATACTGAAATTTTCGAACATATTCATGCATTGACCCCGTTCCATGACGGCCACAGGGCAAGGGCTGTGTCCATAGCCTGCCGCATGGCGGCAACATCATGTACGCGTATAATATCGGCACCTAACTGCAGACAGATAAGCTGCGCGCTGATACTTGCTGCAAAACGCTGCTCCGGAGGGAGCGGTGCTTCACGGCTGCCTGCCAGCATGCCGAGCATTGTCTTTCGCGACAGACCAATCAGAATTCTGAATCCAAGTTTCCTGAATCGAGGAATAGCTTGAATAAGGGCAATATTATGTTCCAGGGTTTTGCCGAAACCGATTCCGGGATCCAGAATGATGTTCCCGGGGTTGATCCCCGCTTGAACAGCTCTTTCCGCAGCTTCAATAAGGAAAGCCTCAACTTCTGCTACAACATCCCTGTATTCCGGGTTTTTCTGCATATTCCGGGGAGTTCCTGCCATATGCATAAGTACAACGGGGGCAGCATGATCGGCGACTACCAAGGCCAGATCGGGATCATCCCGCAGGGCAGAAATATCGTTGATCCAGTCAGCACCTGCCTTGAAGGCCGCTTCGGCAACTACAGCCTTTCGGGTATCGACGGAGACAGCTATGCTGCAGTGTTTCCTGAGTTCCCGTACAAACGGAATTACCCGCTGAATCTCATCCTCCGCTGACACATACTCACTTCCGGGCCGGGATGACTCACCGCCAATGTCAAGAATATCAGCTCCATGTCTGACCATATCCAGAGCCGGCTGGACATCTATCTCTCCGGGCATTGATCGGCTGGCGGCAAAAAATGAGTCCGGGGTTCTGTTTACGATTCCCATGAGGGTGAAAGACGCTTGTTTCATGATGCAATCAGCATTGTATCACAGAGCGATATGTATATCCATATGAAAAAAGGCTGAGTACCTTCCGTAAGAACGGAAAGCCGCAGCCTTTTATACATGTATAACCCGCGGTTGCAGGTATAGCAATCTCTTAACTGTGGACGGACTGCTACAAAAGAACAGTCCGATCGAGCAGCCGAATACGCAGGGGTCTATTTGCCCTTCTTCTTATGCCGATTCTTCCGCAGTTTTTTCTTCCGCTTATGCGTTGCGATTTTTTTTCGCTTTCTTTTTCTTCCACAAGGCACTTGGACACACTCCCTTCAGGCAAATTTTCCGTTTATGAGTGGACATTTCTATCATCTCTGATCGGTTAGGTCAAGTACTCAGTGCAGGGTCTCTGCAAAAGTACGGACCTCATTCCGCAGCCACTCGTTCGATTCGGCAGCACCTGTTTTAATTCCAGGTATACGCTGCAGAAATGTTATCTGGCGTTTTGCCAGTCTTCTTGTATTTCTCTGTATAAGTTCGGACACTTTCAGAAAATCAGTCTCCCGATCCCCGTCGTCACGCCAGAATTCCTGGTATCCGATCGCTCGCAGTCCAGGATCCTTCGGACCAAAGCCCTGATCCAGCAAACCTTCAAGCTCATTGCTGAGGCCCTGCTCGAACATTTCTTCAACACGCCTGGCAATACGGGTGTGCAACACTGCCCGCTCCCGTTCCAGCCCGAGTACGCAGGCATTCAGGTTATCCCTGAGTCCGGCAGAACCGAGAAACTCTGAAGGCAGCCTGCCCGATTCACGGTAAATTTCCACCGCCCGCTGAATTCGATACCGGTCGCCTGAGGGTATACGCTGCGAAGCAGCTGAATCAATTCGTTCAAGCTCCTGACGCAACCATTCAATACCTTTTTGCTCTATCTCCATCTGCAGCTGCTGACGAGTCGCATCCGAAGTCTTCGGAGCATCAGGAAGCCCTGTCAGAAAGGTGTAGATATAAAATACCGACCCCCCTTCCATTACCGGAATGCGTCCGCGGGACAGAATATCCCGACAGGCAGCATCTGCATATTCGAAGAACATACCTGCCGAATACTGTTCATTAATCTGAAGTATATCGATAAGTTTGTAGGAATATTCTCTGCGCTCTCCGGGGGACGGCTTTGCTGTACCGATATCGAGGCCGGCATAAGCCTGAAAGGCATCTGCACAGATAACCTCGATTTCACTCGAGCAAAACTCGCGGACGGCTGCCCGCAAAACACCGAGCGATGCCGACTTGCCAACAGCTGTCGGCCCGCTCAGGACAATACAGGGTAATTCAGTCTTCGATTCGGTATGCAACTTTCTTGGTCAGAATCTGTTTGATAGCAGTCGGCACAACCCTGCCTTCATTTTTCGCCAACTCTTCGTCACCAGTTACGGTAAGCTGATAGGCACGACGGATAGCAGCAACTGTCAGCTCATACATATTAGTATCAGCACTTTCCAATAAATCTAATGGTAGGATCATGGCTCACATTACACTTTTTATATGGTCTCTGCAAGTAGCAGGCACGGGATACAGGGTTCCCTAAAAGGAACCCCATGTCAAACGTGTACCAATAACCGGTGAGTACACTGCAGTGTTTGCTACCCTGCTCGGCGCGCCGAATCTGGACATCCCCTGCATTCCGCCGTATACAGATACCTGCATCCAGCTGGTAATGCGCACTCCGGCCTCGGCGTTCACTTCTCCCAGTACTGCAAATCCACTGCGGTTTCCAAGCAGCGGCCCGCCGAGATGACCGATTCCAGCATACATATTTGCACTTAATGTCAGCAACCCAAGCCGGAGCTGGCCGCCGGTCATTCCACCGCCGAAAACACCATGAATGCTTGCTGCAGAAGTATCGACGGAGCTGATAATCATACCGAAACCACCGTTGCGCTGGCCGTAGCGATTCACACCATAGCCGTAGCCTCCTCGGTAGGTGAACTCAGCAGAGGTATTCTGCAGTTCTCCATCGAATAAATAATTTGGAATCACATGGCTTTCGCCCCAGAATATTCCTCCGCCGCCAAGGCCGAAGGTAAAAGCAGGAATACACAAACCTATAATTATACATGCTGTCAACTTTTTCATTACTGACTCCTTGCCGTATATAACACCACATGCAAGTACATGTGTTCCTGCCTGAGATTGTTTTAATATTCAAGCAAAAACATGTATACTTGAGGTATGGCTCGAACACATACCGGCATTCTTAAACAGACACTTCAACACAGCAAACGCTTCCAGGAGATAATCCTGGTACTGATCGAGTATGGACTGACGGACTATTTTACTGTACTGAGACTGGATCGGCGTTTCCGTTTTATCCGCAGACATCTGCGAAAAGGTCCTTTGTCACCACCACCGGACATTCCCAGGGAAAAGCTTATCCGTATGGCTCTGGAGCGTCTGGGACCAACATTTATCAAGCTCGGTCAGCTTCTCAGCAACAGACCGGACATACTACCTCCATTATTGCTGCATGAGCTCAGCAACTTGCAGGACAACGTTCAGCCAGAAAAACCTGAAGCAATTGCATCAATAATCGAGGAGGAATTCGGCCGGCCTTCTGCAGATGTGTTTCCGGTGTTCGACAAAATTCCGGCAGCTTCAGCCTCAATTGCCCAGGTACACCGGGCACAACTTCCCAGCGGACTCGAGGTCGCTCTGAAAATACAGCGTCCGGATATTGCCGGGACCATAGCTGTAGACCTGGATATTCTGACCGCCATCGCCTACCTGGTCGAGCATTACATTCCGCAGAGCAGAATGTTCCAGCCGCTCGAATTAATCCGTGAATTCCGCAGCAACCTGACTGAGGAACTCGATTTTCGCAAGGAAACAGCAAGTATTCTGGAATTCAGAGGAAGATTTGCAGATCAAGCAGGGATACACATACCAATGATCTTCCATGATTACTGTACCGAGCGCGTCATCTGCATGGAATATATACACGGACAGAAGCTGAGTGCCTGCCTGAACGGCCAGATGCCGGCTGATAGAGGTGAAAGAGTAGCCAGAAATATCAGTAATCTCCTTATGCAGCAGATTTTTGTTCATGGTGTTTTTCATGCCGATCCTCATCCAGGGAATATTCTGCTGCTTGAAGACGATTCTATTGCCTTCCTTGATTTCGGTATTGTAGGCAGACTGCGCCCAAGGGATGTCAGATACCTTACATGGCTGCTGATCGGAATTATAAATAAGGATTCTGCACAAGTCTCCGAAGCACTGCTAAGACTCACTGCCAGTCATGAAAGAATACACAGGGAAGATATAGACGAAGAAGTGTTCGATATTGTAGAGCGTTATGTGGACATAGAACTCGAACAACTGCACACAGAAGCACTACTGAATGATTTGATACAACTGGCTGTTTCAAGGGGTATTCAGGTGCCGAGCAGTCTGCTACTCTTCAGTAAAACGATTCTCCACCTCGATGGACTAATCCGGGGTCTGGCCCCAAGGGTCAATCCAATGACTATATTCAAACCTTTTGCTGCAGAGCAGCTAAGTACCAGGCATCAGTTCTCGAGAATAAAACGGGAAACCATGGCTTCAGGCCGCGATTTCATACAGTTGATGCAGTCCTTACCCAGAGACACCCGTGAATTAATTGAGACCGTCAAACACGGAAAACTCCGCATGCATTTCTTTGTAGAAAATCTTGAACCATTGCGCACGAGTCTGGACATAATCAGCTACAGGCTGATTTTCGGGCTTCTGCTGGCATCGGTCATAATCAGTTCATCTGTGGTTATTCATGCCAACATTCCTCCCCTCTGGAATGGGGTTCCACTGTTTGGCTTGATCGGCTACCTGATTTCAGGCCTGGTAAGTATTCTTTATCTGGGAGGATTGATTATCAGACACCTGCATCGTCTGTACAAGCGTTGATTTTCCTGCTCACTCGGGTATAGATATCCTCTATATCAGCGGTGTGAACCGGCTTGACAAGGTAGCCTGCCATATTGGGAAAATCATCGGTGACACCCATCCGGGTACGCTCATAAGCTGACATAAATACAATTGCTGCGTTATTCAGTTCACTGATTTTGCGTGCAGTCTCAATACCATTCAGGTTTCCCTTGAGACGAATATCCATAAAAATAATATCGATCGATTCATTGCGGGCCGTTTCTATGGCGTGCTCACCATAGGATGCCTCTGCAATAATATTACAGCCCAATCCGCGGAGCGCAAATGTGATGAATGTTCGTATTATAGCTTCGTCCTCGACAACCATCGCACGCAAAGGGCGCACGGTACCATCTGCTACGGATGACACAGAAACTCCATTGAGACCATCAAACCTTCTCCTGCCTTAATTGTAACCTGAACCGGCAGGAGATAGCAAGGGATGATGATGTGCTTATATAGACTTCTTGATCTCTGGAGCCGATATCCTGGCTGGGTCAGGTGCAGAAGCATATCCCCGCTGGCTAACCGTAAGTGGATCAATGCCGTATTCCTGTGCAATGAGCTCGGTCACCCTTGAAGCACAGAAATTTCCCTGACACATTCCCATTCCAGCACGCGTCCGCCGTTTGACTGCATCTGTACTGTGAATGCGTATTCCCCTCTGTAAGGATTCACGTATTTCCGCTTCTCTGACCTGCTCGCAACGGCAGACAATCCTGTCAGGATCACCGTATTCAAGCTGTGTCAGTCTGTTGGCTTCTTTCATTGGCAGCATATCCTGCCAGAGAACCCGGCGGATAAGGGGTTTCCGATAGCGGTTTGCCTCGGGATCAGGCAATAGCTCAAGACCGCTGTCGGCAAGCAGGCGGATAACCATGTCCGCAATGGCCGGGGCGGCAGTAAGACCAGGACTGTCAATGCCGGCAACCTGAAAGAAACCCGGCAGCAAGTCTTCATGCCGAATAATAAAATCATGATCAGCAGATCCGGCACGCAATCCGGAGAAACTCCGTATGCAGTCCCGAAGCTGAATTTCCGGCCAGCTGATCCGTGCCTGTTCATATATGTACCGGAGATTCTCCAGATCAGTAGAAGTATCCCCTGAATCATCAACTTCCTGGGCATTCGGTCCAATCATCAAGTTACCATGGTAGGTGCTCGTTACCAGAATACCCTTTCCGGCCGGACCCGGAACCTGAAACAAGACATGTTTGACCGCATCACCGGTTCCTTTACGGAACAGAAGATACTGCCCCTTACGAGGACGGATATGTATGTCTTGAATGCCGACCATAGCAGCTATGCTGCCAGCTCCGAGTCCAGCGGTATTTATGACCCGGTTTGCTGCATAGCTTCTTCCTTCACTTGTACGAATCCGGAAATGATCCTGCAGTTTGCTGATACCGACAACATCACTGAACAAACGCAGATCTACGCCGTTCGCCACAGCGTTCTCGGCCAATGCAACAGTCAGTTCATAAGGAGAACATATTCCGACATGCGGGGCATGAAGCGCAGAATAGACCGCCGGGTTCACTCCCGGTTCTATGGTTTTCACCTGATCTGCTTTCAGCAGTTCCAGATCAGGAACGCCGTTTTTCTCCCCGTTCAGCTTCAGTTCAAGCAGGCGCTTATGCTGGGACCTGTCGAAAGCAAGAACCAGAGAGCCTCGTTTTTCAAAACCGAATGAGAGCTCGGATTCCCACTGACTGTATCTGCGGTTTCCAGCATAACTGAGACGTGACTTGAGTGTCCCGTGGCGAGCATCATATCCGCCATGTACTATTCCGGAGTTCGCTTTGCTTGCACCCAGACTGACATCATTCCCTTTTTCCAGGAGAAGGATATTCAGGGAATACATGCTGAGTTCCCTGGCTATGGCACAGCCTACTACCCCGGCACCTATGATCGCTACATCATATTTCTGCATTCACCCTCCGGGATGTACTATATATGCACCTCGGTTGCTTCCTCGGTTTTTTTATCTTTGCCTGCAGGATTTCCTCGTTCCCTGAACGATATCTTATCCTTGCGCATCTGCATCTGGATTTTGCTTCCAGCTCCGAATCTTCCCCGGAGGATTTCTATTGCAAGTGGATCCTCGATTTCCTTCTGGATAAGGCGGCGCAAGGGTCTGGCTCCATACTTGGGATCATAGCCGTGTTGAATGAGATAATTCCTGGCCGATTCTGAAACCTCCAGACTGATTTCCTTCTCCCCAAGACGCAGCTGAACCTCAGCAAGAAGAATATCCAGAATACGCTGCAGCTCTGCTTCGGTAAGACTGCTGAAAACTACGATTTCATCCGCCCGGTTGATAAACTCAGGCCGGAATACGCGACGAAGTTCATTCAGCGCGGAGGACTTGATTTCCTGGTAATCCAGCATTTTTCCACTGGTCTGGAATCCGACTGCGGATTCACGGGTAATCTCCCTGGCCCCGGCATTACTTGTCATAATCAGAATAGTATTTCTGAAAGAAACAGTATGTCCGAGGTTATCCTGGAGTTCTCCTTCCTCAAGAACCTGCAAAAGAATATTAAAAACATCAGGATGCGCTTTCTCGATCTCATCGAGCAGCACTACACTGTAGGGTTTACGGCGTATCTTCTCTGTCAGCAGACCGCCTTCTTCATAACCTACGTAGCCAGGAGGAGCACCAACCAGCCGGCTTACATTATGTTTTTCCATAAAATCCGACATATCCAGTCGAATCAGGGCATCCGCATTTCCGAACATAAATTCTGCGAGGGTTTTAGCCAGCAAGGTCTTACCGACTCCGGTCGGCCCCAGAAAAATAAAGGAACCGAGAGGCCTATTCGGAGAACTCAGTCCGATTCTGGATCGTCGTATAGCCGAGGAAATAGCCATTATAGCCTCATGCTGGCCTATAACGGTCTTGTGCAGCTGATTCTCGATCTGGAGAAGCTTTTCGCCTTCGCTCTGTGCAATGCGGTTCAGTGGTATTCCGGTTATATCTGAAATGACATATTGAACATCATCGCTGTCCACCACATTCCGCTCGGTCTTGAGAGCTGTCTTCCATTCCGTTCTTACCTGTTCGACACGCTCACGGAGGCTTCGCACTTCATCCCTGACAGCGGCCGCCCGCTCGTAGTTCTGGGAATTTACCAGGCTTAGCTTTTCCTGATTCAGTCGTTCAATTTCTTTTTCAAGATCAGCAAGCTCGGTAGGCCTGACACTGGAATGAATACGTTTACGTGCCCCGGCTTCATCGATAAGATCAATAGCCTTATCCGGAAGGAAACGATCTGCGACATAGCGATGACTCATAACAGCGGCCACCTCGATCGCACCAGGAGTGTAGGTTACATTATGATGATCCTCATAACGGGATTGTATTCCCTTGAGAATATGTATTGTGTCATCGACTGTCGGTTCTTCGACGTAAATCATCTGGAAACGGCGCTCCAGGGCAGCATCCTTTTCGATATATTTACGGTATTCATTCAGAGTGGTAGCACCTATGGCCTGAATTTCGCCGCGGCTCAGGGCGGGCTTGAGCATGTTGGATGCATCAATTGCTCCCTCTGCTCCACCGGCCCCGATTATTGTATGCAGCTCATCGATGAACAGAATAATATTTCCGGAGGTAGTTATCTCCTTCATGACGCGCTTCAGGCGTTCCTCGAATTCACCCCGGTACTTGGTACCGGCAATGAGGCTGGCAAGGTCAAGCGTCATGACTCGCTTGTCTACAAGAACCTCCGGAGCAGTGCCGTCAACAATACTCTGGGCCAGGCCTTCGACTATCGCGGTTTTTCCGACTCCGGGCTCACCAATCAGTACCGGATTATTCTTGGTACGGCGTGCAAGAATCTGGATTACGCGCCGGATTTCTTTTTCTCGCCCGACTACGGGATCGAGTTTGCCTTCCCTTGCATATCGTGTGAGATCCCGGGAAAATTCATCCAGGGTTGGAGTTGCTTTTTTTGCTGGCGGCCCGCTGGGTATCGACGGCTTTCGCTTGCCGAGCGTTGATGAGGGCTGGAATGAGCTCTGGGCAGCCAGACCGCCGAGGTTTGAAAGCTCTCCGATTATCTCACGAAGAAGATCTTCACCGACATCGTGCTGCAGCAGATAACGGCGGGTCTGTCCCTCGGGATCACGAGCACATGCCAGAAGCAGGTGCTCAGTACCGATGTATTCATGGCCCATCCGCTTTGCTTCTTCTGCCGAGTCCTCAAGAACCCGCTTTCCACGTGGTGATGGAGGTATATCACCGAGAATGAAGCCACCGCGCTTGCGCGGGACTGCCTTTTCAATATCCATGAGCATATTGGCCGGATCAATCATGGCTTTCTGCAGAGCCTTATAGCCAAGTCCTCCGCCTTCCTTGAGCAGTGCAATAATTATGTGCTCGGGCAATAGTTGGTCAGCATGAAAGCGTTTTGCCTCATCCTGTGCCAGAATAGTCAGTACTTTCTGTGCCCTCTGTGTTAATCCTTTAAACATCGTATTCCTCTTTGCTGTTCGCAGTTGCTGCGGCAATTACGCAGCGAACTGCGTCCCAGCCTTCAATATCGGCTCTGGCCCATGCCTGCACCAGTTCCCGGCAGTCCATTCCGTTCCAGAAACCTGCATGCGCTGCCGGCAGAAGATCGCTGACCAGCTCATGCATTTCGGTATCGCTTTTATTGATGTCCGATATCCGTTCATCGAGCATTGATTTCCATTCCTTGTGACGGTGCTGTAGTACATCACTTCTTGCGACTCTCTCATAATGTACCAATGCAAGCACCGCAGCTTCAAGGATTTCCGTCATTTCACCTGTTTTTTTCCCGAAACCGCTTCTGATCCTCAGTATAACACGTGATCCGGGAAGATGCTCCCACTCTAAATGACTCCTGTCGCAATCATTCAGGCTTGCATGGAGAATTCCCAGGGTATCCAGGGCCCAGAGATGCAGCTGCACGGAAAGCCCGATGCCGCTGCCTAGCAGTCTGACAGAACGGGTAATATACCCATAATCGATTCTTGCCCTGACCGGGAAGCGTGAGTCAATTGTGCCAGCCAGTGTCTCCGCATATTCAGTCAGATCTGAAATACAGTATCCGAATCCATCGATTATGCAGCAGAGATCTTCATCTCCGTACAGAAAAAATCCTGCATTATCCCTCTGCAGCTGAAATTCAGGTGTCTTTTCCTGAGTGTCAGACTTCGGCTGCGGCCATACAGAAGAACTGTCTGTTTTCATTTCATTCCTGAAGTCAGGAAGCGGAAGTTCATGGATTATTGAAGCATAGCCATCCAGAGATGAGGAAACGGATTCTTCGCTGTTCCGGGCTGCATTCCCTTCATCAAGCGAGCGTGCCATTTCAAGTCTGCTCGAGATCACTACATCAAAGGTGGATGCAGCAGAAAGACTAGCTCTTTCAGTGGCTTTCTCAATAGCTGGATCTTCCTGATCTGCGGTGGCAGTACCGGAATCATTCATGCTGCCAATCAAGAGATCGCGCAGCCCTTCCAGCGAATCAGGAAGTCCTCCGCGGTGGTACGGCTGTATGGTAAGGGCATGCTCCTGCCGTTCGCTCCGGCTGAGCAGGCGTTCAGCCAGCTCTTCACCAAAACTGTCGAGACAGTCCGCGCAACCAAGTTTTCCCAGGCGTAACACAGCCTCCAGTTCCGTACCGCAGGTACCGCAGGGCTCGGGTTGAGGGAGCTCGAGCAGTGAATCAAGAATATCATCTATACGCAGCGGAATGACCCGGGCGTCTGCCGAGATATCAAGCTCATCGGCACAGTTACTGCATATATATAACTCGGTGCTGCTTCCCTGCGAACGAAGCAAGCGTACTTCTGATTCATATTCCGCACATCGCTGACATTTCATAACAATCTCCTGCGCTTCTCAGCGGCGATAAAAAACCTCAAGCGGCCTCACACGGGCTGCTTTCCATGATGGAACAATACTTGAAACAACAGCCAGCACAAGGGCTGCCGAAAAAATCAGCAGTATACTGCCCGGGAGCAGTTCAACCGGAATAGTTTCAAGATAAAACTCGCCGCCAATTATTGAACCATCCTGCACCCCACCCCCACTGAACAGGGCTGTAACCAGGCCAACAATTATCTCAAGCAAACGCATTATACCATTAATAAACAATGCTATCAGGATTCCTATACAGCTCCCGATTACAGCGCCTATTATTCCGACCCACAAGCCAACAAGCATAAATATGGACTGAATATCCCGAGGGCTTGCACCGAGGGCCTTCATGACTCCAATATCATGTTGCTTGGAAAGCACAAGCAGCACCATGGAACTCGAAATATTTACGGTTGCGACGGCCATAATCAGGACCATGACAACGATCAGAGCAGATCTGGTAGTTCCGAAGGAGATATACCTCGACTGCTCTTCCTCAAACCAACTGCGGACACGGAAATCGCGTCCGAGGTTTTGAATAACTCCGGACCAGGTTTCTTCCATGGCAGCAATACGTTCAGGGCTATCCCGAAACAGATCATTCTGCAAGGCAAAGGGATAATCAACCTTTATACCGATTACAGCCCGGCTTTCATCCGGGGGAAGTATACGACTGCCTCGTTCGTAATTCATAAATGCCCAGAGTCGGTCGAGTTCCTGATATCCCGTGGAGACGATACCGCTGACTATGAATGTGCTTACCCTGGGTATGACTCCACCGCCAGGCAGACTCCGCAGGGTCAGCACACGGACTTCGTCACCTGTATTCAGGGATAAGGTTTCAGCAATACTGCGGCCGATAACAAGTTCATTGTCCCCGGCAATCCGGAATTCACCGCTGTCCAGCTCGACAAAGCGGCTGAATCCCTTGTCAAGTTCATAAATTCCCGGATCTACAGCCCGAATCTGCACCCCGGAGCGCGCATCTGCAGTATAAATCAGCCCGTACCCTGTGCGCTCAATACCTGCGTAGCGAATTCCTTCAATTGCAGCCAGACTGGAGAGATGATCTTCGTAATCCGGCATACCCTCCGAGCGTGCATGAGCGCGAATATGGTATGTTCCGGTTTCGATAAATCGTTCCGCTATTCCGGTTATCATTCCGCTGGCAATATGAACCACAACCATAATGGGGATTATTGCTATTGCTATTCCGATTACAGCACCGCTCGGACGTGTTCCCTCTCCGGCACGATTGCCGATGGTAAGCCGCCATGCCAGTGAAATTCTACGCTGCCAGGTCATGAAAGCTCCAGTTTTCCATGCTTGAGGATAAATTTCCGTTCAGCACGGGCGGCAAAATTACGATCATGGGTGACCAGCACCAGGCTGGCGCCGCTCTGTTTAACCACATCGAAAAGCAGATCCTGGACTGCACCGGAATGCTTCTCGTCAAGATTTCCGGTCGGCTCATCGGCGAGTAGCAGTCCGGGCTTGTTAATGAGAGCTCTGGCCACTGCAGCCCGCTGGCGTTCACCGCCAGAGACCGCATTCGGAAAATGCCCGGATCTGCCGGCAATACCAACAAGATCAAGAAGGTATGCCGCTCGCTCATAGACTTCCTTCTTATCGAACCCGGCAATCATTCCGGGAAGGGCAATATTCTCAAGCAATGTAAAATCCTTGAGCAGATGATGTGACTGAAAAACCATTCCGAGCACCTTGCTGCGGAAGTAGCCTGCGGCCTGTTCGCGCAGAGAGGAAACCTCAATATTACCTACAAAAACGCTACCCTTGCTGGGCCTGTCCAGTCCGGAAAGCATATTAAGAAGTGTTGATTTTCCACTGCCGCTCTCACCGGTAATGGCCACTGTCTCACCTTCATAAATATCGAGACTGACGTCATCAAGAATATCCAGAATCTCGTCACCGGTTTTATACTGTTTGTACAGACCTTTCATTTCAGCCAGAACGTGCTGTGTGTTATTCATTACGTAATACCTCCGAGGGCAGGATTGCGGAAATTCTACGGCTGGCTGCGTATCCTGCAAGCAGCGTACTGCCGATCGCGAAAAGCAGTATTGCTGCCGCTTCAGCAGGAAAAATCAGAACCGGAACAGGACCCCAGATCATCGGCCCGATACTTCCGACCAGTTGTCTGAACATGCGGATTATCTCATTCAGGTTCCGTGCCAGGAACCAGCCCAGCAGTGATCCGAAAAAAGCTCCACTCAAACCGATGAGTGCACCCTCAATCACAAAAATCATCTGCACACTGAATGGACTTGCTCCAAGGGCTTTCAGCACTCCAAGCTCTATCGTCTGCTCTATTACACTGCGCCGCAGTGACTGATAGATATTGATACCAACCACCACAAAAACCATACCGAGCAGCAGGGTCATAAGCCATTTTTCAAGCTGCAGTGCTCCGAAAATAGCCCTGTCGAAATCGCGCCATCGCTGAACCCCGAAATCCCCCTCGAAATCAGCAAGAATTTTACGGGCGATTTCCCGGTCAGTGAATCGATCATGAAGCTTGATTCCCAGCACAGCCCGGTCGGCCCCAAGCTGAGTCAGAGCCCGCTCAAGGGAAACAAAGATATAGCCCCTGTCAAATTCGTAGTAGTCGCTTCGATAGATTCCAGAAACCCTGTACTCAGCTTCCTGCGGGCGCAGGACCCCGCTGCCGGTAAAATGTACAAGATAGATAACGTCCCCGACACGCACTCCCAGCTGTCGGGCGAGATCAGATCCGATAACAGTCTGATTCTCATCTGTAAACCAGCCACCGGTCTGCAGTCTTATACGTGAAGCAAAACCTGGATCGCGCTGCATATAGTCCCCGGGAATCCCGCGAACCATCACTCCCCTGGGCTGTCCGACTCCGCTCTGCACCAATGTCTGAACTTCGGTAAAAACCACTGCGCTGCGGACACCGGAAATGCCAGCTACCAGATCTGCATCCGGCACATTACCCTGGTCGTCGGCGGTTATTCTCAGATGATAGGAATTCAGTTCCAGAATATTCGAGATAGTAGATGACTGAAAGCCGTTCATGACTCCAAGTACCACCAGTAGCGCAGCTACCCCTACACTTATGCCGGCAACCGACATGAGACCGGCTATATTACTTTTTTCCCGGCGCCTGGAGCGCAGACTGCGCCAGGATAACAGTATAATCCATTTCCAGGCTCTGGACTGTCCACTACTCAAATTCCCGTACCCGGATGATTTCTCCTGCATGCAGCACCTCCTCGCGAATACGGCGTCCTTCAGAAAAATATACTCTTAAAACTGCCTCAGATCTGCGGTACATCTCCAGAATTTCGGACTGCCCCTCATAACTTCGTATTTCCTGCAGTTCGCTGTCAATCAGTAATCTTTCCTCTGAAAGGCTTCCGTCTTCCGCGTAGGCAAACTCACGAACTTCGCGCTGGCCAGCCTTCTCGGTCCAGCGCCTGATGATTCTTCTTTCTTCAGAGTACTCCCATCCGGATTCTTTCAGCAGATCATTGCCTGCGTACTCCATTTCACTGACAATCAACCCGGCCTCATAGTTACGGAGGATCCTGCGATTGCGTTCGAACAGATCAGTCTCTGACCTCAGGGGCTGACGTATTGCAGAATTTTCATAGTGAAAAACAGTTTGCTCGACTATGGTCTCGTTTCTGATTATCCGCTCCTGATTTATTCTGCCTCCGGAGTCAAAGCGTACCAGAAGCATACTCCCGTCAGGAAGCCGATGCAGTTCATCTCTGAGTACCCCGGAATGGAAGCTGTACTGCGAACTCCTGCTCGTTCCATCCGGATAACGGCGTTCTACCTGTCTTAATGCGCCCTCATCCCGGTAGACGAAGGAGTCGCGATATTCAACCTCTCCGTGGCTGTCAAACCTGCTGACCTGCTGCAGCTGAGTGCCTCTATACTCGAAAATATCGAGATATAGCTGATGCTCTCCCTGGAAAGCAAGTTCAAGCAGCATTGCTCCCGAACTATTGTAGAATCGAAGGTAGCTGTCTTCACTGCGCCCGGAAGTGAACAGGATTATTTCAGCTCGCTGCCGTCCCCGTCCATCGTTCCACTCAGTACGTTCGGCCGCAACCATGCCGTGACTGATGTACAGCCATTCATTCTGTACAAAATCTGCTGCAGCGAACGATTCGCTTATGTGATTACGTACTGTGTCGAGGAAATCTGCTGGTACCAGCCGGTTCCAGTCAGCAGCGGCTCCGGTTTTATGACGTCCTACTGCATTGGCAAGATCTCCCGACTGAACCCAACCGATCGGGGGGCCCTGCATCCATACTGAATTTGCTGCATACCACTGATAGTTCTGGCGTTCTGCGGAGGACAGCCGGACAGACTGAACATCTCTGGCAGATGCAGGAAAAACAGAGAGAAACAGCAGGGAGATAAGGGCTGCTCTAAGCAAGGAGCCCCTCCACGTATTCCGGAATATTCAGGGGTGAAATATCATCGTAGGATTCCCCGGTTCCCAGAAAGGCAACCGGGATGTTCAGTGTGCGACAGAGGGAGACAGCAATCCCTGCCCGTGCGGAAGAGTCATATTTGGAAAGAATGACATAATCGACTCCAACAGCCTCATGGAAGACTTCTGCCTGCCGCAAGGCATTCTGTCCGGTGGTTGCATCAAGCACCAGAATGCGATGTACGTGGGCTTCAGGACTCTGTCGGCTTATGATTCTCTGAATTTTTGCAAGCTCCTCTACCAGATGCTTCTTGTTATGCATTCTGCCGGCTGTATCGGCTATGAGCAGACGATCACCACGGGCCTGGGCGCTGGCCAGGGCATCATAGATTACCGCAGCTGCATCAGAACCGTTTCCCTGGGCGACCACCCGAATACCAAGACGCTCCCCGTGAAGCTGGAGCTGCTGGACAGCTGCTGCCCTGAAAGTATCACCTGCGGCGAGAACAATGTTGTCGATTCCCTGATGTTTACGATACCAGTGAGCCATTTTTGCGATGCTGGTTGTTTTGCCGACGCCATTAACCCCAAGCACCAGAAAAACATGCAGTCCGTCTGCCTGGATATCCGGTATGCGCGATTCTACGCGTGCTTTAATGATAGAAGCGGCGACTCTCAGAAGCTCATCCGGATTCTTTGTCCGGTTCACTTCTGTGCGTACAGCTTCCACAATATCATCAACGGTTCGTGCTCCGATGTCACTGGCCAGCAGCATTTCCTCAAGCTCCTCGATAGCTTCTTCCGGAATCCCTGCTCCGGTGAGTTTGCCCAGAATACCGCGAACTCCCCTGTTGTTGTTTTTTCTTCGTGTAAAGAACATTATGTTCCCCTTTTGTAATTCCGTTCTTTAGTATCTGCCGGTGTGTTCCGCCTGTGCGAATCTGATATAACGCGCGAGACGGAATCCAGCATTAATCCCCAGGGCAATCGAAACAGACCTGAAAGTAATGTTGGAATAAAATATTGCATTTCCCCAAAAAAACATAGATGAATCCAGCGCATTCGCGGCTTCAGCATCATTGATTAGAGCTACGATGTGATTCATGGATGCAGTACTCAGCACCCACAAGGGAACAGAGAGGGCAAACAGTCCCAGCGCATCATAGAAATCATCTCTGGAACTCCGCAGTTCCTCATTCAGAGAGAATGTATCACGGAGCAGATTTTTTTGAACCTGATCAGAGCCCCCGGGAAGCAGAAAAAGCCTCTCCCGGTAGCCCTCACGGTGCAGACTGATAATCTGCGAGGTATCAAACACAGGGAGTTCCATTGGTGTTCTACCTATGAATTCGCCTCCCCTGTACACTGACACTGCGTAAGGTTCGACATTCAGGGCTATGCTCCCCTCCGGCAGCACAGGAAAATCGAGTTCCACTTCCTGTATTCCAGGGACAAGTTCGACATTACTGCGCTGTACACTTCCATAAGGTGTAACCAGTAATACCGGTAAAAACCCCGGTTCAATGAACAAGGCCTGGGAAATATCCACCGCTGTCCGGTTTTCACCGATATAAACTGCAGACGATGCATATGGTGCCGATGTAAACCGCACCATGGCTATATCCCTACGTGCAAGGGACTGGATCAAGGCATACTGCATTTCCGGCACAAGATTGAACACGTCATCCTGATGAACAACATCCCTGAAAATTTCCATGGATAAATCATCAGGCTCTGAAAAGCGTAGAGTGATCAGAATTTCAACATAGTCCCCAATTCTGGAAACTTCTCCGCTCACAAGAATATTCAGGTCAGCCGGCATGCTGGTGCTGTACTGCGGATACAGCTGGCGGTCGCGGGGCGTGGTCAAAAGCAGCCTCTTGGTGTCATGCACCGAAACCATTGACAAAGGCAGGGTCTCGATAAGCGCAAGTCGCTCACGTCTTCTGGATAGTTCAGCCTGCAGGTCGATCCTTTTACGTTGCCGTTCCTGGGCAGAATCAAGAGAAAACAACAGATCATCGAGCCTGTTTCTGCTCGTGTTCACATCTCTGATCGCAGAGGTTCGCTGCGCACGCAGCAATCGTTCCTGTATCGATCTCATTTCCTGGTCACTCAGACTTCTTGAGGGCAGATCGTCGGGAAGGCCGCGGAGTATCTGGAGGGGAAGACTTGCAGAGAGTCTGTCCCCGGTCCTGTCCGCCTTGAATTCGCTGAAGCCGATCTTGAGCTCGCGGACAGAATCTGCTGGGACACGATAATCCAGAAGTTCGATCTGGGACATAATTCTGGCTTCATGACTGGATGAACTGAAATTCCCCCGAAACTCGAATCCCTGCAGCATCGGAAGCGGAGTGAACAATAACACTGCACATAAGACTCGATACTTTCTGCGCTGCATCAGCTACCCTTCCTGTCCATAGCTGCGGTCAGGGCTTCTGCAATGCGGTCATCGGTAAAGGGTTTTGGTACGAAATCCACGGCTCCAAGCCGTATCGCCTGAAAAATCATTTCACTGTCCCTTATGGAGCTGCACATAATTACACAGGCATCCGGGTCATAGCGCTTGAGCCATCGGAGTGAGGTAATACCATCCATTTTCGGCATAGTGATATCCATAAACACCACATCCGGACGCAGTTCCGCATAGCGGTACAGAGCCTGACGGCCGTTTTCAGCCTCATCCAGCACCTTCGCACCAAAACGCTCAACAGCCTTCCGCACAGCGGAGCGGAAAAGCGGAAGGTCATCAACTATGAGAACTGTCGGATGCTTCATGCCAAACTCCTTCTCTACTGGAATCAGTATCCCCTGAGGTAGCCTTCAATAAACTGATCCAGATCACCTTCCATTACAGCCTGGACATTGCCGGTTTCAACCTTTGTCCGGTGATCCTTGACCATGGTATAAGGCTGAAATACATAGGAGCGTATCTGGCTTCCCCAGCCGATTTCCCGTTTCTCACCGGCACTGGCTTCCTTCTCTTTCTCAAGCTCTTCCCGTCGCTCTTCGTACAATCTGGACTTGAGAACTTTCATGGCATTGGCCTTGTTTTTATGCTGACTGCGCTCATTCTGACACTGGACCACAATTCCCGTTTCCAGGTGAGTTATCCGGACTGCTGAATCAGTCTTGTTGACGTGCTGACCACCTGCGCCACTGGCACGATAGGTATCTATACGTATACCATCGGGCTTTATTTCGATCTCGATATTATCGTCCACTATTGGAGAAACGAAAACCGAGGCAAAGCTGGTGTGTCTTCTTCCGCTCGAATCAAAAGGAGAAATTCTTACAAGCCGATGTACACCATTCTCCGCTTTCAGGTAGCCGAAGGCGTACACCCCGGTAACCTCCACGGTTACAGATTTAATACCGCCCTCAGCTTCAAGCAAATCGAGCAGTACAGCAGTGTATCCTCGTTTTTCTATCCAGCGTGAATACATCCGGTACAGCATACTTGCCCAGTCACAGGCCTCTGTTCCGCCTGCTCCGGCATGAATGGTCAGAATAGCACCAGCAGCATCATGAGGCTCGTTCAGGAGCTCAAGAATCCGTAGCCGCTCGTATTCCTGACTGAGACTATCGAATATCTCACGGATTTCCTTCTCCTGGCTCAGATCGTTCTCTTCTTTGGCGAGCTCGTAAAGCTCGACAAGATCCTCGCTTTCCTGCAGAATTTTCTTCCATGGCGCCAGCTGATCCTGCAGGTTTTTGAGTTTCTGCATGGTCTGTTCAGCGGCATCCTTATCATTCCAGAGATTCGGATCCGAAGATCGGCGCTCGTACTCTGCTATTTCAGCTTCAATGGCATCCGGGTCAAAGATGCCTCCATGATTCGAGGATGTTTTCGCGCAACGCGCTGATTGGTGTGTTTAATTCTTCTATCATGTTCCCCAGTATAGCGACATGGGAAAGGAATGCAAAGGAGGCTTTACCCGGAAGCAGAAAAAACCGATACTGTTAGGGATATGAAAGCTGTACCATTCAGATTACGCTGCCTTGTCGCAGCCGGTTTCCTCTTCTGTCTTCTTCCTGCCCTTCTCACCGGGCAGACAAGCAGCTCCCAGGACGAACCTTTCTTTCCGTTTATTTCCAGTCTTCGGGTAGCTGTGCGTGATGACAGTGTCAGGCTGACCTGGCGGGATGTCCCAGCCTACAACGGTAATTACCGTATATACCGACACCATCAGGTTATAAGTGAAAGCAATCTCAGATATGCGGAACTTGCAGGAACAACAGCATCCGGCAGCGAGGTTTTTACCGACAAGCCACAACGCAGCGGCAACTATTACTACGCAGTTCTTACCGAGCGCAGTTCGGGTGAGCCCCTGGCTGTCCTCATTCCTTTCCGGAACCAGACAGTCAGACCGGTAACAGTAACCGTCCCCGAGATTCCGGTAGAAACACCTTCAAGGACTGTCGAAAATATTGCGGTCGAAGAAAGCGAAGAGCAAGGGATAAAAATCAGCTATGAACCGTATGAGCAGGGAAAACGGCTGGCTTTATTCAGATCGACTCAGCCGCTGCGTGATATGGATTCGCTGGCGTCTGCTACACTGATTTCCATCGGGGATGAGCGTGTTTTTTATGATTTCCCTCCTCATGGCATAGCCTATTATTACGGATTGTTTGAAGCCGATCTGGTCGGTTCCGATGAACTTCAGATCATACCCGGAAGCAATACAACGGAAACAGCGATTGTTATTGAGGCTCAGGAGCCGGTATACATTGCTGAAGAACCTGTGGATGTACAGCCAGAGCCAGTCCCGGAACCTGAAGCCAAACCAGCACCAGAACCGGAACCAGAAGTCAAGACCGAGACTGCATCTTTCAGGTTACCCGAGACAAGTGTAGTTTCCAGGGTCAGACTGCTCCCGCGGTTGCAATCTGTCGGTGGAGCAGCCCGGCATCTCAGCCTCGACGGATTCCCTCAGATGATACCAGAATCCCGTCCTGTAGCTCCCGAAGCGCTTGAACAGCTGCACACTCTGCTCAGAAACGGGGGATATCAGACATCGCTTCCTGAACCTGCAGTTCATATACTCGGAATCGAACATGAACCCGTGTACTCCTCATCCAGTCTGGAGCAGATGATCAAGGAAGATTTCTTGTCGGAAAACTGGAGTGCGGCTGCGGAGAAACTGAAAGAGTATCTGAAAGGTAACATTTCAAAAGAACTTGAGGACTATGCACGTTTCTATAGAGGTCAGAGTCTGTATTTTTCCGGGAACTACCAGGAGGCTTTTTTCGAACTGCTTCTTGCCAGGGACAGGTATTATGCAGAAACAATGCCTTTTATATACTCATCACTGTATCACCTGCGCTGAATATTACCTGAGCTGGTCAGCGCAGTAACTGGGGCTATTTATCTGTAGCCCCTGATCGCTTGCTCTTTTTCAGCTGAAGCCGTACCGATGTTTTCCATTTTTCACCAGGCTGGATCTCAATGATCCAGCGGGGAAGTACCGTACAGCCCTGCTGGAAAAAAGCAATCTCTCCGCCGTTCTGCCGGCACATGGTTTTCATTGGATTCCCCCATATTTCACAAGGTTCATCAAAATCAAGAATAACATTCTGTTGAAGGGGCTGATGAATGAACTGCACCTGTGTATAACGTCCGGAAAATCTCCGTTCAGGGGAGATATCTTCACTTTCCCGTGAATCTCTGCCAAGCACACGCAGGCAGGCTGTACTCAAATCAGGAAATGAAAGATTAATCTCTGGCATAAACACAGTAGAAAAAGACCTGTCACCGCAGTTATGAAGCGAATAACTTACCTGTACCGAGTCTTTGGTGAATGAATACTGTTTTCCGATTTCTACTCGGTGATCCGATCCCGGATACAACGGTCCATCCATAAGAAAAGAAATCTGAAACTGATCACGGTTAAGTTCCTGCATTTCATAGGCTTTATCATGAAAGCGACTGCATTTATCGGTGTTGCCTGACTCGAAATCTTCATGATTAACTGCAGGATCGACAAAGTGATCCAGAAAAGCTGTTCTGCTGTAAGCGTCATAGCCGTATGCAACGGCATCTTCCTTGTGATACTCCTCAGGATGCCGTGACATGGTATTAATATAATTCTGCTGGGTATCCAGGCTGTCAAGCTCAAACAGGCTGCCGCCAAGGCTGTGAACATAGGCATTCAGTCCGACTCCCTGGTAGAGATACTCATCGCTGCCATCCATATCAAAATCCAGACTGATGATTGAAGGCTTGAAAATTCCACGTTCACGCGCCATTTTTTCTGCCTGAATCAGCGAGCGGTAAAGTTCGCTGCGAATGGCGGCATCGTAGACACCTGCTCCCCTTCCATGCCAGTACGCGGAATGGTGTTGTCCACGCCACAACTCTTCACGAGCGGCCTGTTTTCTCTGCTTATCTCCACGAATCTGATTCACAACGATGTGGGTATACTGCATTTTGGCATAGAGCCGGGAAACTTCTGGATAACGCGTCAGAAAGTTCCTGAAGAATCCACCGGAAAGAGATACGTTCTGGAGATCATTTTCCTGCAGCACCTGTTCGGCCTGCTGGCGTTCACGCTGCGGCTGTATATCATGAGCCCAGTGCTGCATGGCTTCGCAGCTCGAACTGGGAAAATAAATTCGCTGGCGACGGATATTGGTCCGGAGATAACGCGAGGGAAGTATACTCTGAATCTGACCTGCCTCGACTGCATTCACTACATCATTCAAGCCTTCAAGACCGATTGTTTCTCCAGGTACAAAGCGGACAAACAACCTTTCCTGTTTGTCCAGTCCGCTGAACAGAGAACGATCAGGCAGAAAAGCTGTCTTGCCGGCCGAATGCAGGGGAAATACGATTACTGTTTTACCCTGGTCCTCGGTAATTGCTGGTCTGTACAGGCTGTCTCCCCGGAGGCCGCTAAGAGCGAACTGAGACTCCTCGAGAAAGGTGTACTCCATACCACTGCTGCAGAGGCTCGAAGTCAGTCCCTGTTCCCAGACGCACTCCGGAATCCAGCAGCCCCTCGGGCGTCTGCCGAACTGCTTTCTGATCATAGTGGTCATAAGCTCAATCTGACCAACCCGATCCTGTCTTGGAATCATGGTAAAAATTGGCTCGTAAAAACCGCCGCCGATTATCTCGATCTGGCGGCGACTGACCATTTCGGAAAGAACATTGATAAATTCCGAATGATTGGCAGCAAGCCAGTCGAGCAATATTCCGCAATAGTATACGACGGCATGAATTTCCCTGTGGGTATACAGTTGCTGTATGAATGGTTTATATGCTGACTGATAGTGCTCCTCGAGCACATCGTCAGAAGTACCGACCGGTAGAGAATTGTATGTGCCAAATATTAGTTTATTCTTCATCAATCCCAAACCAATCGGTTTCCCCTCTCACAAGTTCCCCCATATTCAGATTATGCGACAGCACTGGATTTAGCAACTGCAAGACGTGGAATTCCGCTAAAAAAAACAATTCCCTTCCATGGCAGGTGAAAAAGCAGTACTGCAAGAGCAAGAATCAGCGTCCAGCTGATCGCAGGCACATCAAAAAAGACCGGTTCCACCCTTTCGCTGTGAAATACCGCTGAGTACCCCTGTTTCAACAGAAGCTGCTCTATTGTCCCCGAAGGTTGCTGCACTGTATCGGAAAGCCAGCTGTTCGTAAACTGAAATCTGACTTCCTCACGCATTTCAAGCCCAGAACCGCTGCGCTGAAAGCCGGAAAGAAGTACAGATTCATCGAGCTGCGGGAATACATAGGGCCTGCCGTATGCAAATGCAGTCTGATACGCCCGGTGGGCAACAAAATCAGCAAGTCCCGGTAAAGCGGCTCCTCCATACTGCACCAGTCCCTGCTGTGCGGCCAGACCGGCAATACCTGCAACAAGTTCATCTATTTCCAGGCTTTGGTCGGTTTCCGCCTGGAGACTTTCTGTTACTGGCTGAGGAATCTTCATCGCCTGCCATCCCGGACTATTGCCTCTCCCCTCACCGAGAATAAACAGAAACATGCTGCCGGCACAGAGAAGCAGCAGCACAGGTGCAAACTCTACAAGCCTTATTCTGTATCGCGGCCGAATTGAAACCGGCAGAAAAATACGATGATCCCGACGCTGCTCCAACAGTTGAATCCATGCCAATCCGAGAATGCTTACGAGTATCTGAAGCACCAGTGTGAGCAGAATAATCGCCACAAGTATGGCCTGACCACTGAAATAGCCGACTCCGATAGGCAGTGCAGGCAGCAGCAGTACACCGGACACAATTGCCCGTCTTGTGCCGGGGTTAGAGAATCGTGTGCCGGGATGGTGCTGGACGAAACGCAATCTCTCAGCAAGCTGAATATACCCCCGCTGCCAGATACAGAAGGCTACAGCAATACTACAGAACACAACAGGATTCCCGGCATGTGCCGTAACTACCAGTGGAACGCCAGCCAATGTAACCCAGAAGCGATGCCTGCCGGAGCTGACAAGACTGAGAATCAGAAGGCTTAGTCCTGCAACATAAATAAAGGGACGCACCCATGCCGGAAGACTGCGGTTTCTGACATACAGAATTCCTTCAGGATATTCACTCTGCAAAGCTGAAATATGCCGCACGAACTGCGGCTCGGGAAGCTCCGAGACATAATATACTACCTCCCAGTCTGGATGTGACGGCGACTGGAAAAACCTTTCAACTGATTTCATATAGGGGTCATATCTCGGATCCTCAGGCAGCAGCCGTTGCGGAAGCTCTGCAAGAGACACCTGTTCCATTCCGCCAAACACGGTGAAAGAGACCATGACATTCTGTCTGCTGAGCACAAAATCGTCATCAGAGGCAGGCAGAAGCTGTTCCGGCGGAACATCCATACCGGCCCTGCGGATCAGCAAAGGAAAAGCTCCTTCCCAGCCGGCAGCAGGATTCTCGGGCGGCTCTGGTGCGAGCAGATACAGCGCCGGAATTGTCAGTGACAAGGTAATCAATATACCGAGGAACTGCAGGATGCGTTTTATTCTGCGTCTTTTTACTATGGATATATCCCGGAAACCCCTTTCTTCCACTAAAAATCCCCTATAGTAAATAGAACGCAATTGCCATGAAGAACCCGATAAAACAACCTACAGAAACCTCGGCCGGGGTGTGCCCGTTCACCTCCTTGACAGGAGAAAAATCAATTTTATCACGGTCTTTCAGAAGATTTCCCAGTCGGTTGAGTACCTGGGCCTGTCGGCCTGCTGCCAGACGGACGCCCATCGCATCACGTATGACCAGAGAACCGAAAAAGAAGCTTACCAGGAAGTATGGACTCTGGAATCCATAGGTGAATCCCATGGAAAGCGCAAGTGAGGTTACCATTGATGAATGAGAAGAGGGCATGCCTCCGGTTTTCCATAGTACGGTTACCACAACATCACGCGTCGAATCGGTCCGCCGGCGGATGATATCTATTAATGTTTTTATAATCTGAGCAGTCAGCCAGCTGGAGAAAGTGGAAAGGAATACCGGGTTCCGCATCAGTCCAGCGATCTGAGCAGTTATTGCTTCGGGCATACCTTGTAGTTTGGAGCAGGCATGAATCCTTTGTCAAGCATATTACGGGGTTTAAGTCATTCATATTTACCTGCCTGGCATCCCACGACAACAAGAAAGCTTGAGCTATCGCGGAACTTGCTCTACAATGTCGATAGAGGTTCCCTGTGCACAGATTCATCAGTGTTATTCTTATTCCGGCCGATCAACTTATGCTGTTCGGTTTTTCACTGCTGCTTGCGGCCCTGCTCGGGCTTGGTGTGGCAACCGTCTACCGTTATACACACCGAAGCATGAACTATGAGAGCAGCTTCATGTCCACCCTGGTACTGCTTACCCCGATTGTTACCATGGTAATGTTCTTTATTCAGGGAGATCTTGTTTTATCATTAGGTCTTGTCGGATCTCTTTCAATCATTCGTTTCCGCACACCGATCAAGGATACGCGGGATATGGTTTTCCTGTTCTGGTCAATTGCGGCTGGTCTTGGTTCCGGAACAATGCAGTGGACCTACACCGTTCTGGCATCCCTGTTTATAACCCTACTGCTGACCCTGTTTCACTACATTAAATACGGCCGTCAGCTGCACAATGAGTATATTTTGATCATAAGTGGCGGTACTCCACATAACTTCAGCGCAATTGATCACCTGGTAAGTCATACCGATGCACAGGTGCAGCTGCGCAGTCATGAAATAGATGGTGACAGCTGGGAGCTCACCTATGAGTTCAGGTTCGATGTCAAAATCGAGCGCCGCATTCAGCAGATAGCCAGTGATGTACACAGTGTTGAGGGGGTACGCAAGGTTTCACTGCTGAGCCCACAGCTGACCCTGCCGATGTAATGAGAATCAGCAGCAGATTTGAACGGAAATATCATCTTGACCTTGCACAATCCTATCGGGTCAGGAATGCCTTGAGAGCATTTCTGGTTCCTGATTCCTACAGCCTTGCTGCCGGCGGCCGCTATCTGGTCCGCAGCCTTTATTATGACAGTCCTGACTTCTCTGCTTTTCACGAACGCAATAACGGTAATTACGGCAGGATCAAGCTGAGAATACGCAGTTACACTGATTCTGCTGATTCCGAGCCCAGGCTGCTGGTCGAACTGAAGACCAAAAAAGGCGCTGTAATGGAAAAATACAGCAGCTTCGTTCCCTACTCGAGATATATGCACTTTCTGAAACATTCAAGCTGGCTTGGACCGGCAGACCCTGTCCTCATTGAGTTTGAACGCCTGTACCGAAGCCGTTGTCTCCGTCCGCAGCTTCTTGTACAATATCTTCGTGAGGGTTACCGGTGCCGTGAAGGGAGACCGATCCGGATAACCCTTGACCATAACATCAGCAGCACGAGAGCAACCGAGCTGTTTCCCGATTCTATGATACTCAAGGCTCACCGCCCGAAAAGTATCGTACTCGAAATAAAGACGAGTAATAATCAGGAACCTGCCTGGCTCAAGCACATTGTGCGTGAGCATGGACTCAAGCTGGTATCCAACAGCAAATACGTACAGGGTATAGAGATTGTACGCCCCTTGCTGGTTACGGAGCTGAATGACCTATGAGCAGTAAAGAAAAGAAAAAAGCCCGGCCGAAGAAAAAAGCATTACCACCAGTACTGCGTATCTGCATTGCTGCAGCTGCTTTTCTGGCCGTTACAGCTATCGCGTATTCCTTTCTCTACCGTGTAGAGAACCATGCCAGAATTCATGACCCTGGTCTGGAAACTGCATTACGCAGGGCTATCGGCAAAGTTGACGGGCGAATTCCTATGTCAGCTCTTCGTGAACTCACTTACCTTGATGCTGCAAACAGCAACATACAGCACATCGAGCAGATAGATTTGCTTGTCAATCTGAGAATACTCGATTTATCGGGCAATCCGGTTGATGATCTCAGTCCACTGACCTCGCTCAGTCGTCTTGAGGAACTTTCACTTCAGAATATGGAACAGCTTCAACTGGAGGACAACAGTCTCCTGGACAATCTTCCTCCACAGCTGACCAGTCTGGACTTGAGTCACAACCCGGAACTTGGGAGCCTGAATGATTTCAGCTACATGCAGCGTCTTCGCGAACTGCACCTGAGGAATACAGGTATCAGTACACTGGATTATCTATCGGAACTACAGGGGCTGCGGATTCTTGATCTCAGAGAAACCAGGCTTCATAACAGCAGCCTTGAGCCACTCGCGGCTATGCGCTCACTTGAATATCTGAATTTGCGGAACAGCGGTATCAAGGATATTACCGTACTGTCCCGGCTCAGAACGCTCCGTTACCTGAACCTGCACTCAAACAGTGGGATAAGCTCCCTGGATCCTCTGCAGCAACTGACAAGACTCGAAACCCTCATACTCCGCAATGTGCCGCTTGGCGATCAGATACATGTGCTCAGCGGCATGGAATCACTCATGCGACTGAATATCCGCAATACGGGAGTGCATGACCTGAGAGTGCTGGCTGAGCTGATGCGCAGAGGCGCTCTCCAGGATGAGATAAACAACGGACGGACTGCCTCGGTCGATATCCGGGATAATCCGGTGCAGTCCGATGCCTCCCGCGGTCCATATGGCTACGACCTTCTGCTTCCCTACTGGAACCGCATTGGAGAAAGATACCCCGAGAGACTACCTCGCAGCGCCAGCGGGCGGCTGCTTATCAACGAGGTGATGGCTTCTAATCGGGATGTAGCAATAGACGGAGATTTTTATGACTGGATAGAAATCCACAACCCCGGTACAGAAGCGGTATATGTTGGTGGTTTTTTTTTATCCTCCTCACAGGATCAGTCTTTCCCCTGGAGATTTCCTGAGGGTACCGAGATACTTCCCGGTGCGTATCTCCTGATAGCTGCCAGCGGCCGTGAGACTTCAGAGGCTACTGTCCCTGGTGTTATCCACGCAGATTTCAGACTATCACCCAGAGGATCTGAATTATCCCTGTATGCTGATGACCGGCGGGAGTTGCTTGACTTCGTACAGGTACCGGAGATACCCAGAAATACCAGCTACGGACGTAATTCTGACATTCCGGAAGATCAAAATGATCCGGATGATCCGGAGCACAGCTGGATCATATTCAGGGAATCCAGTCCAGGAACGGATAATTCACTGGGGAAAGCCTATCATCCGGTACATTTCTCACATGAATCAGCTTTTTTTGACGATGATTTTTTGCTGAAGCTATCCAGCGGACCCGGAGTGGATATATTCTTCACGCTCGACGGATCTGAGCCGGATCCTGTGAACCCGCAACGCAGCTACCGCATTATGAATTATGAAACCGGACGGCTTGAAACCCGCAGCAGCATTACCTACAGCTATAATGAGGCCCTGCAGATCTCTCCCGATCCCGGCTTCAACAAACCCGGCCTGCCAGCTGCCGTTTCTGATATTCAGACAGGGGTGCCAAGAGCCGATTTCTGGTTCTGGATCAAACCTCCGGACAATCTCCCGAGAGCCACCGTTGTCCGTGCCCTGGCATGGGATGGCGAAGCTGCCGGTTCAGTCTATAGTGCCGTGTTCATTCCCGGCACCGCGGATGACTATCCACTCGGCATTATGACAATTGCTGCTGATCCGCGTGATCTTTTCGATTATGAAGATGGGATGTATGTACCAGGAAAAATTTACGATGATAATATATCCTTCCAGGAGAACTGGATGCGCCACCCTGCGAACTATCATCAAAGGATCGAAGCCCCTATACATCTTGCTTTTTTTGAACCGGACGGCTTTCCGGCTGTTGAGAGTGACGCCGGCATGCGCATACATGGAGGCTGGTCACGCTCACACCCAATGAAATCCCTGCGTCTCTATGCCCGCAAAGACTATGACATAGACAGATTTTTTGATTACCCTTTTTTCAGCGACACTGCAGTTAATCAGGAACATCAGCTGGTCAGCGATTATAAACGGCTTATGCTGCGCAGCGGACAGAGTATGTTCAGAAGCCATCTACAGGATGCAGTCATACAGGCTCATCTGAGACCGCACCTGGCAGTGGATTTACTGGACTATCGGCCGGTAATTCATTTCATCAATGGCGAGTACTGGGGGATCAAGAATCTGAGAGAACGCTTTGATCAGTATTATATCGCAGCCCGTTATAATGTTGATCCAGAAAATGTTATTATTCTTGAAGGTCCCATGGGCTACGAAAGTCAGCTGCAGGCAGGTATGCCCGGTGACCACCTGGACTACCGGGAAATTCTGGACTTTGTTGTACGCCGTGATATGACACAGACCAGAAATTATGAACATATACTCAGCCGGATACACATAGACAGTTTTATTGATTATAACATCAGCCGGATCTTTTCCGGCGACCCTGATGGAGTGACGAAGCATGTAGCCATGTGGCGTCTGCGGGAGCAGACAGAAGCAGCAGATAGAGCCGGACTGGATACACGCTGGCGATGGCACAGCTGGGACTATGATAATGCCCTGATGTTCGTCAGAAATGACATGATGACCTATTACGCTAATGACCGTCATCAGCAGGACTATGTAGACGAGTACTACCGTCAGCAATACGGTTCTGAGGAAGTGGACAGCGAGCTCCTCGGTGATGAAGCAGCTCGAAAACCAGCAGCTGTGATGACCGTGCGTCACCCGGACTATACCGCACTTATGACCGGACTCCTGCAGAACGATAGTTTTCGTTTCCGTTTTCTCAATCGTTTTGCTGATTTGCTGAACACTGTTTTTCTGCCGGAACAGATGTCGGAAGCCATTCAGCATGCCGCTTCCTTGATCGATGAGGAAATGAATCGCCACATTCAGCGCTGGGGTTACCCTGCCAGCCACAATGCCTGGCAAAATCATGTAGCTGCAAATCTTGACTTTGTACGTGATCGGCCGGATATTCAGCGAAGCCATATCCTTGACTACTTCCGCAGTCGCTTCGGTAATCCTTCAAGCATGTATACCCTGGAGATTGAGATCCCTGTCTATGGAGGGCATATCCGGGTACACAGCATAGATCTTGAACCCAGTCTGCCTGGATTTCCCGAGAACAGTAAAGACCATATCTGGAGCGGCAGCTATTTTGCAGGCATTCCGCTGGAGATCACAGCCGTCCCGGATGATAATTACGAATTCTCAAGCTGGAGAGGCCGCCTGGACAGCAATCAAAGAAATGAGCCCCGGATAACACTTCAGGTCAGCCGGGACATTCGACTGAGCCCGGTTTTTCGGCAGGAGACTACCGTCCTCAATTGACAGAATAGGTATTTATCGAGAAGATATGAACGATTCAGGAGGAATGTACATGAAGTTTTTGATTTCACTTATCGTATCATCTTTTGTCTGGCTGTTTTGCATACTTATCGCCATTCCCTTATTCATAATTGCCTGTCTGCTTCTGGCTGTAAGCTATCCATTCGACCGGCAGAAAAAACTACTTCATCAGTATTCATGCCTGTGGGCAAGCATCTATACCTGGATCAATCCATTCTGGAAAATACGCATTAGCGGTAGAGAAAACATCCGCAGGGGTGAAACATATATGATCGTCAGCAACCACCAGTCACTTGTGGATATTCTGGTGCTGTACCGGCTGTTCAAACACTTCAAGTGGGTGGCAAAAAAGGAATTGTTCTCGATTCCTGTATTTGGCTGGCACATGCGGCTGAACAGCTACATCTCCCTGAACCGTAGCGATCGCCGCAGCCAGTTTGAAATGCTGAAGACCGCAATAAAAACCCTCAAGAATGGCAGCTCGGTAGTTATATTTCCTGAAGGTACCCGCACTCCGGATGGCAATATACAGGAGTTCAAGGAAGGCGCCTTCGTAATTGCAAAGAAAGCCGGTGTACCAATTATCCCTGTTGTAATTGACGGCTCCTATACATCCATGCCGAAAAAAAGCTTCATTATGCGCAAGAGAACCCATATACAGGTACGCGTCCTGCCGGAAATCAGCAGGGAAGCCGTAGCTGAAATGGATACATCCGAGCTTTCACAGAAGTCGTTCGAGCTGATCAAGGCCAATCTGCCCTCCTGATTTCTTCCTGATTTCGAGCCGTTGGTTTGCCAGCGGCGGCAGCTTGTTCAGGCGGCCGCTTCTTGCAGGCGGCAGCCGACAAGCACGGGCAGCCGCTGTGCTTATTGCCACTCAGCCTTCAGACTCTGCAGTTCATCCCAGTCCCGCTGATCACTGTAGTTCAGCTCCCGGCCAGCCAGCCTGGTCTCCACCTGCCTGAGAATTTCCAGAGCCTCCTCCCGGTCCGAAAGTGGACGAAGCTCTATTCTGGCCTCATAGCGCATTGCCCTGTCAAAAGGATGCTCATGTGACTCTATACTGTTGATTTTAGCCGTCCGCTCACGATCCCTGCGGCGGTGATTCCAGTTTCTGTCCCAGAGTGAACGTGCCAGCTGCAGATAAAAATCTTCCTTGATCTGGACTATTCCGCCCAGTTCATATACCCGTAGCTGCAGATCCACCCCAGCCCTGGCAAAATTAACTGCTGCATCACGGTCACCAAAAGAAATCAGCCTGGGTAAGGCAAGGTATAAAATAGAGGCCGTATAATAGACATGGGCTGCATGGGGATTCAAGGCCGCTGCAGTCTGAAGATTAGTACGCATGTCACCTGCGCCGCGCAGAGATGAGAGAGCACCATCCATCATACCCCGCTGACCGATCAGGGCAGCAGTCCAGAAATATCCGATGTGGTCATCCGGATTCAGTTCGATTGTCCGACGGATCCAGAACTCACCCTCGTCAAAGCGACGGGAAGCCTCCTCCCTGTTCTTAGTCCGCGTAAGTACATCCTCCGCAGAAAAGATGTGGGCCTGCGCCAAACGCCAGCTGATTTCAAATAGCGGTACAGTTTCCTGCCCGGAATCATACAGAGCACGAAGTTCAGCAATTGCAGAGTCGAATTCCCCATTGGTAATCATCCAGTCTATGGAGTTCAACTCCGGATATACGGGAAGCGAAGTCGGAAAAGCTTGCCTGGACAAGCCAGAAACGGAAAACGGCAGGACACACAGTAAAAGAAAAGCAGGAAAGCCGAAAGTATATTTCTTCATATGCTCAATGTACACAAGCTGACCAGGCAAGGAAAGACATTATATTGCAAGAAATCAAGCAAGCATGTATTTTAGACGCTGTGTGCAAGAATTACCTATACTTATTTTTATGTCTGCTATTCACATCGCTCTCAGGCTGCAGTGAGAACCCAGAAAATCCATTGAGTTCATCTCCGCAAAATACCGAACTCCATTTCCCTCTGTATTCGAGTCCGATTGAATACGGCCCTCTTAGTTTGAACGCTCATGCCCAGCAGCTGGTGGAAGACATGAGCCTGCCGGAACTGGCCGCCCAGCCCCTTATCGTCAGCCCTGGTTTCAGCCGATCCGCCAGCGAGAGCTTCAAAACAGGACTCGCAGCCATTCCCGTCGGAGGAGTCATTTTCCTCGGCTACAACATACCCGGCAATGCAGATGAACTCATGTCCTACACCAGGGAACTGCAGGAAGCTTCAGCTGCGGCAGGTGCCTTTCCCCTGTTTATCTCTATTGATCATGAAGGTGGTACGGTATTCCGCCTGCGGGGTATTATCGACAACCTGCCCAATGCTTCTGAAACCGACTTGTACAGTCATGAAGAACTGCACACACTCTATCTTGAGTCCATGGAAAAAATCCGCTCCCTGGGATTCAATATGAATTTTGCTCCGATTCTTGAGCCCCTGACCGAGGAAAACCAGGAATTTCTGCGCTACCGCTCATACTCACATGATCCACAGGAAGTCTATAAAAGAGCTGGCGCAATGATTACCGCCATGCAGCAGACAAGGGTAAGCGCTGTCGGAAAGCATTTTCCAGGCAGCGGTGATGGAGACCCCCATTATGTGCTGCCTGTAATCAGCGAACCCATGAACGATCCCTTGCAGACAGAACTGGTCGCCTTCTCCCGGGCAGTACGCGAACTTGAACTGCCGGCAATAATGACCGCACATGTCATGGTTCCGGACATTGACCCGGAACTGCCGGCAACAATATCAGCGACGGTAATTCAGGATCTTCTGCGAAAAAAAATCGGCTTCTCCGGACTCATTATTACCGATGATCTGTATATGCGCGGTATGACGCTTCGCTATGCACCGGAACAAACAGCCGTTCTGGCACTCGCCGCCGGTGCAGACATGCTGCTTGCCATGGGGAGCAGATATGACCTCATTCATCAGTCGATTATTGAGGCAGTGAAATCCGGTGAGCTCCGCAGGGAACGGCTCATTGAAGCAAATGCGCGAATCATTGCAGAAAAAATACGACTGGGACTGCTCTACAGCGACCAGTCCTAGCAGCCCATCCGAAACATGTTATACTGCAGCTAATGACTGGAATAATAATCGGAACCATATTTTTTATTACCCGCCTGCTCGGCGGTGCAGGATTAACTGAAGCCCTCTACATTGGCGGATCTATTATTTTTACCTGGAACATGCTTATTATCGGCGGTTCTCTGGCCTCAATGCTGTGGGTTTCTCTTCAGCATGGTCAACAGGCAAACAGAACCGAACCAGGCAGTGCACTCTCCCTGCTTATGTCACTCTTCGGACTAGCCGGTATTGCCTACCTCAAACAGGGACGCGCAGCACTCTGGTTCAGCGGATGCATACTGGTACTTGCCGGCAGCAGTGCAATCAGCTGGGTCAGCGGTGGAAACATCCACCCGGCCGGAGCAGCCATCGCTGCAGCAGCCATCGGCGGCGGTCAGTATCTTCGCAATCTGCACCGCAGACGAGCAGAAAGCCTGAATGCCGGGAGCATGAATACGGAACACACTGTCACTACAGACGAAAATACCGGCATGCGCCACGTCGGCAGTAAATCAATAGAATCGGATAATTAAGGGCTCACAGCCGAAAATACGTAATTCCTCCTTGACATACCCCCAGGGGGTATATTACCTTTAGGTAGAAGATACAGGAGGACGTATGGATCATCCGATTAACATAGAAAAAATCACCCTGAACGTGCAGGGCATGACCTGTGCCAGCTGCTCAAGCAGTGTCGAAAAGGCATTGAACAGCAGCAGCGGTGTTCAGCAGGCCAATGTGAACCTGGCCAGTGAAAAGGTAAGTATAAGCTTTGACCCGGGCCAGGTACGCCTGTCAGACCTCAAGAAGGCTGTCGCCAGGGCCGGCTATACGCTGACAGAAGCCAACAGTCAGAAGCAGGAAGAAGAGGATCTGAAGCGTGCCCGCCAGGTACGCATGCGACTCATCGTTTCGGCAAGCCTGAGCTCGAGCATAATGCTGCTCATGATAGTTCACATGTTTATACAGGCTATTCCCGGCTACCTCGTCATAACTGCAATTCTGGCAGCTCCGGTCGTCCTATGGGCAGGATTTCACGTGCACAAGGGAGCATTTGCCGCCATGCGGAGTGGCCGACCGAATATGGACGTGCTGGTCTCACTCGGCTCCCTGCCTCCCTTCTTTATTGGGCTCACTGGCTTCTTCTTTCCCATACAGACTTTCATTGAAATGGCCGCCACAATTATGACATTCCATTTGATCGGGAAATACCTGGAAGTCCGCGCCAAGGGCCGCGCCTCACAGGCAATCAAGAAACTCCTCGAGCTTGGAGCCAAAACCGCCCGGATTCTTGTATCCGGTCCGGACGGCAGCACATCCGTAGAAAAAGAAATCGATGTTGCCGACCTTGCCGTCGGTGACATAATGCTGATCCGCCCCGGTGAAAAAATCCCCGGAGACGGAGAAATTGTAAGCGGCAGCAGCACAATAGACGAAAGCATGGCAACCGGCGAATCGGTACCGGTAAAAAAACAGGTCGGCGACCAGGTGATCGGTGCTACCGTCAATCAGAACGGCAGTATTCAGGTACGGGTCAGTAAAACCGGCGATGACAGCTTCCTCTCCCAGGTTATCCGTCTGGTCGAGGAATGCCAGGGAAGCAAGGTTCCAATACAGGAGTTTGCTGACCGCGTAACCGGCTATTTTGTCCCCGTCATTTTAGGCCTGACCGCCCTGACCTTTACAAGCTTTCTGATTTTCCCTGAATTCCACCTGGCGATCATGAACTGGGGAGCAGGATTCCTGCCCTGGGTTAACCCTGAAGCCGGCCGTCTCACCCTGGCCTTCGTCACTTCAACCGCAGTGCTGGTAATCGCCTGCCCCTGTGCCCTTGGTCTTGGAACCCCCACGGCCCTCATGGTCGGCAGCGGAGTCGGTGCTGAAAACGGAATCCTGATCCGCAACGGTGAAGCCGTTCAGACCCTTAAATCGATATCTATAATTGCCTTCGACAAAACAGGTACCATTACCAAAGGAAAGCCCGCGGTAACCGATATTATCCCCTCTCCGGGAGCCAGTGAATCAGATATTCTGCAGGCAGCAGCCAGCATAGAGCACGCCAGTGAGCACCCCCTGGCACATGCAATAATCAAGGAAGCTGAATCCCGTGGCATAAAGCCCGAGCAGGTACAGGATTTCGAAGCAATCAGCGGTGCCGGAGTACAGGGAACAACTGAGGGTCAGATCATTCTGGCAGGAACCAGAAAACTCATGAACAGCCAGGGAATGGACCCCAGCAGCCTCGAGCAGGACATGCAGCGGCTCGAAAATGAAGCCAAAACCGCGGTAATTATTGCCAGAGCCGGCCGCATTCTCGGCATAATCGCCATTGCTGACCCCATAAAAGAGGATTCAGCCAGGGCAATCGCAGAGCTTGAGGCAATGGGAATTTCTACCGTCATGATCACCGGCGACAATCAGCGAACAGCGCATGCAATCGCAGCCCAGGCCGGAATCAGTCAGGTAATTGCCGAAGTCCTGCCTGACGGCAAGGTCAACGAAATTACCAGATTGCAGCAGACCCACGATTACGTGGCCATGGTTGGTGACGGCATAAATGACGCCCCGGCTCTCAAACAAGCCAACGTCGGCATAGCCATTGGAACCGGTACTGATATCGCAATCGAAGCCGCCGATGTCACCCTGGTCCGCGGTGACCTCGAGAACCTGGTACACGCCATACGACTGTCACGGGCAATATTCAGGAAAATCAAGGAGAACTACTTCTGGGCATGGATGTATAATGTCGCCGCAGTGCCCGTAGCAATGCTCGGACTGCTGCACCCCATGATTGGAGCAGCCGCCATGAGTCTCAGTTCACTGAATGTAGTTTATAACAGCCTGCGCCTCAGAAAAGTCCCGCTGGACAGGGACTAAGGGCCGGAATCAGCAGGAACAATCAGCAGATCCTGGCCAGGGCCTCCCAGGGCAGCAGAAAACAGCGCGCCCTGGCCCTGCTGGTCCGCATTTCCTGCAGAAGATCCAGATCCATGGCCGGCGGAACATCCCGCGAGCCCAGCAGCCATTCCTCGGCACTGTCGGCCAGCAAGCGCAGTTCATCCGGGCCAAGCCCGATAGCCGCAGCACACATAATATCTGCCGAAACCCGGCAGATACTGCAGCCCTCGGTCTCGTGACAGAGATCCGCCAGACGACGGTCAGCCCCCTCACCTTCCCACCTTGCATGTAGCTTTACGGAGTCCCCACAGCGCTCATTGACCGCCGAAGCAGATCCAGCCCCCGCAGCGACAGCCCCCGAAGCCGGCCTCGAATTCAGCCCCGCAGCCACGGCGCTGTCGACCTCACTCCCCTGGCAGGCAAACTGCGGATTCCGGTACCGCTCCATCAGCTTACGGCTGCGCTCGGAATTACCGTACATCAGGCAAACAGACTCTGCGCCCGGTCAACTGCCGTAAAAAAGCGCTCGACATCATCAACGGTATTATACAGGTAAACCACCGCACGCGAGGTCCCCGGAATATTCCAGTGACGCATCAAAGGCTGGGCACAGTGAGTCCCCGTACGGATTGCCACTCCCTGACTATCCAGCAAAGCCCCCGTATCGTGCGGATGCACACCCTTAATATTAAAGCTGAAAATCCCCCCGCTCCTGGCAGGATTCTTGCAGCCATAGACATCCATAAAGGGCCGCTCCGCAGCCTTGCGCAGCATAATCTCCAGCAAGCGATGCTCATGAGAAGCAATCGCCTCCATGCCCACCCCCTGCAGATAACGAACAGCCGCCCCGAAACCGATCACCCCCGCAATATTCGGCGTCCCCGCCTCGAACTTCTGCGGCAAGCGCTCATAGGTAGAATAATCACGGAACACCGACTCAATCATGTCACCGCCGTACAGAAAAGGATCCATGGCATCCAGCACCTGCTCCCGGCCATACAGCACCCCGACCCCCGTCGGCCCCAGCATCTTGTGCGCGCTGAAAGAAAGGAAATCCACATCCAGCTTCCGCAGATCTACCGGATAATGACTCACCAGCTGCGCCCCATCCAGGAAAACCAGCGCCCCGACCGCACGGGCGGCCGCAATAATCGGTTCAAGCGGCGGCATATACCCGGTCACATTCGACATCGCACTCAGCGCAACCAGCCGCACCTTATCTGTAAACAAGGAATCGAGATCGGAAATATCCAGCTCACCCGACGCCGTCAGGGGAATAAAACGCAGTTCAGCCCCCGTCGCCTGCACCGCCGCCTGCCAGGGCACCAGATTCGCGTGGTGCTCAAGCTCGGTCGTCACCACCACATCCCCCGGTTTCAGAAACTTCCGCGCCCAGCTGTAGGCTACCAGATTACTGCTCTCGGTCGCACTCTTGGTAAAAATTATATGACCATCGTCCGGAACATGCAGAAATTCCTTCAGCAGCGATCGCGTCTCGTCAAAAGCAACCGTCGCCTGCTCGCTGTATTCATAATGGCCTCGGTGAATATTGGCATTGTACTCGGTGTAATATCTCGACTCCGCCTCAATCACCTGCATCGGCGTCAGACTCGTCGCCCCGTTGTCCAGATACACCAGGGGCTTGCCGCGCATCAAACGCTGCAGAATCGGAAAATCAGCCCGAATCTTCTCTATTGTCGCATCACTTACATACATACTATTAGGGTACCCTAATTTATCCTCAGAGGGAAGATTATTATAAAAAAGACCCGGTAGAACCGGGTCTTTTGAGAAATTGCGCGCACAGCTCTGCTGTGCCCATAATTAACGCATGGGGCGGACTCAGTCCGACACGCGGACAGCCGCCAGCGCCTTATTTTTTGGCTGCCGCGTAACGCTTCGCCACTTCGTTCCAGTTCACCACCTCGAAAAAGGCATTGATGTATTCGGGACGGCGATTCTGGTACTTCAGATAATAGGCATGTTCCCAAACATCCAGACCAAGAATCGGAGTCTTGTGGTAGGTCATCGGGTTATCCTGGTTGGCAGTGCTGGTAACCTCAAGATCACCGGACTGATTCACAACCAGCCATGCCCAGCCGCTACCGAAACGGCCAGCTGCTGCTGCCGCAAAGCTATCCTTGAAGGCATCGAAACTGCCGAAGGCCGCATCTATCCTGCTCGCGAGTTCACCGGAAGGCTTACCACCGCCGTCGGGACCGATAACCGTCCAGAACAGACTATGGTTCACATGACCGCCACCGTTGTTGCGGACCGCTGTCTGCAGGTTTTCCGGTAGGGTATTTACTTCCTTGACCAGGGTTTCAGCATCCCAGTCAGCATATTCAGTTCCCTCAACCGCAGCATTCAGTTTGGCAACATAGCCAGCATGATGCTTGTCATGGTGAATTTCCATGGTCTGGGCGTCGATATGCGGCTCGAGCGCATTGAAAGCATATGGTAAATCAGGTGTCGTAAAAGCCATAATAATCTCCTTTATGTTCCTTCCTCAAAACATACTGATTTTGCTCAGGAAACGGCAAGCTTCTTCAAGGCATCATCCAGAGAAAGCTCATAACGGACCGCATCTTCATAGTCCTGCATACGATCCGGATCACCAACCGAAACACTGCCTTTCACGATACCATCCTGTACATACCAGGCCTGGTATATGCCGTTTTGCTCGACCTCATGCAGCTGGAATGCAGCAGGGTTCTGTGGAACGTTAACCGTACAGAACAGCTTTCCGTTCGCAGTAAACTTCAGGCGGAAAACCGGATTGTCCCAGGCTTTGCGTCCGGACTGGTCGTGGTTGCTATCTGCAATCATATTGCGGGCTGCCAGTGTACCCTGGGCATCTGCAGCACGCCAGACACCCGTCAGACTGCCGTCAGGATGCTGCGCACAGTCACCAGCAGCATAGATATCTGAAACGGAAGTCTCGAGGTATTTATTAACCTGAATACCGCGATCTGTCTCGATGCCAGCATCCGATGCCAGACTGACATCCGGCTCAATACCATAGGCTACCGCCACAATATCGGCATGGAATTCACCCTCACCATGGCTCACCCCGCCGCCGAGACTTACGGAAAGCTTGGGAAGCGGAACACCCGGGCGGTTCTGTTCAACCCGGACCAGTTCGCTTTGCATCACCAGCTTGATTTCGAGTGCGCTTAGTTCCTGCTGCAGCAGTTCAGATGCCCGCGGACTCAAACGCTTCTGCATAAGTCTCGTGCCACGAGTCCCGAGAACCACCTGCAGACCGCGCTGCGCAAGCTGATCAGCAAGCTCCACAGCCAGAACACCATCACCTGCCACAACAGCCGAAGTAGCCGAGGATGCAGTCAGTATAAGAGCCTCGGCCTCCTCTGCGGTACGCAAAACAGTCAGCTCGTCGGTATCTATGCCGTAACGGGAGGAAAGCCTCGGACGGCCGCCGGTCGCCAGCAGCAAGCGTTCATAGGAGAACTCCGAACCGTTACTCAAAGCCAGTGTTTTTGTCTCGGGATCAATACCGATTACCTGTACATCTGTCAGCAGATCGATACCAGCCGGTTCCCAGAAACCTGCATCCTCAAGCGCAAACTGATCGCGTTCAAATCCATGGACCAGATTCTTGGATAACTGGGTGCGATGATACGGAAAGCGATCCTCATTGCTGATTACCAGCAGCGGCGCCTGCGGATCTTCCTGGCGGATAGCGCGGGCTGCTGCAGTTCCAGCAGCGCCAGCACCGACTATAACATAGCTGTAGCGAGTCTTCACGGTTTGCTCCTCTCATGATACTATCTGAACAATATACACTATCTAAAGGAGTACTGAAAACATGAGTTTACGACAAGTAATATCCCTGGATAATGCAGCAATCGGCCCGTACTCTCCCGCCGTACAGGTCGGAAATCAGCTGTTTGTGTCCGGACAGATACCGCTCGACTTTGAAAGCGGCGAACTTGTGACGGGTGGCATCCAGGTACAGACCCGACAGGCTCTGGAGAACATAGGACGCATACTGACCCGCGCAGGCTTCTGCTGGGGAGATCTGGTAAAATGTACCATACTGCTGACAGACATCAACGATTTTGCAGCAGTAAACGAAGTCTATGCAGAATACGTGCAGGAACCCTACCCGGCACGGGCCGCATACGCAGTCGCCGCACTCCCGAAGAATGCCGGAATAGAAATTGAAGCTATCGCAATCCGCGATTGAAAAGGAACACATGGAAAACACATTAATTGCCTACTACAGCAAGACAGGCAGCAGCGAAGAAGCAGCAGGACTTATCTGTGAGGAACTGAAAGCAAAGGGGCACAGCTGCAGCATCCGTGCAATCAGCGACATTCACTCAGCCGCCGATTTTGAAGGTTTTGACAGTCTGATAATCGGCGCACCGATCCATGGAATGAACTGGGCAGAAGAAGGAAAAACCTTTCTGGAAAGCTATGCCAGCGAACTCGGCAGCCGGAAGGTCTACCTGTACAGTGTCGGCTATGTCATGCACAGTGGGCGGAAATTCTGGCACAACGTGGTGACCAAGGGCATGGATACCCTCGCCAACCAGTATGGAGCAGCCGGAACCGTTCACTTCAAGGGAAGAATAGACAAGCAGATGCCAGGAGCAGCCCGGTTGCTGTTCGGTATTTCCAAGCAGACACCAGCAGACATCCGGGACTGCCAGGAAGTCAGGGACTGGGCTCGCAGCATAGCCTGAGCCACTGCAATCATTGGGTCCGGTAACGTAACCGGACCCAATCAGTCCAGTCACTATCTGGCCCAGCGCGCCTTCCTGCTGGCATCCTCCATCGCCTTGTTAACCAGTTCAGCAGCATCTTCACGATCCATGCCGGCCAGACCAGTTATCGGCTCACCGTAATAAAAGGTAACCCGGCTGAAGGGCAAAGGAACAATCGAGCTGTCCCAGGCCTTCCTGCTGGTATAATTCACCGTAGAATGAACCCCTACCGGAATGATTGGAACTCCAGTCAGCTGCTGCATGAGAATCGGCCCCAGCTTGGTCTTGTATGGAGGGCCGCTTGGCCCGTCAGGGGTAATAGCAACAATCTTCTGTTTCTTCAGAAGATTGATAATACTCCGCATCGAGCTCACTGAATTATCTGTACTGGATCCCCGTACTACATCCCATTGCATCCGCTCCAGAGTCTGACCGATAATCTGGCCCTCACGACTGATTCCAGCCAATGCAGTATAGCCCGACTTCCGCCACTGCAGTATTACCACCCATAAATTCTGGTGCCAGACAAGCAGCAGCCCGCCATTTTTCATAGCATCTTCTGCCTGTTTCCTGTTAATATCCCTATAACGGCTGAAAAATAAATCCGCCCTCATTATCTGCTGAATAAGCCAGGAAAACCTGCGTACACTCAGTTGAAACATGATTCCTCCGCAAAATATCTGATCTGTACAGGGGCATTATAGTACGGGATTCCGAAAAACGGCACAACAATATCTTAATATTTTTATTATTGATTTTCTAATATACCCTGATACAGGAGAGAACAGACAACACACTGTATGTTTTCCTTTAGATACCCCGCAGTATATGCTATTATACATCTGACATGAAAGAACACTCCCACTGTCTGAACATAATTCACAATCCCGTTGCTGTACAACTCAGAAAACGTGTCGAACGCTGTGCAGTGCGGGCAGTAATTCACCAGGGAAAAAACTTTCTTATGGTGTATTCAGAGCAGATAGGTGACTACAAGTTCCCCGGTGGTGGCATCGAATACGGAGAGGATGCTGCCAGCGCTCTCAGCCGTGAACTACAGGAAGAATGCGGCTGCATAACCACCGAAATCGGACCAAAGCTGCTTGTAATAGAAGAGTTCAGCCAGGCTCGTGAAAGCTCAGACACCGCCTTTGTCATGAAATCAGCCTACTACAGCTGCAGCATCAGCAGCAGAACCGTTCAGCCTGAGCTGGAAAAATATGAACAGGAACTCGGCTTTGTCAGTCGCTGGGTAAGTCTGGAGGAAGCACTGACAGCCAATAATGCAATCCTGAATGACCCGACCACCGAAAGCCCAAGCTGGCTGCAACGGGAAATACTTGCCCTTGAAACTATGAGCAGGCTATTCGCATGAACCCGCAGTCACCGCATATAAGCTGTCCCCTCTGTGCCGATCAGCAGGAAAAACAGCAGGTACAAGGGAAAGACACACGCCGCTATTTTCTCTGCCCCACCTGCCGGTTGATATTTATAGATCCTGCCAGCAGACTCACCCCCGAAGCCGAAAAATCGTACTACGGAACCCATGAGAACAGCATAGAACAGCCAGGCTATGTCAGATTTCTGCAGCAGATTATAACACCTACCTTAGCCTGGCTCAGAACCGGCATGCGGGGACTCGACTACGGCTGCGGACCCGGCCCCACCCTTTCCGAACTCCTTCGCCGGGAAGGAATGCACTGTGATGATTATGATCCGTTATTCAGACCACAGAAACCTCAAGGACCCTATGACTTTATATTCTCAACCGAGTGCTTCGAGCATTTTTATGAACCCGTACATGACATTCAGCAGATAACTGAATTGCTGAAACAGGACGGAATACTTGCAGTCATGACCGAGCAATGGCAGGACCTCCCGCAGTTCCGGCAATGGTACTATACCACCGACCCCAGCCATAGCTCATATTTCCACCGGCAGACAATGGACTATGTCGCCGCCAGATTCTCGCTTCAAATAATCCAGGAAGTCAAAAACAGAATAATTATTTTCCGCAAGCTATAAACCACATGCAAAATCCCGTCATTTTCTTGCAATATGAGAAACATCCCCTATACTGAGTTAAAAATGGTACCGCATACTCTGCCTCCTGGTCCGCCGGACAGAGCAGTGCGCTCCAGACAGAGAGCATGAAGCAATTCTCATATACCTTCGAGAATTGCCCCGCTGTGCCCGGAATACAGGTCAGGGCGATCCGGAGATTCTCTTCTGCAGGCAGCAACACCTTCCAGCGGACTTCGAACACCCCGTTTGTTACGTACAGCCACATGCGTATAGATCATGGTAGTTTTCAGATTATTATGACCAAGCAGTTCCTGCACCGTACGGATATCGTAACCGTCTTCAATAAGATGCGTCGCAAAACTATGTCGGAAGCTGTGAACCGAGGCAGGTCTGGAAATATCAGCATCCTGCAAGGACTTACGAACCTGCCGCTGCAGCACTGACGGATGAATATGCCACCGAACCTTCCTGGAACTACGGGGATCGGTACAGAACCCGGATGCCGGAAACAACCAGAACCAGTTCCAGTCCTTGTCGACGCCACGATATTTTCTGGCAATGGCCTGCGGAATCGCAACACCGGGATTTCCCTCGCGACGATCACGCTCCCAGATTTCACGCTGACTTTTTATATGATGCCGTACATCTTCATGCAGCACAGGCGGAAACAGAGTCAGCCTATCCTTGTCACCTTTCCCGGATCTTACAGTCAACATCGCATTCTCGAAATCCAGATCCTTGATCCTCAAACACAGACATTCTTCAAGCCTGAGCCCTCCTGCATAAATAAGTTGTAGCATGAGACGATAAGGGTTTGACATAAGCGAGAACACAGTCGAAACTTCAGGCTTACTCAGGACAACCGGCAGCCTGCGTTTTGGTTTCGCCCGCAGTGCAGACTGGAGACCATCAATATCCACCTGGATTACCGAGCGATACAGCACCAGCAAGGCGTTGAAAGCCTGATTCTGGGTTCCTGAGCCAACATGCTGCTCAGCTGCCAGCCACCCGAGAAATGCACGAAGATCAGCAGCTGAAAACTGCCGTGAATCGGGGAATCCCCGGTGTTCACACAGGAATGAAAAAAAGCGATGCAGCCAGGAAATATACGATTTTTCTGTCTTGTATGATCGATGCTTCAGTCTGAGTACTTCCCTCACCTGATTCTCGAGGTATGCAGTTCTCTGTTGCCAGTTGTCAGCAGCAGCCGTATCCGGATCTATAGAACGCTCCAGCAGATCTATAAACAGAAAATAACGCTGCAGAGCTTCGACTGCATACTGGACATGCGTCTCCGGCTTTCTTCTACTCAGCGCAATGGCAAACTGCTCAATAGACTGCTCTCTTTCCTCCGGAAGATCAGGGGCCATACGTAGATAATATGAAACCCAATTGCAGGAATACTCGGCTATTTTATTGCCAAGACCCAATGAGTCAGCAATATACAACCTGAATTGATCCAGATAGTTATTCACTATTCCCCCTACCAGGTATTACAACAGATAATTTCATCCGGAAGGGTAAATTTACAACTCAAACGGAATTTATGTATTCACTCTTGGTGATTATCTTGATTATAAATTAATTGACGATGATGCTAATATGACGGATATTTAATTTATATACGTCACGGAGGCCTATATGGACACAAAACTAACTTTAAGATTAGACAAAGACGTTATTGAAAGAATAAAAATATATGCCTCTATCCATAACCAATCAGTCAGTGATTTAGCTGAAAAACTATACAAAATGTATTTGGTTAAAGAGAATTATGCCCTGCAAGAAGACAATTACTCGTCTATTACAAAAAAGTATAAAGATATAATAAAATATAATACTGAAATTGATAATACAAAGAAAAATTATTTATTTGAGAAGCATGCAAAATGATACAATATTAAGATTTATTTCTCCATTAACATTAGCCAATTGTTATTATATAATATCCAAATAATTAAATCTGCACTAGCCAATAGATATAAAGATTTTGAGGACGATTTGCATATTGTAATAGCTGAAAAACAAAATGTAGAATTTATTATCACAAGAAATAAAAAAGATTTTCGATCAAATACTATTACTATTGTGGATGCAGAAGAGTTTATAACTATAATAAAAGCAGGATAACAAGTACATTAAATACACTCGCCTAATGTCATGATTTTTGTTGTTTCCGGCTTTCGCCGGCCAAAAAATCGCGCCAGCTTAAGGGCGAGCTGATTAAGAGATCGTCCGTGTCGAAAACATATTCTACTGGGCTTGGTAGTAATAAGCAGAAGATTTCTATTATTCTGCCCGTATTTGCACTGATGATTGCATTCTTACAACATTTACTGATGTTGAAATAGCTTATATTCCTTCACCATAATGAGAAATGACAAATTGATTTTTTTTATTAGAATCTTGCAAGCAAATATGTTAGATTGACCCTTCGGGCAGAAGAGAAAGAAATGAAAACTATACAAGCGATTCAACCATTAAATATTATTAATAGATCACCAGATATAGTATTATCTTTGAATAAAATTAGGTTTGAATTAGAAAAAAGGAATGATGATCAATATAATGAGATTTGTTGGTTTCTACGAGAATATCCAAGAATATTTAGACACCATTTAGAATGTTTTGTATATCGACTTGGTAATGTTCACGCAATTTATGTTGAAGCTCATAAAGAATTTACCAATAGATTAAATAACCATGATGCTGAACTACCTGATGTATCAAATTGCAATCTTACGTGTGAAGAATATGGGAAATTAAAAAAATCTAAACTAAATGGAATGGCGTTGTCTAATATTAAAACGAAAGTAATGTATTGGGAATTTGAATCCTTGTTATCATCAGCTAATATTTCTTTGGACATAACGGCAAGAATATTAAGTACAGCATTTAAGGAACAATTACCACCGAATTTTAATAAAGCTTGTAAGAATAAAAATGATACTTATGGAATTATCAGTTTTCTAAATTCTGAAAAGGATGGTTGGGTTTCGAAAATGAAGGATTATAGGGATTGTTTTATTCATTATACTCCAGTTGATACTGTGTTATCGATTGAAGCAATAAAGCTAAAAAACAAATGGTTTATTTACGGAAAACTACCCATAAATCCCAATGAAAGAGACATTACTAGATTTGAATTTAATTATGATGTTGATGTATTAAAATACTCTGTTTTTATTTATGAAAAAATATTGAATTTAGATAAAGAAATAAGTTTAAAACTACTTAAAATGTATGATGACAAAATATATCCTGTAAGAACTAATGGATTGTTTAATATTGGAAGAAGAGAATAAAT